>JAGKWZ010000240.1 GCA_021151605.1 Verrucomicrobiaceae bacterium
TCCGCCACACAGCTACCCCTTAGTGTAATGGTAACATAACAGATTCTGACTCTGTTGTTCAAGGTTCGAGTCCTTGAGGGGTAACCACTCTGCGGGTGACACTTTTCACCCTTATTCGCGCATGAGTTTTGAGGAGGTTTCCACGGCCGCACTGGCAGTGATACCCAGCTCCACGGTGGGTTCATCGGGGTCTGAGAGCGGTGGCTCGGTGATGCTGCCGCCTTCGGCACGTAGATTGGCACCGACGGAAAAAAGCACGCCTTTGAGGGGATCATATCGGAGCGGCTCTCCTGAAAATGGATCGAGCGCTATGTCCTGAAGGTATCCAGGACGGAGGACATCGAGACCGGAGGGCAGCTTATGCTGATCTGCGAGGTAGCGACGGATGGCGAAGAGACAGAGTACGAGATCGTGGCGCGCCTTGGCCAGATGATGGCGGGCAGACAACTCCAGACAGGGTTCAATGCGCTGTTTAAAATACCGCTCTCCTTCACCATTGGGCTGAAATTGGGATAAAGCCACGGGTCGGCGGACGCTAGGTGCACCTGTATGAACCGCTGCCAGGGGTGTGATGACCACCTGATCACGCAGCTCGCGGAAGTTTTCAGCGAAGAGGCTGAGGGTCTCCTGCTTTTTAAAGAAGAGCCTTCCAGGTCTCTCCTGGAGGACTCCGCCGGGCATGGTATCCAGCGGCGCGCCGCTTTTTTCTCCCAGGAGGAGCTTTTTTTCATGCAGATAGAAGGCGCTGAGTGCGCGCTGCAGATGGCCGTCCAGGGGAGCGCAGCGGATGAACTCATCCTGCACCAGCTTCAATTCCGCGCTGCCGAGCCGTGTCTGCTTCAGCACGTAGGCCATCATTTGCACGCAGGCCATGTGCAGCTCCTGAGACCGCTGCATGTAGGTGGGCCAGGACCACATGTCCTGAAGACGGTGGCTGAGCCGACCTATGTCGATGGCGGCCAGGAGGGCGGATTCTTCATTCCCCAGGGCAAGCAGGTAGGCCACGCGCGCCTGGAGCAGGATGCGCACATGAGGCCAGGAGGCATGGGCACCGAGATCCACCTGATGCCAGGCGGCGTGGCGCGGATGCCAGTCGAAGTCTCCCAGCAAATCACGCAAGGCATCCAGCGCGGCCCCGTTTCCGCGCACATAACTTTCCAGCGTCTTGATGTCCCATTTCCAGGAGGGCTGGAGCGCCACATTCAGGTCGGGGATGGAGTTCACCGCCTGGAGGAAGGTGCTCAGGCGCTCGGGACCGGCGATCTTCGGAGCTAGGTCCACGGGCTCCAGGAGGATGAGATCGTCATCCAGAGGCGCTGGGATGTCTGAGAAGTAGATCCAGCCCAGCAGCAGGGCACCTGCCAAACCGAGGCTGGTGATGAAAAGCGTGCCCCATGAGGACGAAGATTCAGGCTGCTGACGTGCGCTGCCGGACTTCGGCGCGACTCGCTCCGGCGGCGACTGGGGCTGTGGCACAGACGCTGTAGAGGACGTGGCTGAGCTTGTCTGATGCTCACCTGGACCGGTGGCAGACTTCCTCTCTGTATGCGGTGCAGTTGGGGTTGGGCCACGCGGTTGCCTTTCTTCAGCCCTCGCCGCCCTGGGAGGCGAAAAAGGGGGGCTCTTGGCAGCAGTGCTTCGGCTTGCTGCCAAAAGCGTCTCTTCGTCGATCTCCACCCAGTCCGCCGCTTCTTGCACCTTTGTTTCCTGCACTAGACTGACGATGGCCGGCGCTGGTGCTTTCTTAGCTTCGACGCCGGGCGGAGGTGAAACCGATTGATCGGGTCCTTTTTGGACTGCGCCTTCTGGAGGAGATTTTGCCGGACTTTGTGCTGGCGCTTGAGTCGCCTTCAGATGCCTGCGTTGCTCGTCCTCCCACTCGTCATCATAGGTCCATGGCGATACCCAGCGCGGAGCCTTGGCCGGCCTAGCTTGTGTCTCCTGGTGGCGTTGTGACATCGGATTCATTCTAGGCCACCCACTGTGGCTCAGTCACGCGGCATCTCCACTTCGATGCCAAAAAAATCCATCAACACGGCGCGATACACCGCGCGCTTGAATTTCGGCACCCAGGTCATTTGGAACTCGCGCGGCTCGATCCAGCGCCATTGGGCGAACTCCTGGTGTGTGGCGGCCAGATTGATGTCCGCCTCGGTGCCCAGGAAGCGGCATTTAAAGTACGTCTGCTCCTGCCCGCCGTAGATGCCGTACTTCAGTCGGTTCTTCTGAAAGGCATATCGGTAGCCCGCGCGCTGCTCCAGGATCTCTAGCTTCTCCCGCGTCACGCCGATCTCCTCCGCCAGTTCTCGAAAAAGCGCCGTTTCCGCATCTTCGCCTTCATCAATGCCACCCTGCGGGAACTGCCACGCGCCGCGGATATTGATCCGCTCCGCGACAAAGATTCGGTCCTCGGCATTCACGAGAATGGCGGCGACATTTGGGCGATACAGAATGGGCGTGGTAGGGAGATCCATGAACGACGCGCAGAGTACCGGGCGTCACTCCTTTGTCACGCAGCCACTGTGCCTTGATTTGGGAAATGCTCCGGCATCTGCCTCACGTCGCCAGCTTCTTGAAATCAAACTGGCAGCAGCCGAGATCGAGAACGCTGGCATTGTCCGCGAGATGCTCAGCGATGGCGGGAGCCACGGCGTAGAGGCGCTGCTGGCCCTGCTTTTCCTGCGCCAGCAGGCCCGCCTCACGCAGGATGCGCAGGTGCTTCGAGACATTGTACTGGCTCATGCCCGTGGCCTCGGCGAGGTCATTCACCGAGCGGGTGCCACCCAGCAGGAGACGCATCAGGCGCAGCCGGTTTTCTTCGGCGAGCGCTTTCATGGCAGGGAGACAATCGATCTTCGTGGGCACGGGTGGATGATGTCCGGCATCGTCACCTCTTCAACACTCGATGTGGCCCCTTTGAACATGCTTGACGGGGCATATACCAGCATCCAAGAACCGGGCCGATGCTCGCCGCCCTCATCATCACCGCCGCGCTGGCCATGGTCTATGCCAATGGAGCCAACGCCAACTTCAAAGGCGTGGCCTCCCTCTTCGGCAGCAGCACGACGAGCTACTGGACGGCGGTGCGCTGGGCCGCTGTGACCACGGCGGCGGGCTGCCTCGCGGCTCTTTTCATGCCGGGCACGCTGCTGGAGACCTTTTCAGGCAAAGGTCTCGTGCCGAATGAACTGGTGGGGCGACCGGACTTCCTGCTCGCCGTGGGCATGGGCGCGGCCATCGCCAATCTGCTCGCCACGAGGCTGGGCTTTCCCGTCTCCACCACGCACATGCTCATGGGTGCGCTGCTCGGGGCCGGACTCGCCGCTGAGCCCGAGGGCGTGCGCTATGCGAAGCTGTGGGACAGCTTTGCCAAACCGCTGCTCATCACGCCCGTGCTCGCACTCGTGCTCGGCGGCAGTGTTTACCTGCTGCTGAAGCTGCTACGACTCGCCCCCGATCACCGCACACCGCTGCTGGACTCGCTGCACTTCCTCAGCGCCGGCGCGGTGGGCTTTGCTCGTGGCATGAATGACTCGCCCAAGCTGCTGGCGCTCCTCGTCGGCGGAGGTCAGATCAATGAAGCCTACGGACTGCTGCTGGTTATGCTTTTCATGGCGCTCGGCGGTTTCATCAGCGCACGCCAGGTGGCGGATACTCTCTCTCACAAGATCACGGGCATGAATCCAGGTCAGGGCTTCGCGGCCAATCTCGCCACCTCCATGCTCACCACCACGGCCAGCTTTCACGGCCTGCCTGTGTCCACCACACACGTCTCCGTCGGTGCCTTGTTGGGCATTGGCATCACGACGAAACAAGCCCGCTGGCGCACCATCGTGCCCGTCCTCATGGCCTGGCTGATCACCCTGCCCTGCGCAGGTCTGCTCGCCGCCTTCATGTGGTGGCTGGTGACACTGCGCGGCGAGTAAAAACCCATTCGGCTGAAAGATGTCGGAGGTGACGAATTTTATACTTGCCCGTTTGTGCATATAAACACATAAGGCCCACATGACAAAGCAAACCTACCTCCACCTCACCGCTGCACTGACTCTCGCCACCTGCGCCTTTGCCACACCGAGCGGTCTGAACAACATCCCCACTGCCGACACCGTGCCGCACCGCACTGTCGCCATCCAGGCCTTCAGCAGCTTCGGGCCTGGCGCGAACCAGTTCGCCGCGAACGGTCCTGATGAGCATTCCTTCTGGATGGGGTTCAAGACCGGCCTTCAGTTCGATTTCCTCAACCTCGAATGGGGCATGGACAGCCCGATGATCACTCATGAAAGCGGCCCACTCTTCTTCCAGACGAAGCTCGGTTTCGAGCCCTGGGAGAATGCCAAGCTTGCCGTCGGTGTCGCTGGCATCGCCCTCACGGACATCAATCGTGCTGGCGACCCCTTCACCTATGCCGTGCTCAGCCATGACTTTGGTCTGGTTCGCGCCCATGCCGGATATGGCGTGCAGACGAATGGCAACAGTTTCCTCCTCGGCCTAGATCGCAACTGGAAGATCTTTGATCGCACCTTCAATCTCAACGTGGACCTCGTGCAGGCGGCGGATCAGTCCTTCTGGTTGCCCGCCGTTGGTTGGAAGTATGACGTGAGCAAGCACATCGTCCTCGAATGGTGGACCAACTTCCCCGAACAGGGCAAATCCAGCCACATCGCCAAGATCAACTTCGTCTTCAAATTCTGATCTAACTTCACTCTCTCCCTCAAACCATGAAATCCATCCTCGCCCTCCTCCTCATCGCCACTGCTGCACAGGCAGACATCGGCCTCATCACTCCGGCTGAAGCCAACAAACTCATCGCGAATCCCGACACCGCCCAGCGCCCCATCGTGCTCGACACACGCGGCGGCTACAAAGACTACTTCCGCGGCCACCTGCCCACCGCGCATCACATCAACTTCGACACCCTGCGCGGCACGAATGAAGCCGTGCCCGTGCAGTATCTGCCCGATGACATCACCAAGGCGCTGCTCGTCCGCGCCGGTGTGGACAAAGACCGCCTCCACCTCGTCTATGCCACGGGCGACAAGCTCCCGAACGACGAGATCCTCAGCACCAGCATGGTCGTCTATGTGTTGGAGAAGTTCGGCGTGCAGAACATCAAGGTCGTCGATGGCGGCCTCGCTGGCTGGGTAAAGGCCGGCTTTGAGCCTGCCAAAGACTACTTCGGCAATCCCACCGGCACCCTGCCAGAGAAAGGCAACCCCAGCATCGGCGTCGATGTCAGCACCGTGCAGGCGCATGTCGGCAAACCTGGAAACCTGCTCGTCGATGCCCGCCCTCTGAACGAATACCAGGGCAACGACGACGTCTGGCTGCGCAAAGGTCACATCCCCGGAGCCATCAGCTTCCATTGGGCACGCCTCATGGAGAGTGCCAATACCCACCAGTTCAAACCGCTCGCCGACATGAAGGCCGAGCTCACCCAGGCAGGCATCACCCCAGACCAAAACATCATCTGCTACTGCGGCACCTCCCGTGAAGGCAGCCTCATCTACTTCACTTTAAAGCACGTCCTTGGTTATCCAAACGTTCGCCTCTACGAAGGCTCCTGGAAAGAGTATGTCTGGCTGAAAAACAAATCCCTGCCCGCCGAGACGGGTGGCAAGGCCGCTGGGAAGTAGAACGAGTTTCAAACTCGTAAACTGGTGGGGCGAGATTTCATCTCGCCCTGCATTAGCGGGTTAAAAACCCGCCGCACCAGTGTACGACTTAAAAAGTCGTTTTACCTCCACGTCGGCTTCGACTCAAAGGTCACGCGCTCTTTCGACAGCGGATGCACAAAGCTCACCCGTGCCGCGTGCAGGCACATCGGCGGAGCGCCCACGGACAGCGTCTGAGTATCTCCCACCGCACCGCCGGGCAGATACGTCGGATCACCCAGGATCGGGAAGCCGAGCTGCCAGAGATGAATGCGGATTTGGTTTGTCCGGCCCGTGATTGGCCGCGCCTCCAGCAGCGCCGTGCCATCGGCATCGCGACTCAGCACGCGGAACTCCGTGCGCGCCTCGTCACCGCCCTCTTCATCCACCTCACGCCCGCCCAGCGCCCCGGCCTCGCGGCTGATCGGAGCCTCACAGACAAAGCTATCTTCCGTCGGATGCCCCTGCACGCGCGCCAGATAGAGCTTCTCCACCTCTCCGCGTGAAAATTGCGGCTGCACCTGCCCCGCGAAGTGGCGCGACCGCGCCACCACCACGAGGCCCGAGGTATTCGCATCCAGCCGATGGCAGGCGCGCAGCTTAAAGGGATGGTAAACCTCATCCAGGATGTATTGCAGCGTGTTCCGGTTGTAGCGCCCACCGGGGTGCATCGGCAGAGGCGCGGGCTTCTCCACCACAAGCATCGCCTGATCTTCGTGAAGCACGCGGATGTCTGCATTCACATCCGGCTCCACATTCGCCGCCAGCAGTTGGGTAAATCTTTCCCCTGCCCGCACGATCTGATCCGCCGTGGCCACATGCATGTCTTTGTCCAGCAGACGCCCGCCCTCCAGACGCCGCACCCACTCCTCACGCGCCACCACGGGCAGGATCGTCACCAGCGTCTCCAGCAGCGTCATGCCATCACATTGCTTCGGCACATTCAGCGGACGGAAATTGTCATACGGCGCACTGCCCGGCAGCGGCGTCGTCAGTTGGCGGATCTTCGCATGCCGCTTCACGATCATCTCCTGCATCTGCTGCTCCGTCGTTTTAAAGCAATACGGACACGACACATTCGCCACAAAGCGTGGGTCCGCCTGATCCTCATCCGTCAGCGGCGACTGGCACATGTAGCACTGCGCCGACTGCGTTTCCTCCAGCCCAGGGTCAACGCCCACACGCTGGTCGAAGACAAAGCACTCGCCCTCGTAGTGATCCCCGCCCACCTCCTCGAAGTACTTGAGGATGCCACCTTCGAGCTGCCAGATCTGCTCAAAGCCCTCCCGCTCCATGAAAGGCGCCGCCTTCTCACAGCGGATGCCACCTGTGCAAAAGGTCACAATCGGCTGCTTCTTCAGCTCCTCAGGCAGCGCACGCACCGCCGCTGGGAAATCCCGAAACGTGTTCACGCCGATCACATGCGCATTTCTAAAAGTGCCCAGCTTCACCTCATAATCATTTCGCGTGTCCAGCAGCACCACCGGGCGGCCTTCATCCAGCCACTGCTTCAGCGTCCGCGCCTCCATGCGAGGCGACGTGTACTTCGCCGGGTCGATCCCCTCCACCCCAAAGGCGATGATCTCCTTCTTGATCCTCACCAGCATCCGATTGAACGGCTGATGCGAGCTCTCGCTGTACTTCGGGGCCAGCCCCGCCAGTCCCGGCACACTGCGGATCACCGCCACCAGCTCATCCACCAGCACGCGCGGTCCCGCGATGAAAAGATTGATCCCCTCCGTGCTCAGCAGGATCGTCCCCTTCAGACCCCGCTCCTTGCAGACCGCGATCAAGCGCTCGCGCAGCCCCTTCAGATCCGTCAGCGGGGCAAAGAGGTAGCAGGAAATGTTCGTGATAGGCAGGTCAGCAGTCATGGTCATAGACTCTTTTGGGTCCAGACCGGCTGGATGCAAGCCCGACACGCATCCCCTCACTTGTCAGAAAGCAGGCCAGCCTTGCGAAATGGAGCCCCGTCACATCCCACTAGAAGAGGCTGGATGCAATAATCCATCATCAGGACTTGAAAAGTTGGCCTATATTTATTAAGCTTACTAAATATCCCATTTTTTGAATACTAAACATCTCAGGATTTTTCAGCCTCTTTCACCATCATGACTAAACTGGCCTTTGTGCTCGAAGACGGGAGGGAAGTGCAATTGCCCCTTCCAGAAGACTACCCTCTCGGGCGTCTGGCCGAGGTGACTGCGGCCCTGCATGAAGTGGAGGCGCTCCACCAACAGCGGCTGCAGACGTTGGGTCTCCTTTCGAATGATCGTGACCGCGTCGCTGGTGAACTTGAGAGCATTACCTCGCGCTACCATGATCTCTCTGACGAGGTCCACCGCCTTCACGCCGCTGAAGCCGAGTCACGCCATGAGCTTGAGGAGATCTCCAACAGAAAAGACCACGCCCTTTCCCTACTTCAGCAGCTCAGCGGCAGGTGCGCTGTGGAGGAAGGCAGGCTCACCAGCCTGGAAGAGGCCAACAAAGATCTCGAACAGCGCCTCCATGAGCGGCGGGCTCACATCGCAAAACTGGAATCCAAAATTAGTCAGGCTGGAGAGGAGATGGAGCATCTCATCCGGCGCGAATCCAGACTTTCGCAGGACATCCAGGCCCGCACTCAGGAGCTGATC
The DNA here is from genome assembly GCA_021151605.1 of Verrucomicrobiaceae bacterium. Classification (GTDB taxonomy): domain Bacteria; phylum Verrucomicrobiota; class Verrucomicrobiia; order Verrucomicrobiales; family Verrucomicrobiaceae; genus Prosthecobacter. The sequence continues at coordinate 8,288 of JAGKWZ010000240.1, forward strand.
GATACCGAAGAAAAGCTCGTCGAAACCATCGCCCGAATCCAAAAGGCCAGGACCGAGCAGAGCGACCTCAGCCAGGCGCTCGCAGAACTAAGCGCCGCCCATGACCGCGCCTCGCAAACAGCGCATTCTTTGCGCAGCATCCTGCCCATCCTCCAGAGCGAATACCGTCAGGCTGCGGCCCAGACCGAGCAGGCACGTGCGGAACTTCAAGCCGAGGAGGATAAGCTCAGCCGCACACGATCCGACTTAGAGTCATGCCAATCGGAGCTGAGTAGCACGCAGCAGGAGCTGGCCGCCAGCCGTCAGGGGATCGCCGACTTGTCCTCACAGCGCACGGCCCTCCAGTCAGAGCTTGCCGCCATTGATCGCCAGATTGCAGAAGCAACACTTGGGCTTGCCGCCAAGAACGACCAATTCAGCCATGCCCGCCAAAAGTTCGCGGAAGTTGAGCAGACCCTGGAAGATGCCGAAGCCCGTCTCAGCCATACAACAGCCACCCTGACTGCCACTGAGGAAGCCCTCAAAAGCACCCACGGCCAGCTCAGTGACGCCTCGGAAAGCTTACGCAAAACTGAACGGCGGCTGTCCGAGACTCAGCAGGAG
>JAGKWZ010000241.1 GCA_021151605.1 Verrucomicrobiaceae bacterium
GGCTGATCTTGGTAGGGACGCGTGACTGCTTGGTGGCGAGCATCTTTTTCTCGTCAGCGGTGAGTTGGTTGGCTTTCTTGCGGTCGTAGAGGCCGTTGGCGAGGTCAAAACCGCCTGTCTTGGCATCGGCGATGTTCACACTCGTTGGGGAGATGGTTGCCTGGCAGATACGGTCGGCCTTGCTGTCGCTGCGCTCCACCCTTCGGGCAGCCTGCGGGGCCTTGGGGGCTTTGCCGCGTGGTTTGCGGCTGCTCTGGCGTCCTGTTCGCCGCGCTGCTCGAGCTTCTTTAAATACTCGGCCTGCTCCTGGGTGTGGCGTTCTTTGGCCCTCTCTCGCATGACGGCGACGGCGGCTTCGAGCGTCTCGCGGCGGGGATGCTCAGGCCATCGCGCAACGGGGCGCTGTCGGAATCGGCGGCACGGCATGCCCATGCCTCACGCCATGCGCCATTCCTACCATCCGCTTCGCGTCTTGGCAAAGTCCGACAGGCTGCTAGGGTGCCTGTGCCGTGCCGCTCTTTCTGCGCTTGTGCATCTCGCGCAGTTCGTTTGCGGGTATCGGAATCGGGCCGATGAGGTCATTCTGGCGGTGGACGCTGAGAAGTTCGGCTGCTTCGATGAGGTCAGCGGGCGCTCGGTTGTTATCGGTGAGAGGCCAGCGGGTGAAGGTGCCGCCGTAGTTGAGCAGCGTTGTGCCGTCGTCGGTGATACTGGTGTAGCTGGCACCAGCACTGATGCGTATGGGAGGAGTGAGCGCCACGCCAGTGTTAGCGTTCCAGACGCGGATCTCGGGCGGGCTAGTGGCTGCGGTCGTGACGAGGCGATGACCGTCGCGACTAAAGCCGATGCTGCCGACACGGACTGGATGCTGCAACTGCGGCGCGGCGAGTTTGCCCGTCGCGGTGTCCCACAGGCGCACGGCGGCATCGCGGCTGCCGGTGGCTAGCAGGCTGCTGTCGGGGCTGAACTCGAGCGCTTCAATGCTGCCGCGATGAGGGAGGTAAGGAGTGACGGGATCTCCGCTCGCGCACCAATGGATGCGGGCGGGCGCGGGATACAGCGAGGCCATGCGTGCGCCCCAGGCAATCATGCGGCCATCGTAGCTGAATTTGAGGTGCCCGAGTGTTTGTGGCACGATGAAGGATGAAACTTTGCGCGCCTCAGGCAGATGCCAGATGGTGATCAATGTTTTCTCGTCAGCTATGGGGGACGCACTGGCGAACAGGTCGCCCTGAGGGCTGAAAGCATCGAGAGCGAAAGGCTCGGAGAGCTTCAGTGTGCCGGTGATTTTCACAGGGCTGCTGGAGAGGTCATGGACGGTCATGGTTTGGCGGTCGAGCGAGATCACGGCATACCGGCTGTCAGGCGAGATTTCCTCGTAGCGAACCGAGCCGCGCGCGGTGCCGAATCCATTGACCGTGAAAGCGCAAAGGGTGTGTGGAGCTTTGCTCTCATCGAGCATGCGCAATTCAAAGGCATCGCCTCCCAGCCAGATGAGCGTGCGGCCGTCGTCGCCCAGGCCGCCGCACACACCGGTGCCGGGGCAGCCGATGGAGCTGCCATCAGCCATCGAATAAATCGTAATGGCGCTGGTTTCGCCCACCTTGGTATCGCGACGAGCGAGGTAGCGCACGCTGGGGCTGGCCTTGGTGGTCACCATTTCGTCAGCGGGCGAGGCGTTTTCTGGCAACTCCCACAGGCGTGCGGTGCCGTCGAAGGAGCCGGTGAATACGCGCTTGCCATCCGGGCTGAAAAGAGCGGTGGAGACATAGGCTGCGTGATGCAGTGGCGGGCCGGAGACGCGCCCCGAGAGCGGATCAAAGAATCGCGCCATGTTATCAAACCCCGCCGTGAGAAGTCGGGTGCCGGCGGTATTGAAGACGGCGCTGCGTATGCCCATGCGATGGCGGATGACGACGTCTGCCGCGCCGGTGTCAGCGCGCATCAGTATCGAGTTGCGCTCGCCGAAGGCAGCGGTGGCGAGGTGAGTGCCGTCGGGACTCCAGGTGAGTTCATAGATGACGCCGGAGTGAGGTGCCGGAGTGCCGACTTCGGTGAGGGTGTCAAGCCGCCAGATCTGCGCGTTGTTGTCACCACAGATCACGCCCAGGAGTTTCTTGTCGGGACTGAAGCTGAGTCCGCGCACGGAACCTTTGACGCGGAAGCCAGTGCCGATGCTTTGACCCGTGGTGGCATCGTGTACGGTCACCTTTCCATCCGTGCTGCCGACGGCGATGAGTGACCCATCGCCAGACAGACCGAGGGCACGCACCGTGATGCCGATTCGCAATGGGATGGGGTTGGTTTTCCCGTCGGTGAAGACGAGATAGGCACCAGACTCAGGCTTCTTGCCCGGCTCGGCACGGATGAGCACGCTGCCGTCAGCATTCATGAGTGGTGGCAGGAGCGAGGCGGGATGCCAGCCGTTGAGTGCGTGGCTCACCTCGGAGATGACTGCTGTTTTGGTGGCGACATCCCAAAGTGTGATGGTGTCGGCCGAAGTGCCCGTGAGCAGGCGGCGGCCATCGGCAGAGAAGCGTACGAACTGCACCTGCTCCTGCGCGGGGAAGTCGGCTCCAGCATCCTCGCCGGTCTCAGTGTTCCAAAGATAAACTCGCGTATTGCCGGTCGCGGCGGCGATCCATTGACCATCCGGGCTGAAGTCGGCGGCATAGACGCGGCCCGGTGAAACGAGCGCGGCATCGCGTTTATCTCGCCACCCATTAAGCGTCCAGTGATGCAACAGCCGGGGGCACTGGTGTAGCGCGGCGGCGAGGCGCAGGGTGTGCTCGTCACGCTCCACGGGATCGTCCATTCCGCTGCGCAGTGCGGCAACGAGCCAGGGCAGGGCGCCGATGAAATCACCGTCTTCCTGACGGCGCACCGCTTCTGCGATATGCAGCCGCGTGGCACGAAGCCGCGCCTCATGAGCCTGTGATTTCTCAGCCGCAGCAGAGGCTAAGGCACGATCACCCGCCTCCTTGATGTGAATGGCAGAAATGGCTGCCACGACGACTGCGGTGATGAGCGCCAGCACCGCGAGTGCGAGCGATGCCGCCAGTGCAGGTCGGCGCGAGGCCCAGCGCATGATTTTGCCTGACCAGCCGACGGGGCGCGCGAGCACCGCCTTGCCTTCGATAAAGCGTGCGAGGTCATCAGCGAAGTCACGCGCCGTGGCGTAGCGGCGAGCGGGTGTTTTTTCGAGGGCCTTGAGGCAGATGGTTTCCAGATCGCGCGGGATGCTGCCATTCAGACGACGCGGTGGAAGCGGATCATCGCGGTTCACCTGCTCAAGCACAGCGGCGATCGTCTCACCCTGAAACGGTGGGCGTCCAGTCAGCGCGGCGTAGAGCACCGCGCCGAGACCATACACATCACTCAGTGCGGTGCTGCCACCTTGCCGAGCCTGCTCGGGCGACATGTACGCGGGCGATCCAGCGGCGGAGCCGGAGAGCGTGAGCTGGCTGTCGTCGTCAGTCAGTTTCGCGAGACCGAAGTCGGTGATGCGCGGCCTGCCGATGTCGTCACCCGATTCGATGAGAATGTTTGAGGGCTTCAGGTCACGATGCAGCACGCCTTGCTCATGCGCATGTTGCACGGCCAGCGCCACCTCATGGAGCCAGCGCGCCGCGATGCGCACCGGCACCGGCTTCTCGGCGATCACGGCGCTCAGCGTGCGGCCATGCACCAGTTCCATGACAAAATACGGCATCCCATCCGCCTCACCGACCTCATGGATGGTGACGATGCCTGGATGCTTCAGTCGCGCCGCTGCCTGCGCCTCTTTTTGAAAGCGTGCGCGGGCGTCCGCGCCAGCGAGATCGCCACCGGGCAGGGTCTTCACCGCCACCTCACGGTCCAGCCTGCGCTGTCTGCCACGCCACACCACGCCCATGCCACCACGCCCGATCTCCTCAAATAGCTCGCAATCCCCGAGCACTCTCGCGCCTGGTTGCATCGGCTCTTCCATCACACACAACGGGCACAGATCATCCGGCGTGCCCGCCGGGAGCCGCGCCCCACAGATCTGGCAGCGTGAGGTGGTGGTGGCAGGGGATGACATGATGCGAGTGGCGGCATGGTAACGGTCATGCGATTCCTCGGCAAATGCCGCGGGATGTGGAAGGGAAAAGCGTTTTCAGCCAGCCGCACTCACGGACTCGTGATGACGAAGCGCATGAACACTCCCGAATTGCCATCAATAGGCACGCTAAAGCTGTGCTGCGCACCAGTGCCGGTATCGATGATGGGTCTCCAGTTGGCAGACCGGAGCGTGGTACTCCACTCGGCACCGTAGGTGATGCCTCTGACGCCGGGCGGTGTGGGGAAGCTCACGGTGAAATTTCCAGCACTGATCTGCGGTTGCGGGAGATGCACGCTGCTGCCTTGCGTGGGGTCGAGACCGAAGGCGAACTCGACGATGTTTGGGAGACCGTCTTGATCGAAGTCATAGGTATCTGCGCCAGAGCCGTTGTTGGCGGGCGAGCCAAAGTATAACTGCCGCCAGACTACCATGGACATGGTTTCGGGGTCGTAGGCGGTGATGCTTTCGACGAGTCCGCTGCCGCCATTGCGAAAAGCGCCGGAGATGCGGGCGCGGGCACGGATTTGCCCAGTGGGAGGCAGCGCGAGGCCGGTGAGTTCCCAGCCACCACTGATCCGCGTGCCGGTGCCGAGCGGTGTGTAGTTTGTCCCACCATCCAGTGACAGCTCGAAGCTCACCTCTTGTGTCTCCGGCGAGGCACCGCCTCGCAGCCACTGCACGCGGTTGAGGCTCGGGACGGTGAGGCTCTGCGTGGCGGGATCATTGAACAGGCGTGCAAAGCGGCTCGCGGGAACGGGTGCCTCGGCGAGATTCGGCTGGACCGTGGTGAAGTAGCCTGCGAGCAGCACCTGGCCGTCCTCATGCACCGCTACGCCAAAGACTCCGTTGTTCGCGTTGGGATTAAAGCCAACGCTGAGCGTGCCGTCAGCATTCACCCGCGCGACGCGATTGCGCGTGGTAGGGACGGCGCCATTCGGTTGGAGCATGGTGAAGCCGCCAGCTAGCAGCACTCGCCCGTCAGCCTGCAACGCGAGGCTAAAGACGCTGTCGTTCGCATTGGGGTCAAAGCCTGCGTCAAGCGTGCCGTCAGCGTTCACTCGCGCGATGTGATTGCGAGTGATCGCAGCGGCCGCGCCATTCGGACGGAGCGTGGTGAATTCGCCGCCGAGCAGCACTTTGTCATCGCTCTGCACAGTCACGCTATGGACGACGCCGTTGGCATTGGGGTCAAAGTCAGGGTCTAGCGTGCCATTCGCATTCACCCGTGCGATGCGGTTGCGCGTGGTTGGAGAAGCGGCACCAATCGGCTGGAGTGTCGAGAAGTCGCCGGCTATCACCATCCGGCCATCCGTCTGCACGGTCACGCATTTCACAAAGCCGTTCACATTAGGATTAAAGGAGGCGTCAAGTGTGCCAGTGGCGTTCACCCGAGCGAAGTGATTGCGAGTGGTCGGAGTCGCAGCGCCATTCGGCTGGAGCGCCGTGAAATTGCCGGCCAGCAGCACTTTTCCGTCCGCCTGAGCCCGCACGTTGGACACCGTATCGTTCGCATGGGGGTCAAATTCAGTGTCGAGCGTCCCATTGGCGTTCACTCTTGCGATGTAATTGCGGGCGACACCGCCCATCGTCGTGAAGCTACCACCGATCAGCACTTTCCCATCCGGCAGCACCTCCACGCAGGAGACCGTATCGTTCGCGTTGGGATTAAAGCCCTCGTCCAATGTGCCGTCCGCATTGAGCCGGGCGATGTAATTGCGCGGCTGGCCTAGCACCGAGATGAAACTCCCCGCGATGATCGTCTTGCCATCTGGCTGCACCGCAGAGACCAGCCCAGCCAGGCCCACCACATTGAAGTCCACCAAGTCGCTGTCTCCCGCCATAGGCGCGCTGCGGCTCACAGCGATGGCGGAGGTCTTCGTCGAGCCGTCCTCGGCGGTCACACGCACCTCCACGGTGTTTGCTCCTACATTGAGCGGGAGCACGGCGCTCGGTGTGCCGGAGGCGACGCTGGAGTAGCTGCCGCCATTGAGACGGATATGAATGCTCGCGTTTGGGTCGGCCTTCGTCGGCGTGACGATGATGCTGGTGATATAGAAATTAAGGGGATTGGTGTAGCTCGTGAGCGCAGGATTGAAGGCTGGCACCAGTGCGCCGCTGCTCGTCGTGAGCGCAGAGAGGTCGGCGTTGTTGGAAAGAGCGCCTGTGCCTTGGATGCTGAAGTTGAAAGGATTCTCGTCGGGGTCGTCCGTAACAAGGCTCAACGCCGCGCTACGGAGTCCGACACCGTTGGGATCAAAGGTGACTTGAAACGTCGTGTTCCCGCCCGGTATGACGGGAGAGGCAGGCTGCGCAGTGACGGTGAAATCCGCCGCGTGCGCGCCGCTCACGGTGACGCTGCCGAGCGTGAGCACGCCCTGGCTGCTGTTTGTGATGATAAAGGTGCGCACGCGCGTCCCACCCGAAAGGTTCACGCTGGCAAAGTCCGTGTGGTCGGCGAGGTCGGGCGTGGCGTCGCCATCAGCGATGTTCACGCTGTTTCCACTCACGCTGATATCCGGCACTGGCAGGTAGCCGCTGAGCACGACACTGTTACCGGTGATGGTCACAAGGAACGACCCGAGACCATCGTCCGTGAAAAGCCGCGAGCCGCTGACGACATTGTCGAAAGCGCCGGTCAGCGCTGCGTTCGAGGTGATGATGGTGAAGGTGTTTCCGCCAGTGATCGTGTTTTGAAACCCGCCCGCAAAAGTGAGCCGGAGCACGCCATCAAGCGTGAGCGGCGCGGTGCCTGTCTCGCTGAGAAAGTCGTACTGAATCCCCTTTGCCGTGCCGCCGAGCGCGAAGTGAAGCTGCACGTTCGTGCCGAGGCTCAAGTCGCCATTGATGGCGAGGCCCGTCGCGCTGCCGCTCACGGGATCGATGCTGCCTGCGGCGAGGACGTTCGCCTCGATCGTCCCGTAGCCTTCGAGTGCGCCACCATTGAGCTGGATCAGATCATTCACCGCAGCCGTCCGCGCTCGAATCGTGCCGCCAGTGACGCGCGTGCTACCGCTGCTCTGCGTGTATCCGCCCGGCCGACTAAGGATGCCGCCACTGATAGCCTCCACGGTGCCAGCGTTGGTGAAGCTGGCGGTGGAGATGGTCATGTTGCTACCACTGCTCTGGTTGCTGATGAGCCCGTTGTTCACCAGCGTCATCGCGCCACCTGCGTAGAGGATATCGCTGCCAATGGTTGCATTGCTGCCACCGGGTGCCGTCATGCGGATCACTCCCGCTGCGCCGACGGTGAGCGTGCCCGGCGTACCGTCCATTTCCAAAAAACTGCCGCCGCCTTCAAAGAGCACCGTTCCATTCATCGTCTGCCCCGGCGCGAAGCCCAGCCCAGCACTGAAACCTACCACCCGCGCCGTGGTGAAGGTTGTGCCATTGGCGATCTTCACGCGAGCAGCGTTGCTGCTCACGTTGATTGCCCCATTGATCGTCACGCCGGTGAGCAAATTGCCGGGAGTCTGCCCGACGCGGAGAGTCTGCCCGGCGGCGATGTTCAGGGTGCCGCCGGTGATCGTGCCGCCATCGAGCGTCCACACTCCAGCGTCCGTGTTGATGGAGAAACTCTGTCCGTTGTTGTTCCAGGCACCTTTCACGCGCACCTGACTCGTGGCAGCGAGGCTGAACGTCCCGAGATCCGGCGTGGAGAAAGTGCCGCCGAGATGCAGCGATGAGGTCGCATCCGCCGTGAGCGTGCCGCTGGGGCCGGACCATGCGCCATTTAGATTCACCGTGCCGCCCGTCAGAGCCCGCACCGTGCCCGTGTTGGTCCAGTTCGCCGTGTTCACCGTCGTGATGCCGTTACTAGTGGCCTCCACCGTGCCCGCGTTGGTGAAGCTGGCGGGGACGACCGTCATGGTGCTACCACTGCCCTGGTTGGTGATGAGGCCGTTGTTCACCAGTGTCATCGCTCCGCCGGGGAAGAGAATTTGACCCCCGATGTTTGCACTATTGCCGCCGGAAGAGGTCATGCGGATCTCTCCCGCTGTGCCAACAGTGAGCGCACCCGATGTGCCGTCCATTTCCAACAGACTGCTTCCGCCTTCAAAGAGCACCGTGCCATCCATCGTCTGCCCTGGTGCGTAGCCCAGCCCCGCACTGAAACCCGTGATCCGCGCCGTGGTAAAAGTCGTCCCATTGGCGATCTTCACGCGAGCAGCGTTGCTGCTCACGTTGATTGCGCCATTCACCGTCACGCCAGTGAGCAGGCCGCTTCCGCCGTTCGCGATATTCAGGTTGCCCGTGCCGCTGAGGTTGATCGTCGTGTTGCTGATCGTCCCGCCATTGAGCTGATACGTCCCCGCCGACACCGAGATCCCATTCGTCGCCGTGAAGATGCCCGCCGTGTGATTGAGCGTCGCGTTCGCCGAACTGATCGTCAGATCCTCGACCGTGATTCCTGTGTTGTTCGTGATCGTGTAAGCCGCGCCCGTCGTGCTGATCACCGCGTCATACGCCGCCACCCCGCTGCTGCCGTTATTCGGGAATCCGCCCAGCGCCGGAGCATTCGTCCAGTTGCCAATCACATTCCAATTGCCGCTCGTCGCATTCGTCCACGTCGCGGTGACATCCGCCGCATGCGCATTGCTTAATAGAGTGGTGGCCAGCACCACGAGGGACCCCATCGAAAGAAGAATTTTCATCTCCCCGTTCCTCGGCAAATCCGACGCTGCGTTTCAAAAAAATTTATCAATCCCGCAATGCCGCCCGCAGCGCCGCCATTTCCTCAAGCGTCGGCGCGCCCGCAGGGAGCCGCGCACTACATCCAGCTCGCGCTGTCCTGCGGGCCGGTGCCGACGAGGAACTCGAAGGCGTTGTTCTGCCCGTCGCCATCGGGATCAAGTGTGGGCGCGGCGAGTGCGGGATCGGAGCTGAAAAAGAATTGCTGCCAAGCATCGTCCAGTGAATCACCGGCGAAGGGGCCGAAGTTGTAAGGCGTGAGGTCATAGATGAGCACGCCGGCAGTGGCGCTGAGGCTGCTGCTTTGTGCGGTTATAGTGGCGTTTTGATCGGTAGGTACGGGCCCGGAGGTGAGCAGGCCGGTGGGGCTGACCGAGAGGGAGAAACTGTCGCTGCTCCAGACAATGTCCGCAGGACTAGGCTGCGTGGTGGTATCGTCGCCAGTGAGCAGGGTGGTGAGCTGGAGTGTGCTCTCTTCACCGATGGTGGCGGGCTGCGGTGAAATGTCGAGGGTGGCCACGTCCCATAGCTGGCCGGCGAAACCCGGGCGCACGGTCGTGCCAGATTGCTCGTGGGCTTCACCACCGATGTCGCCGAGGGTGGCGTCGTTGGTGATGGTGCCGCCGGGGGCGAGGGTGGCGTGGGTGAGTTCCTGCGCGGTGGCGGGGGTGATGAGGATCAGGCTGATCAGACCGATCTGTCTGATCAGATGGCTGCCGCAGGGAGTGTGCACGTTCATGGCAGAGTGAGGATGTTTTGGCTGGGACCGTTACTGCCGCTTGGGGCGCGGTTGGTGGTGGTGCCGCCGCGCGTGCCGCCTAGGCCACCCGTGCCGCCGCTGCCGAGGGTGAAAGCGTTCCCCGTGTTGGTGACAACGGTAGCTCCGCTGCCCAACACGATGCCTGCGCTAGGGCCACCGTTGCCGCCACCAGCCCCGCCGTCGAGTCCATTTCCACCGTTGCCGCCGCCCTTGCTGAAGGTGCCGAATCCGGTGCCGCCTTGTCCGCCAGTGCCTCCCTCACCACC
>JAGKWZ010000242.1 GCA_021151605.1 Verrucomicrobiaceae bacterium
GCCGACTCCTTAACGCCCTGCTGCGCGCGAGGCTCCAAAGGTGGCACGCAAGGCAAAAAGGGTGGCGCGCAAGCCTCGGAGCCTTGCGAGCAAGCCAAAAACCCTCGTGCGCAAAGCAAAAAGGGTCGCGCGCAAGCCTCAGAGCCTTGCGAGCAAGCCAAAAACCCTCGCGAGCAAGCCAAAAAGGGTCGCGCGCAAGCCTCAGAGCCTTGCGAGCAAGCCAAAAACCCTCGCGCGCAAGGCTCAGACCCTCGCCCGATGCCCCTGGCGGGCTGGAGACAGCCCGCCCTACCAGCCCGACGCCCTGGGAAAAGCTCGCCCTGCCTGACCTGATCCCTGGCGAGCCAGCCCGCTAACTTTCTGCCAACCACCGTCAACTCCTTCAACGCCATGCCATTCGACCCCAATCTACCTCAGGAAAACACCCTCGCCGATGCCGCGCAGATGCGCGCTCAATTGAACGGTCTCAAAGACCTGATCGATGCTGTCTCCGGCGTCACCTCCGCTGTGGTGGACAGTGTGACGACGCTGCCGCCAGGGAGTCCGGCGGTGGTGGGGGTGAGCATCACCAGCAGCACTTTGCACCTGAGTTTCGAACTCCCGCGTGGCAATGACGGTGCCATAGGTGCGCCTGGAACGAATGGCAGCGATGGTGCCCCAGGGCCGCAGGGGGCGCAGGGACTGCCCTTTGCCAATGCTGTGGTGGACAGTGTGACGACGCTGAACCCGGGTGAACCGGCGACGGTGGGCGTGACCTTTGACGGCAGCAATGTGCGGTTCAACTTCGGCCTCCCACGCGGCAATGATGGTGCCCCAGGAGCGGCCGGCGCGAATGGGGAGGTCTCCCAGGTGGACCTGAACAACGGTCTGCTCAACACACTGAGTCAGACGAGCAGTAACACGAATGCCGTGGCCACGCTGAATACCCCCTTCACCAATGACCCGCCGACTCTGGCAGACCTGGAGCAGATGCGGCTGAAGGTGAATGAGCTGGTCCTGGCTCTGCGGAGGTGACGGGGAATGTACGTTGTTCACGCTTTAGCGTGGGGAATTGGTTCCTTGTTCCTTGTTTCTGGTTTTGGCGGGTGTCTTTGGCTTTCAGCCCTTCTCGTTTTTTCAGAAGTAGCTGAAAAACATGCGCTGGCTTTGCGCTCTTGCGCATGGGACTGATTGAACGAAACTGACCGGTGCCAGAAAGCGAACCCACTACCAAACCCACCGCCCGATTCGAAGATTTACGGGGCATTTTGCGCTATGTCCCGCAGTTCCGGCAGCGGGTTTTCGTGATCGCGATCGATGGGGCACTGATGCATCAGGCGGGTTTTCCAAGTCTGCTCCAGGATGTGGCTGTGCTGCAGTCGCTGAATATCGAGGTGGTGCTGGTCTATGGCGCTCGGGCGCAACTGCGCTATCTGGCCGGTCTGCGCGGCATCACTTTGAGCAGTGACGATGGCATGGGGCGGACGGATGCGGCGACGCTGGAGGTGGCCGTGGATGCCATCTCCCGCCAGACGAGCGCTCTGATGGGTGATCTGACCGCGCTGGAGATGCCGGTGGCGGTGTGCAATGCGCTGGCGGTGCATCCGGCGGGTGTCATCAATGGCATCGATCAAGAGTTTACCGGACGCATCGAGCGTGTGGATGCCGAGTCACTGCGGGTGCTGCTGAAGGCGGACATCATCCCCATCCTGCCGCCGATCGGCTATGACAGCCGGGGGACGACGCTGCGTCTGAACTCTGATGCTGTGGCCACCGAGGTGGCGCTGGCTCTGGGGGCGGCCAAGATCATCTTTGTCTCTGAAGCTGGTGTCACAAATGCGGATGGCAGCCGCCTGGCTCAGCTCTCCATCGCTGATGCGCGGGAACTCTTCCGGAACAAGGACCCGCGTCACGATGTGAACCTGCTTTCTAAACTGCGCTACGCGGCCATCGCCTGCCAGGAAGGGGTGCAGCGTGTCCACATCGTGGATGGCACCCAGGACGAGGCGCTTTTGGCCGAGCTTTTCAGCAATGAAGGTGTCGGCACCATGATCCATGCCGATGACTACCAGCAGATCCGCAAGGCGCATTCCTCTGACATCCCTGCCCTGCTCTCGATGATGCAGCAGTCGATGGATGATGCGGCGCTGGTGCCGAGGACGCGTGAGCAGATCCAGGGCAAGATCAAAGACTTCTTTGTTCTGGAAACCGATGGCAACCCCATCGGCTGTGTGGCGGTGCATTCCTATGATGAGGAAGGGCGGAAGGTGGCCGAGCTGGCCTGCCTCTTTGTCCGGCGCAGTCACAAGAATCGTGGGCACGGGCAGCGGCTGGTCGCCTACGCGGAAGAGGTGGCGAAGCAGCGCGGCTGCGATGAACTCGTGGCGCTGAGCACGCAGGCCTTCCGCTTCTTTGAAGAAAAGATGGGCTTCCAGGTGACGACTCCAGGCGCCCTGCCCTCCGCCCGGCGTGAAAAGTATGACAAGAGTGGTCGGAACTCGAAGGTTCTGATCAAGCCCCTGAAATAACTACGTTTGCCTCTGCCATGAAACCTGCGCTGACATTTCTGCTGATTTTATCCTTTCTGCCGCTAGGACAAGCCGCTCCGACCACACCTGAAATCATCTCACCCCAGGTGAAGTCCTGCGTGACCAAGGCGGTGTCATGGCTTTTGAAACAACAGCAGCCTGCCGGACATTTCAGTGAGCAGAAATCCAATCAGCAGCCGCGCCGTGGAGACATCCCCAGTCATGCGGCGGCGATGACCTCCCTGGCGATCATGGGCCTGGCCTCCGTCGGTCATCTGCCCGGTGGGTCCTCGCCAGAGAGCATCGCCGTGCATAAGGGGCTGAAGTTTATCGTCGATCACGTGGAGCCGGATGAAAATGGCTACCTCGGGCGCAGCGACCGCAGCCGCATGTATGGCCACGGTATCATGACGCTGATGCTGACGGAAATGCTCGGGATGTCCCCGGATGAAGCCACGGACAAAAAAGTGCGCGAGATGGCGGAGAAGGGCATCAAGCTGATCCTCCGCTCCCAACAAACACCGAAGAGCGAGGCAAACCGCGGTGGCTGGCGCTATGAACCGAGCAGCAGCGACAGCGACATCAGTGTCACGGTATGGCAGCTGATGTCTCTGCGCGCTGCGAAAAACAGCGGTATCGAGGTGCCGAAGGAGGCCATCGACAAGGCGATCGCCTACATCAAGCGCAGCTACCGCGCCGAGCGTGACAGCAATGGTCAGCTCAAACAGATGGATGCAGCTTTCAGCTACGAACCCTACGGAGGAAGGCAGACCTTCTCCACGACCTCAGCGGGCCTGCTTTCCCTGCAAGTCGCCGGGCAATACGACATCCCCGAGGTGCTCGGCTCCTCAAACTGGCTGCTGAAGTTTCCACCGGAGGTGAATGAGCCCTGGTTCTTTTACGGCTGCTATTATTACGCCCAGGGCATGTATCAGCGAGGAGGAGATCATGCTGCGACTGCGCGACAGAAGACGGAGCAGATGCTCGTCGGGGCGCAAAGTGGGGAAGGTGCCTGGTTTCCGAGGAACGGAAACGAAAAGAGCGCAGGCCCGGTCTATGCCACCTCTCTCGCGCTGCTGAGCCTGAGCGTTTACCACCACTTCCTTCCCATCTACCAAAAATAAGGCCGCCCTTTGAAGAGGCGGCCTTGGTTTGGGAAGAAGGAAGCTAAAGGAAAAGAATTACCAGTTCTTGATCCACTTGGTATCCAATCGATTACCAGAGTCCGAGCCTGCTGCTTGCAGACTGGTCGTGGTGAGGTTGGTGGTATCATCAGCATAGGACCAGACGTCATAGGTGCCGATATTGATCGTCGTGGGCGCAGGTGGCTGCTGACCGGGCGTGGCTGCGACAGTGGGCGCCGCTTTGATGTAACGCAGGGGATGACCAAAGCCGTCGGCCATGAAGTAAAGGCCATCTGCCTTCACCCAAATCTCCCTTGGCATATCAACCATGACTAGGCTGGCTGTTTCAGAGTCATCCAAGTTGCCATCTGAAGTGGGCTGACCTTGCCCAGTAGCGCCCTTGATCTGGTCGAATCCATCCCCAGAAAGCGCCTGGTAAAGGCATGCACCACCACCGGCAATGTATGACTTTTTCGCAATGGCAACGGAGGTTTCTGGGTTCGCTGGCTGAGGATAGGAGCCGAACTTCTCTTTGTAGGTTTCAAGCCCAGACCGGACAGCTTTGATCGCTATTTCCGTCCTGGAGCGTTTGGAGAAGTGGTCTGCATAGGTATAGCCTCCGGCAACAAGAGCGAACAGGATCACGATCACGCTAACGACCGTAATCAGTTCAATCAGGGTGAAAGCATTCCGACGAACGGGGCGCTTTTGGATTTTCATGGTGGTAGGGGATGAATTCTCTCGAGACTATGATCCTGGGCCTGCGCTGAGCTGCTTGATCACCTCAATCAGAGGCAGGAAGAGGGCGAGCACGATGGTGCCGACGATGAGAGCCAGAACGACGATCATGATAGGCTCCAACATGGAGGTCAGAGCAGAGACGGAATTGTCCACCTCATCTTCATAAACGTCCGCGATCTTCAAAAGCATCTCGGGGAGCTGGCCGGTTTCTTCACCCACGTCCACCATGGAGATCACCATGGGAGGGAACACACTGCTGGACTCCAACGGAGTCACCATGGACTCACCTTCCTTGACGGCGTCATGCACCTTGACGATGGACTCGGAGACGATGGCGTTACCAGCTGTCTCACGGGTGATGTTCAGAGCCTGAAGGATCGGCACACCAGAGGTCACGAGAGTTCCAAGGGTGCGGGTGAAACGGGAGATGGCGGTTTTGCGCTGAACATCTCCAAAGAGAGGCATTTTGAGCATCCAGCCGTCAATGGTGCGGCGCCCACCAGCCGTAGCGGCAAAGAGACGCCAGCCAACAACGACCAAGGCAGTGCCAATGGCGAGGAAGATGAAATTGTCCCCCATCCACCGGCTGAAGCCGATGACGTACTTGGTGAGAGCGGGAAGCTTGTTTTTATCTCCCAGCATTTCTTCGAAGATCTTTTCAAACTTCGGCACGATGACGAGCATGAGGAAGACCAAAATCGCAACAGCGATGACCATCACGACGATGGGGTAAATCATCGCAGCCATGACCTTGTTTCTCAGCTTCTGGGCTTTTTCCTGGTATTCAGCAAGACGATTGAGGACGATTTCGAGCACACCGCCGAGTTCGCCAGCCTTGACCATGTTCACATAGAGCTTGTTAAAGATGCGTGGGAACTGGGTCAGCGTTTCTGAGAAGGTGCTGCCCGTCTGCACGTTGTCCGCCAGTGTGGCGATGGTGGACTTCATGATCGGGTTTGGCTCCTGACGGCTGAGAACCGTGAGACCACGGAGCAGCGGAAGACCGGAATCGATGAGTGTCGCGAGCTGACGGGTGAAGACCATCAGGGATTTCGCCTTTACCTTGGCGTTGGCACCTGCCTTGACGGTTTTTCCTGAGGACTTGGAGGCCGTCGATTTGGCACGCTTTTTCACAGCAGCATCGCCTTTGCCCTCCTGAGCCACCTGGGTGGGATAGAGCTGGCTCTGCCGGAGCAGGTTGATGGCTTCGGCCTCGTTGGAGGCATCCAGCTCACCAGCGACTTCCTGGCCGTTTTGATCAAGGGCGATGTAATGAAACTTCGGCATACGTTAATGCGGCGGGTATTATTAAAAGAGTTCTGAGATTACTTGGCTGCGGCTGATTCTGTCCACCAAATTCATGACGAGTTGGTTGGCAATTTCGCAGATTGACGGGGCATCAGGTGTATTTGAGCACTTCTTCAATGGTGGTTTCACCATCGTAGATATTGCGCAGGCCATCCTCACGGAGGGTCATCATGCCGAGTTCGATTGCCTTTTGTTTGAGCACGAGGGTGGGCGCTTTCTCAATGATCAGCTCGCGAATTGGGTCAGTCACGTTCAGAAGTTCGTAGATGCCTTTGCGTCCTTTGTATCCGGAACCACCGCATTTCGGGCAGCCGGCACCAGTGTAGAACTGCTTTCCGCCAATATCACTCTGGGATAATCCTAGTTGGCTGAGGATGTTAAGACTTGGGTCATAGGCAGTGCGGCAGGATTTACAGACGGTGCGCAGCAATCGTTGAGCTAAAATGCCCTCAAGCGTGGCGGCGACGAGGAAGGGCTGCACGCCCATGTCCACAAGACGGGTGACTGCACCTGCGGCGTCATTCGTGTGCAGTGTGCTGAGCACCAAATGTCCAGTGAGCGAGGCCTGGATGGCAATCTGAGCGGTCTCCATATCACGCATCTCTCCCACCATGATCTTGTCCGGGTCCTGTCGCAGGAAGGCACGCAACGCCTTGGCAAAGGTAAGTCCGACGGCGTCATTCACGGGCACCTGCATGATGCCATCCAGCTCATACTCGACCGGATCTTCAGCGGTCAGCACCTTGGTGTCGATTTGATTGATACGACGCAGCGCTGCGTAGAGCGTGGTCGTCTTGCCTGCGCCCGTGGGGCCGGTGACGATGAAGATGCCGTTCGGCTTCTCGATCGTCTCAGTGATGTAATCAAAGAGGTAAGGAGGCATCCCGAGATGCTCCAACTCCAGGTTTACGGAACTACGGTCGAGAACGCGCATAACGACGGACTCACCGTGCTGAGTGGGCAGGGAGTTCACGCGCATGTCCACTGGCTTTCCGTTGACGACGGTCATGATGCGTCCGTCCTGCGGCACGCGTCGCTCGGCGATGTTCATGTTCGCCATGACCTTCACACGAGAGATCACGGAGTTTGCGAGATGCACTGGCGGCGGTGCCATTTCATAGAGGGCACCATCCACTCGGTAGCGGATCTTAAACTCATGCTCAAATGGCTCAAAGTGAATGTCGGAGGCCTTTTCCTTGATGGCCTGGGTCATCACTAGATCGACGAACTTGACGATGGGCGCGGAGTTGGCCTCGACCTCAGGCGCATCCTTGCCTGCAGCGGCCAGGCCGCCGAAAATGTCTTCAATACTCGGCGCACCTGTGCCGTAATGTTTGTCGATCAATGCCTGAACCTGGCTGCGACGCGCGACCACTGGCACGATCTGCTATGCAGTCCTGGCTCAGCCCATCGGCCACGCCGGAGTCGATCACTCCGCGTGATTGAAGCATGTCGATGACATTCTGGGGGGTCATATCGGGGGGAAGTTCGCTTTTCTCGGTTGTTCAGTTCAGGGCTTAATCGGCGTCACCCATGGTCGATTCGATCACTTCATCGGCGGTGGTCACGCCGGCGAGCACCTTGCGCACGCCGTCTTCACGCAGCGTTCTCATACCAAGCTCGCGAGCGCGTTTACGAAGCTGCGGAGTGGTCAAATCCTGATTGATCATGGTGCGGACTTCGTCGTCCACTTTGAAAATCTCTGCGATCACCATTCGTCCGCGGAAGCCGGAGTTGCGGCACTTGTTGCAGCCCTTGGGACCCATGATTTTTGCGTTGAACAACTGGCTGGCTTCCAGGCCGAGATGGCGCAGTTCACGGTCACCTAGGCCAGAGGGGGTCTTGCACTCACCGCAAAGCTTTCTCACCAAGCGCTGAGCGAGGATGCCACGAACGGCGGAGGCGATGAGGAATGGCTTCACGCCGATGTCTGCAAGACGAGCCACTGCACTGGGAGCGTCGTTTGTATGCAGCGTGGAGAAGACCAGATGCCCGGTGAGTGATGCCTGGATGGCAATGCCGGCGGTTTCACCATCTCGAATTTCCCCCAGCATGATGATGTTCGGTGCCTGACGCAGCATGGCGCGCAGGGCGGCCCCGAAGGTCATTCCGACATCCTCCTTCACCATCACCTGATTAATGCCCGGAAGCTCATACTCGACGGGGTCTTCCACCGTGATGATCTTGCGGTCAGGGCGGTTGATGAAATTCAGGCAGGCGTAGAGCGTCGTCGTCTTGCCCGAGCCGGTCGGCCCGGTCACGAGTACGATGCCGTCTGGCAGAGTGATGAGTTTCTCAAAGGTATCCTGGTCATCGCTGAAGAATCCAAGGTCCGCGAGACCGAGACGCAGGCTGCTCTTGTCAAGCACACGCATGACCACGCTTTCACCGTTCTGAGTGGGGATGATGGACACACGCAGATCGAGCTCCTTGTCTCCGAAGGCCATCTGGATTCGTCCATCCTGGGGCACGCGCTTTTCATCGATGCTCATCGTCCCAGTCATGATCTTCACACGGGCGATGATGGAGGAAAGAAGCCTCTTCGGATGATGCTCGATATCCACCAACACACCGTCCATGCGGAAGCGCACACGGATGTCCTTCTCCAGCGGTTCGATGTGAATATCAGACGCCCGGTTGCGGAAGGCGTCCATCAGCATGTTCGTCACCAGCTTGATGATCGGAGCATCGCCATCATTAGCGCCGCCATCAGAGCCTGGGATCTTGGTGCCGCCTGAGCCCATGATGGCTTCATTGCCATAAATGTTTGCCATCAGCTCACGGATGAGATTGGGCGTGGAGCAGTAAAACTCCAGCTCGGGCTGCAAAACGTGCGGCAGGGCATCCAGCGTCTCAAAATCATATGGATCAGCAACTGCGAGCTGAAGCGCCGTCCCATTGATCCCGATCGGGGCGACCTTGTACTTTAGCGCCACTTCCAGCGGCACCAGCGGCTTGAGCATCGCATTTGCGGCGAAACCATGGAGATCGACATACTCCATGCCACTGTTCGAGGCCACGAGTTGGGCGATCTGCTCATCGCTGACGACCCCGGTTTTGATCATTGTCTCCAGTGGCGTCTCTTGTCCTTTTCGGTTCCCCTTGCTCTGCTGGATGTCAGATGCGGAGATGTAACCTGCCTCAGTGAGCAGTTCGATGAGGAACTCTTCGTTGGAATACATGCGGTCGGTGCGGGGGGACGCTGATTTTTCGTTGGAAATGATGTTTTAGAGGGAAGACGGCAGCACTGTCAATCACCGCAGCTAAGAAGAGGCAATTCTTTTGTCTGCTTTCACCGCTTTCTTGACCAATTTTACCCCGTTCTCCCTGAAAATGGCGCTCCTTGCCTATCTTTCCCATCTTACCTGAACCTTTCAGTGCCCACGTTCTTGTCATTTACGCCATAGCTCCACATGCCACGTCTCCGCCGCACCATGTTTTTCATTTCGCTGCTTCTACTCGGTTTCGCCGGAGCCTGCTGGTGGGCGGGAAATGAGATCGCGTCACCCGCACGACGAGCTTTGCAGGACTACCATCGTGAATTCCTGGCAGCCCCAGCAGCGCATGGAGTGAGTGTAAAGCCATTCACCCTCAGCGATGGCACACCCTGTCTGATGATGGAGCCGCTCCCTGATGGACGACTCGGCCCGCGGGGTGACAAATTGCGTGAGCAGCTCCAGGACATGGCACTACCACCTCCAGGGCAGATGATTGGCACGCTGGTCCTCGTCCATGGTCGCAAAGGGCGGAAGGAAGACTACCTACTTATTGGCGAAAGACTCTGCGCTGCAGGCTTCCGCTGTCTGTTGCCCGACATGCCTGCACACGGAGAACATCCAGTGACCACCACGACCTTCGGACTGCGGGAGGCGGAGATTCCAGGACGGGTCTTGGCTGAAGCCTCTTCCCGCTTTGGCTTCGCTGCCCAGCCTGCCGGACTGCTCGGCATGTCCATGGGTGGTGCCGTCTCCGTTCATGCTGCTGCTTTGGCGAATCACCCCTGGAAAACGCTGGTGATCCTCAGCAGCTTCGACCGTCTGGAGACAGCGATTGAGAAGAATGTCTCCGACCGCATAGGGGCCACCCTGGGTAGCGTTTGGCAACATGCCGCCGGGTGGTTCTACGAATGGAAAACGGGCGTGTCATTGAGTCAAATCCGGTCGGATCTGCCCGCTGGGAAACTCAATCTGCCCACGATGATCGCCCATGGCACGATGGATCGCGTGATCCCGCTGGAATCGGGGCGTCGTTTGTTTGATGCCTTACCCAAGAACCTCGAAAAGAAGTGGGTCGAAGTCCCCGGAGCCGACCATCATAACGTGCTCATCACGGAATTCCCCATCTATGCCACCACCGCCCGCTGGATGCTGGAGCATGTGAAGTGAGGCTCATCTACCACCCATGAAACGCCGCCGCTTCCTCGCAGCTTCCGCTGCAGCACCAGCTCTGATCACGGGCTCATGCTCGCGCGAACAGTCGATTCCTGGCAACATCTTGGGCGGTGGCCATGCCATCGGTCATCGGCTGCGTGAGATGGGCGGCATTCCAAAGCCGAAACGGACAGTGAAGACGGACGTGATCGTCGCAGGCGGAGGCATTGCGGGATTGGCAGCGGCGAGAATGCTGAAACGGCAAGGAATCGAAAACGTGATCGTGCTGGAACTCGAAGCCAAGGAGGGAGGCACTTCGGGCTATGGCTCAAACGCGATCAACACTTACCCCTGGGGCGCTCATTATGTGCCGCTGCCGGGTAAGGATTGCCTGGAAGTGCTGGAATTCTTCGAGGAGATCCAACTCATCACCGGTCACGATGCAGCAGGCCGGCCCATCTATGATGAATCCGCGCTCTGTCATGATCCGCAGGAACGCATCTTCATGCATGGAGAGTGGCACGAGGGCATCGCGCCGACAGTAGGACTGAGCCCTGGTGATCAAGAGCAGTTCAAGGCCTTTGCAGCAGAGATCGAGCGCTGGCGTGGGCGTCGCGTCTTCACGCTGCCGGTGGATCGAAGTGCGCGTGATCCTGAGGCCCTGGCGCTCGATACGATCACCATGGCGGAGTGGCTAGGGAAGCATGGATTCACCGCCGAAGCGCTTCTCTGGCAGGTGGACTATTCCTGCCGAGACGACTTTGGCGGCAGCATTCACGAGGTCTCAGCCTGGGCTGGACTACACTACTTCGCCAGCCGCACGGGAGAGGCGGCAAATGCTGAGCACGAGACCGTGCTGACCTGGCCGGAGGGCAATGGCTGGCTGGTGAAACAACTCCGTCTTGGTCTGCCAGACATCCGCACGGGTCACCTCGTCACCCGTATCGAAGCCGCGCCTGGCGGTGTGGAAGTGGATGCGCTCGATGCTTCTGATGACAGCGTCACTCGTTTCACGGCGAAAGCCTGCATCTGCGCCCTGCCGCGTTTCATTGCTCAGAGGATCATCCCTGGAATCACGCCGATCACGAGTCTGGAATACTCACCCTGGGTCGTGACGAATCTCACCCTGTCTGAGCTGCCGCCAAGCCCGGGCGTGCATCCAGCCTGGGACAATGTGGTCTATGGTGGCGACTCGCTCGGTTATGTGAATGCCGGGCACCAAAGCCTCGCCTCACGGCCCAGCGAGACCGTGATCACACACTACGAGACCTTGTGCGGCCAGCCCCCGGCAAAGCTGCGCGAGTGGATGCTCACGCAAACGCATGAGCAATGGACCGAGCGCGTCTTCAGCGCGCTCGCGGCACCGCATCCGAGTCTGTGCGAGCATGTGCAGCGTGTCGATGTCTGGCTCTGGGGCCACGGCATGATCCGTCCGCGTCCTGGTTTCCTTTGGGGAAAAGAGCGCGAACTCATGCAGCAGCACCGCCCGCCCATCTACTTCGCCCACAGTGACCTGAGCGGCATGGCGCTTTTCGAGGAAGCCTACACGCGAGGCGTGCAGGTGGCTGCTGCGGTGAAGGCCGCGCTTTGATCAGGCCGCCAGGCGATCTGCCTCACGGGCCAGAGCCACATCGAGTTCCGTCAAACCACCAGCGCTGTGCGTGGTGACACGCATCGTCACCTTCCGCCAGCCCACGAGCAAATCAGGGTGGTGATTCATCACTTCTGCGGCATGACCTAGATGGCTCACAAAGTCGATGCCAGCGAGGTAAGACGTAAAGCGGAAGGTTTTCACCAGCTCTTTGCCTTCGGCACTCCATCCAGGCAGAGTTGCCATTGCAGCGGTGGTTTCTTCTTCGGTGAGTAAAGCGTGTTTCATGGCAGGCGGAATCCGTGTTCATCAGCCAAATGCAGACAGTCCTCCACAGGACGTAGCCCTTCCGAAGGTGTTGGATGCGTTAAGCAAGCTGCCGCCGTGCAAACGGCAAGCGTCAGACTATCCGCGATGGACCAGCCTTCGTGGATGCCGTGCAGATAACCCGCCGCGAAGGCATCACCGGCGCCCGTAGCACCCACGATGAAGCCTGGGGGCAGCTTTAATGAGGCCTGCATGGAGATGCCACCGCCACTGTCAGCCACGACGGCTCCTGACTCAAAATGGATCACGACCTGCCTTTGCACGCCCTTTGCCAGCAGTGCACGGGCTGCATCAGACACGGCGGAGAAATCTACCGGCACGGTTTTGAGGTTCAGCCCCAGGATCTTCCCAGCTTCCACTTCATTGATGATCAAGTAGTCGGTATGCGGCAGAGCAGCTTCGGCGATGCTGCGGAAATTTGGGTTCTCCGTGCTCACGATGTCCACGCTGGTGATCAGCCCCGCCGCCCGCGCCTTTGCCAGCACCCGAGCCGCAGGCGTGCTGCCATCTGGGAGCAAACGATCCATCTCATCCAGCAGCATGAGGTAGCCGAGGTGAAATAGCCGTGCCTGCGTCTGGGAAAAATCAAAGTCCCTTTCCCCAAGCAGCGCATTCGCCCCGCGCTGATGGAAAAAGGTGCGCCTGCCTGTCGAGATCACGGTCATGGCATCTGTGTAGGAGGTCGGCGCACGGTCCGTTTGCCGGACCTGGGTCGTGTTGATCCCAGCCCTCTGGCAATCCCGTAAAATCCAGTCCCCATTCGCATCCTTCCCCACCAGCCCTGCGGCTGAAAGCGGGTAGCCCACACGCATCGCGGATAGATCCTTCAGCACATTGTAAGGGCCGCCGCCGTTGCTGGAGGTCTCACGGCGGATGTCCGCCAGCATGTCCTGCTCGGGGTAGCCATTGATGAGCTTGACGTAGTCGATAATGAAATTGCCGCCTGCGAGGATGCCTTTGCGCATGATGTTTGATCAGAGCCAAACGCATACCGAAGACCGGATCAAACGTCGAGATGCAAAACAGTCCCCCGAGGACGAATAGAATGGCTCTACTCTCCCAGGGCAGCGTAATCAATGGTGCGCAGGCGGGCTTGCTTGGCCCCCATTCTTGGGACGCAGTCCAGCAATGCCTGCGTGTAGGGATGTTGGGGATGAGAGAGAATCTGCTCCGTAGGGCCGGTTTCGACGATCTGGCCGCGGAACATCACTGCGACTCGGTCCGCCACACCTCGGATAATACCGAAATTATGGGTGATGAGGATCATGCTCATTTCGAGATCCCGGCGGAGGGTGGCTAGAAGCTCCATGATCTGCTTCTGGATGGTGACATCGAGCGCGGTGGTGGGCTCATCAGCGATGAGGAGCTTGGGATGGCAGCAGAGGGCCATGGCGATCATGACGCGCTGCTGCATGCCGCCGCTGAGTTCGTGCGGGTAGGCGCGGAGGCGCTTCTCGGGCTCAGTAATGCCGACTTTAGTGAGCCAGCGCAGGATCTCGGCCTCACGGTCTTTCACCTCGGGCCGATGCAGAGCCAGGGCCTCGCCGATCTGAGTGCGCACCTGGAGGACCGGGTTCAGCGAGGTGGTGGGCTCCTGAAAGACATAGGCGATCTCTTTGCCACGGACTTGGCGGAGTTCCTTCTCGCTCATTTTCAGGACATGATGCCCCGCGATGCTGAGTTCTGTGGCTGTGATACTGGCCTGCGGCTCTGGGAGGAGCCTGGCGAGGGCGAGAGCGGTGGCGCTTTTGCCGCTGCCGCTTTCACCGACGATGGCAATGGATTCGCCCTGAGCGAGATCGAGGCTGATGCCTTTCACCGCCTGCGTTGGCGGCGAGCCATGGCGGCGGAAGTCGATCTTCAAGTCGCGGATGCGCAGGAGGGGCGTGTCGGCCATGATCAGGAATGGAATGGGTGAGAGGTAGCTGCGGCATGATGTGCCCCAAGCGACACCCTGACAAGATACAAAGCAGCAACGACCCGACCTGCTTTGCCGCTACCACAGCTTAAAGCCGATATCACAGGCTTTGCGGACTCGGACATTGGTCAGAAAAAAGATGCCGCCACCTGCGTAGGCGACATTGAGCAATCCCAACCAGAAAGGAATGATATCATGGGCAATGAGAGGCGGATGCTCGGGCTTCAGTGTCGGCAGCACATGGCCGATGAAAAGGATGCCGCCGATGGCAAAAGCAAAAAAAGCCATGGCCAGCAACCAGCGGCAGGCAGCAATGCCGGAAAGAACGCCTGTGATGAGCAAAATGCAGATGAGATACCAAAGTCCGGCTGCGGCCGCCCACACAAAGATCTCATGAAAAAGCATCAAGATGACAGACAAAACTCCAAAAGCCAAATGGGTCCACAAAGCAGCTCGGGTGAAGTGAACTTCACTACGGAGACTACCCTCTTTGTATCGTTGCAGGTCGAGCATTTGCCTGAACCCACACTCGGGCAGATTACTTGATGGTCAAATTGTCTTTGATGATGGACGCATCACTAGATTTAACGTCAATCCAGAGGCTGTCTTTAGGCAACTTACGTCCGCAGTCATGACAGAGATTGTTGGTGATCAATAGTCCAGAGCTACCATTAGTGCTCCAGACGGCCATGGTGCTCAGACCTGTAAAGGTATTTCCAGTGATGGCACAATCCCGGCCTCCATCGACGAAGATGCCCGAGCCTTCGTCAATGTGCATGGGCGTGGGACCTTCCGAAGGACGTTTGTCGAGGCCGCCGCCGATGTAGGTATTGGTGAAGCTGTTTCCCGTGATGGCGTGACGCCCGCTGTCTTTGCTCACACGGACGCCGAACTTGTGGGCGAGCACGATGGTGTTGGCACTGACGGAGCAGCCATGAGCATCCCGCAGGTCGATACCACCCTCCAGGTGATGGGCGATGACATTGGCGCTGAGCGTGATGCCATAGCAGTCGCGATCCAGGATGATGGCGGTGCCATTGCACTCCTCGATCATGTTGCCACTGACGACAGAGCCGTAGGTGTTTTCAATGACGACACCGTGCCGGAGATGGTCATCAATGTTGTTGCCATTCATGCAGAGATTGAAGCCATCAGTGCAATGAAGGGCGTCCTGGTTCTCTTCGAAGTGATTGGCATTCACGACGATGTCATGGCAGTTCACGATCTCGATGCCGCACTTTTTATTGTAAGTGAGGATGCAGTCAGCGATGCGCGGGTCTTCAAAGCAATCGACGAGGTGGATGCCGTGTGCGCCGTGGTGGTCGATGCTCATGCCTTCGAGATAAATCTCCTGGATGCCCTCGGCGAAAATGCCGTCACCGCTTTTTTCCTGTCCCTCGATGCGGAAGTCCGCGAGCTGCACACGCCAAAGCCGCGCCTTTTTGTCCTGATCAAGTGTCGGCGGGCGCAGGATGAGGGCGGGTTTGCCCTCTTCATTGAGATTTTTGATCCAGGTCGAGGCACCAGAGCCGATGACGCGGGTGTCTTCGGTCCTGATGACGAGCGGCTCGCGGATTTCGGTCTTGCCGGGAGGCAACCTTACCAAGCCACCGGAGGCTGGCAGTGCATCAAAAGCGGCCTGGAGTGAGGGAAACTTCGCTGCATCCAGCTCGACTGGCTTCGCCGCAGGATCCACACGCTCCCAGCGGATTCCGCAGCTTTCGGCGACCTTGAGGCATGGGCCAGCCTGTGTTTTGAGGATGCCCGAGGCCATCAGTGTGCCACCTGGCTTCACGGCGCGCACGATCTGGGGGAAAGCCTGCTCCAGGATGTCCACGAAGATGTTTGCGGCGACGATGTCCCACTGCTCCTTCGGTTCCCATTCCAGGACATCGACTTCGGTGAAGCGGATTTTTGGCGCGCCATTGCGCTCGGCATTCTCTTTGGAAACCAGCACGGCTTTGGGATCAAAATCACAGCCCCATGACTTCGCCGCGCCGAGCTTCTCAGCCGCGATGGCGAGGATGCCACTGCCACAGCCAAGATCGGCCATGGTCCAGCGCTGGCCTTTCCGCTCTGCCGCAGCATCCACCAGCATCCGCAGCACGGTAGCCGTGGTGGCGTGATGTCCGGTGCCAAAGGCCATGTCCGCCGGGATGGCGATTATCTCGCGCCCAGGATGAGCACGCTTTTCTTTGGCGATCTCCTTCTCAGTGCGGGCGCTGACGATTACCAGCTTGTCCCGCACGGCGATGCTTGGCATGGGCTCTTT
>JAGKWZ010000243.1 GCA_021151605.1 Verrucomicrobiaceae bacterium
CCAGTAGTGCCGCGCGGAGGAGAGGATGAATCGAAACAAAGTCATGATGGCAATACGTCCACGATGCCGAGTCCGTGCCCCCGTGCAATGCCGGTGCGGGACATCTCGCCCACCAATCCACCTCAAATAGAAGGTTGAATCATGGCCAGCACGCTCAAGCCTGCTGGACTTCAGGGAGCATCATTCGCCGTAACTTTGTGCCAGGAGGCCGTTATCGTTTTATAAGCCTTTTCAAAGCCGAGACCTTCAAAGATCAACTGGTGTTGGACTTTAGCCGCAGAAGTCATCTCAAGCTGGTAATACCACCGCTCACCGATCATGCCCAGAGGGTCCGTGATGGCGATGTAATCAACGGCCCCCCGATTGACTTCAGCATATTTGACAGTCGCGATGACGGCGAAAAGTATCCATGATCGTTGTCTCTCCATTTCTTCCTCATTCGAAGTCGAGAACAAAGGCTGTGAGCAGGCGATGAAGATGCCATGTCGTCCTGCAAGATCTGTGTTGAAATCGGGCCAAACTCTACTGGTCATGGCCTGGCCGACGTTCATCATGGACGAGATTTCTTCCCCTATTCGAGTGAGAGTTCTGATTTCCTCAGACGTGGGCAAGTGCTGGCTCTTCGTCGAGGATTCCTTGGTTTTTTCAACCTCGGCAGATACCGGCTCCAACCGCGGGAGCAGTGTCTGTTGAGTCAGAATGGGGTGCAGGAAAAGTGTCACGCAGGATGACGTCACCACACTCACGAGAATAAGCCGATAGCTGGGCGAAGTTCCTGGAGCCTGGGTGGTGGGTTGAGTTGTGCCCCAATTCTCGCCGCCGAGGCTGCGATTCGTCGCCCCCCGACAATGCAGGATGTCCGCGAGTTTATTGCGAAGCAATGTTTGGATTGTGCTCATGGGGTATTGCCTTGTGAGTCTCAGCGTGCAGGTGTTCGCCCTTTCGTGGTATGGGGTGTTTTTCCCAGAGGGTCGGTAGGGTCGAGGCTGGACTTCTCTCTCCCACAGGGAAGAGCGCCTCGACGATGAAGGGGTGACCTCGGAAACACTCGTGATTCCCATTTGCATCCGTGTCTCACATGCCTTATGCCCCGCGCCCCATGGAAACGAACTTAAAGTCCGTCCTGACTGACCTCCAGGCGTTCGACGTGGCGAGCCTTAAAGGCCGCCTGATCGAACTCCGGAGGTATCTTTGACGTCCCGAAGCTAACCGAAGAGCTCAATGCTCTGGAACATAAAATGACCGCGCCCGGATTCTGGGACAGTCAAAATGCCGCGAAGAAGGTCATCGACCGCGCCAACGTGATCAAAAAGCAGATCGAGCCTCTCGCTGGTCTGGAGTCACGCGTGGAAGATTTCCCGGTGCTCATCGAACTGGCCAAGGAGCAGGGCGATGTCCAGAGCATCAAGGAAGTGCAGTCCGAGTATGATGCTGTGAACAAGGCCATCGCTGCCTATGAGCTGGATCTCCTGCTCGCGGGTCCCTTTGATCGTGGCAGTGCTTTCTTGATCATCCATTCTGGTGCCGGTGGCACGGAGGCCTGCGACTGGGCAGACATGCTCATGCGCATGTACGTGCGCTGGAGTGAGCGGAAGGGATACAAAGTCCAGATCATCGACCACCAGGAGGGTGACGACGTGGGCACGCGCTCAGCAACTCTGGAAATCCAGGGCGAAAACGCCTTCGGCTTCCTCAAGAACGAACGCGGTGTGCATCGCCTCGTGCGCATCTCGCCCTTTGATGCCGCGAAGAAGCGCCACACCTCCTTTGCCTCCATCGACGTCACGCCAGATAACGAAGAGGACATCAACATCGACATCCGCGAAGACGATCTGAAGGTCGATACCTACCGCGCAGGCGGCAAAGGCGGCCAGAACGTCAACAAGGTGGAAACGGCCGTGCGAATCACCCACGTTCCCAGCGGCGTCATCGTCGCCTGTCAGGTGGAGCGCTCTCAGCCAAAGAACCGCGCCAAAGCCATGGCGATGCTCAAGGCCAAGCTCTACCAGATCGAGGAAGATAAACGCACCGCCGAAGTCGCCCGCCAATATGGCGAGAAGACCGACATCGGCTGGGGCAGCCAGATCCGCAGCTATGTCTTCCAGCCCTATCAGATGGTCAAAGATCTGCGCACGGGTGAAAAGACCAGCGACATCTCCGGTGTCATGGATGGCGATCTCGATGCCATGATCGAAGCCAAACTGCGCGGCAAGAAGGCTGGCGAGGGCGATGTGGATGAAGACCTGTAATCCGAGGCTTTTTGCCTGTTTCTCATCGCTCCTGGAAGCTTGGCATCGCGCCCAGCTTAAGGCATAAGATCGACCCATCACCGCACGACTCCACTCATGTTTTCCACAGGCCAGAAAGTTGTCTGTATCAACGACCAGTTTGAACCCTGGGTCTATGATCTCTACACCGCCCTGCCCAAGAAAGGGCGCACCTACACCGTCCGCGCCGTGGCCCCAGGCCGTTCACAGCCGAAGTTCACGGTGAACGAAGATGCCGAGATCAAGCTGACCGGTGCCGAGTTTGACATCCTCATCCTGCTCAAGGAACTCCAGAACTCCGAAGATCCGCACTCCAGCATCAAGCAGGAGCTCGGCTTCCGTGCCGAGCGTTTTGCCCCGCTTGAGGAAGACAGCGAGGAAGAAGAAGTCGGCGAACTCATCGGCGTGGGCACTGGCAAAGAGGACTGGGAGCGAGACCTGCAACCTGGGTGATCGTCACTCGGGCAGCTCTTCACCTCGGGTCTCTGGCAGCAGTGACAGAACCGTAATGCCGATCACAAACAGGCCTGAGAGCATCGAGATCGCCACGGGTAGTTCGAAGGCCGCCTTCAGCTTGCCCGAGGTAAAGAGGATCGGTGCTGCCAGCAAGCGGCCTGTATTGAAGCAAAAGCTGGCTCCAGTGGCACGCAGGTGGTCCGGGAAAAGCTCAGGGAAATACACCGCGAATCCCGCATGAATGCTCAAGGTCACAAAACCCATCACCGGCAGCGCGACGAGCATTTGCCAGTGAGTCTGAGGTAGGAAGCAAACCATGGGGATGACGATGATCGAGAGCATCTGCATCAGATAAAATGTGCGCTTCCTGCCGATGCGCTCGCATATCGGCCCGAAGGCCAGCATGCCCAGCCCGCCGCCTGTGGCCTGCACGATGCCGTAAGCGAATTTGGCCTCCGTTTCGATGGCACTCTTGTCCCAGCCGAGCTTGGCGAGCAGATGGCTCATGAGGTCCTGCCCAGCCACCGTGACTCCCCAGAAGGTACCTAGACCGACAGCCGCCAGCGTCATGCCACACAGCGCCCGCAGTCGCCACGTGGGATGACTGAATAGCTCGCGGAAGCTGCCCACGCGGTTTCCCATGGATTTCTGCGCGGCTTGCAGGCGCTCAGGCTCCTGGATC
Organism: Verrucomicrobiaceae bacterium; assembly: GCA_021151605.1. Lineage (GTDB taxonomy): Bacteria > Verrucomicrobiota > Verrucomicrobiia > Verrucomicrobiales > Verrucomicrobiaceae > Prosthecobacter. Next base: position 3,406 of record JAGKWZ010000243.1, read on the forward strand.
GAGGCACGCACCCACAGCGTGAGCAGCGCCGGAACTACGCCGATCAGGTAACCGTAGCGCCAGTCTGTCCCCACCCACATGCCGGTGAGGCCGGCCATCCAAGTCGCCAGCACGCTCGTCGAATGAAAGATACCCGAGGCACGCGCACGCGCTTCTTTTGGAAAGACTTCTGCCACCAGCGCCGCCGCCACCGCCCATTCACCGCCCACACCCATCGCCACCAGGAAGCGCAGCGTGCAGACTTGCCATAGATCGGTCGCAAAGTAAGTCAGGCCGGAGAAAATCGAGTAGAAGAGGATGGTCACGATCATCGTCGGGCTGCGCCCCCAGCGATCCGCCAACATGCCGAAGACCCAGCCTCCCAGCGTCCCGCCTACGAGGAAGAAACCGAGCACGATGTCCCCCCACTCCTTCACGCCTGCCGAGTCCGGTGCCTGCTGGAGGATCTCCGCCAGCATGGCCTTGCGGGTGATGTTAAAAATCTGGCCCTCAAAGGCATCGAACACCCAGCCGAGTGAGGCGACGATCAGCACCAGCCATTGGTAGCGTGTGACGGAGGAATACCATTTGGAATTGGCTGGCATGAGGAGATGCAGTTCTAGGTTTGAGCGGGGATCGAATTTACAGAGGCATCGTCGTTCCTGGCACAGACACTGGATACCAGCCCTCCGAATCCGGCTTCACCGGAGGCTCGGTGGCCCAGGTCAGGTTGTCCGGCACCAGATTTTCGCGCGAGTTCAGCGCCTGATCCCAGGTGATCACTTGGCCCGTGTAGGTCGCCATGCGCCCCATCACACCCATCAGCGTGGAATGCGCGGCGTAGTCTGCGTCATTGCGCACTTTGCCCGTGCGGACGTTTTCAAAGAACGCGTCGTGCTCCAGTTGATATGGGTCTTCTTTGATTCGACTCCGCTTCCCACCGGGCGGCAGACCATTGATGAAAAACTTCCCGCCATTGGAGAGGTCAGCACTGCCCTTCACTCCATGGAAATGCTCGCTTACCTCGCGCGCGCACTTGCCGCCGATCTGGCAGCACTGACTCAGCAGGCGGAAGCCGCTCTCATACTCAAACTCCACCGTGTGATGGTCGAAGATGGTTCCATTCTCCTTTGCCCGTCGCACCTGCCTGCCTCCCTGGCCCACCGCCTTAATCGGCATCACGCCTTTCATGACCCAGTTCGCCACATCTAGATTGTGGCAATGCTGCTCCAGGATGTGATCCCCGCTCATCCAGGTAAAGAAATACCAATTGCGGATCTGGTAGTGCAGCTCGCTCTCCCCCGGCTCACGAGGGAAACCGGGCCGCGAGGTGCCATTCCAATACACTCGCCCAAAGATAAGTTCGCCGATCTCCCCCGCGTGGATTCGGTCCACCATGTCGATGTAGCTCGGCTGATACCGCCTCTGGAAGCCCACGCAAACATTGAGCTTCTTCTGCTTCGCCTCTGCTGATGCCGCCAAAACTCGCCGCACACCCGCCGCGTCCACGGCCACAGGTTTCTCCATGAAGACATGCTTCCCAGCCTTGATTGCTTGCTCGAAGAGAAACGGCCTCGGTCCTGGAGGCGTCGTGATCAGCACCACATCTGCCAGCGCAAAGGCCTTGGTGTAATCCTCGAAGTTCGTGAAGACCTGCTCAGGTGGCACATCCACCTGCCCCTCATGCTTCGCCTTCAGGATGTCCAGCGCTGCCTGGGCTTTGCCCTCGAGCGGATCCACCACCGCCACCAGCTTAATGGTCGAACCCGCGCTGAGTGCCTGATTGCAGGCCCCAGTTCCACGCCCTCCGCAGCCGATCAGGGCGATCTTGATTTCGCTACTCCCGGCGGCGGCAAAGGCATGCGTGGCCGCTGTCATCGCGGTCGTGGTCAGGAAGGTGCGGCGTGTGGTCATGGCGGGAGCTCGGGCCTCAGTGAACCGTCCTTACCTCCATGCTCTTTCACCTCTGCCGCGACTGCGTCCTGTGGATGAAAGTTGTGTGAAGGCACGTTTTCACTTCACACATTGCACCTTGAGGCAGGTCATTCCTGCTCTACTCGTCAGTCCAATCCTTTTAGTTTATCCAATTTACGCATGAAAATCATCATCACCGGCGGCGGCGGCTTTCTCGGTCATCAGCTCTGCCAAAAGCTCCTCGAACTCGGCAGCCTCGACAGTCAAAACATTACGGAGATCGTCCTGCTGGATGCCTTTTTCCACAAACCCATCACCGACTCCCGCGTGCGACAGGTGCAGGGAGACATCAGCGACCGTGACACCGTTTTCAGCGCGGTCGGTAGTCGGGTGGATGTGATCTTTCACCTCGCCTCCATGGTCAGCGGTGAGTGCGAGGAGCGCTTCGATGATGCCCTGCGCGTGAATCTCGATGGTGGCAGGAATGTCTTCGAAGCTGCACGCGCTGCGGAAGGTCGGCCACGTGTGGTTTTCGCCAGCAGCGTGGCCTGCTATGGCGGACTGGACATGTCAGGCATGATGTCAGACCTCACGAAGCAGCTCCCGCAGACCACCTACGGCATGACGAAAGCCATGTGTGAGATGATTGTGAATGACCACACGCGTAAAGGCCACTTCGATGGCCGCAGTGTCCGCCTGCCTACAGTCATCGTCCGCCCCGGGAAACCCAACGCAGCTGCCTCGAGCTGGGCCAGTGGCATGTTCCGTGAGCCTCTCAATGGCGAGCCTTGCATGCTCCCCATCCGCCGTGATCAGCCGCACCCCATGACCGGCTACCGCACCGTGATCGAGAGCTTCATTGCACTAGCCGAAGTCTCCGAAGATAAGCTGGGCAAAGACCGCGCCTATGTGCTGCCAGCCCATCGCGTGACTCCGCAGATCGCGGAGAAAGTCATCACCGATGTCGCTGCAAAGCGTGGGATCACGCTAGGGCCGATCGTGGATGCTTTTGATGCTCGCATCCAAGGGATCGTTGATAACTGGCCGCAGCAGGTGGACGGCAGTCGTGCGATGGCGCTTGGAGTGCCTCAGCCGCCTCCGCTTGAAGAGATTGTGGGGCATTATCTGGATGACTTCGGCTCACGGTGAGACCGACCGTCGGATGGTTACAAAGACAATGACCGTGACGCTGCAATCAGCATCACGGTCATCGTGTTTTGGAACTTGAGGCAGAATTCTCTGCGAGGAACCGATGGGCAACGGCAGGTGCATGCCCTTTGACTCCCGATCAATCAAGCATGCACCCGTCGCTTCCAGGTAGGTTACTTGGAATGCATTTCCTTGGCCTTGTCATGGTGGGCCTTGAGGGTCGGAATGAACTTGTCCGCGAAGGCCTTCACCTCGGCGTTTTTTGACTCCTTGGAGATTTCCTCGAAGATGCCCAGGCATTTTTTGTGGCTGCTGACGACCTCGCTAAGGTAAGCTTTGTCGAACTCTGCACCGCTGTACTTTTCCAACTTCTGGAAGATGCCAGCATCTTTCGGATCAATGACCGCAGAGAGATCCACGCTCTTGTTGGTCGCGAGCAGGGTGAGTTCTTCGTTCACCTTTGTGTGGTCGGTGACCAGCGTCTCGGCCAGAGCTTTGACGTCGGCGCTTTCGGCTTTCCGTACGGCCAGACCGGCGATCTTCACTTCAGCCAAGCCGTCCGCGGCGGCGTGTTTGATGAAGGTCACTTCGTCTGAGGTAAGACCGCTTTTATTGTCTTCGGCTCGGCTCTGACTGCCGAGAAAAAGCAGTCCGCACATGGCGAGGGAGGCTGTGGAAAAGAGGGTGATGGATAAGGTTTTCATGCTTGGCTTGGGTTTTGTTGTTTTGATGATGTTTGTTAGTGTCATCAATGCCATGCTAGGTGCCTCACATCCCATTCTCCATGGGGTGAAACACCACTCTTTGAAAGCCTAGATCGGTTCGCGAGCGCGGCGGAAGCCTCAGCGCTCCTCTGCTCAGTCTTCCCAGACTTTGAGCAGCTCCACTTCGAAGATGAGAGCTTCGTCCGGGCCGATGTCGAGCCCTGCACCGCGGCTGCCGTAAGCCAGATTGGCGGGAATGAAGAAGCGGAACTTAGCCCCTTCCTTCATCAGTTGCAGACCTTCTGTCCAGCCTTTGATCACCCGGTTCAGGGGGAACTCGGCAGGTTCGCGTCCGGCGAGGTAGCTGCTGTCAAATTCCACGCCATTGAGCAGAGTGCCGCGGTAGTTCACCACCACCGTGTCGGTCTTCTTCGGGCTTTTCCCGGAGCCTTCGCTAAGGACGAGATATTGGAGTCCGGACTTCGTCGTGATGACGCCGGGCTTCTGCGCGTTTTCAGCGAGGAAAGCTTGGCCGAGGAGGAGGGCTTGGGAAGGCATAAATGGGGCGCGGTTTATGGATGACCTGATGGCACCGGGCAAGTGAGAATGCCTCAAGAGCAAGCCGAGGGCAGGGGATCTGCTTGTGCTGACCTTGCCTTGGGTGTCTGGTCAAACCTATGAGCCAGCCTGCCTGCCCGATGTGTGAAATGAATGATGTTTTAAGCCATGCCGACCGCTATGAGTGCATGACCTGTGGCCATGAGTGGTCGAAGGAAGCTCTGGCAGACGAGCCAGAGGCTGAGCGTGTGGTCAAGGATGCCTATGGAAACGTGCTGGTGGACGGTGACATCGTGGCGATGATCAAAGATCTGAAGCTTGGCGGAACCTCACAGGTTCTCAAAGTGGGAACGAAGTCCAAGCCGATTCGCCTAGTGGATGGCGATCATGAGATCTCCTGCAAAATGGATGGGCTCTCCATCGCGCTGAAGGCCATGTATGTGAAGAAGGTCGCGCCGTCGGATTGAGCTTAGCTCATCAAACGGGTTTGACCGTGTCCCGCAGGGCCTTGGCTTCAGCAAGAAACCGGCGCAGGCCTTCCTCATCGGAATGATCGAGAATGTCGATCAGCTCAGCAAGCGCGGCGGACGCTTCCCGCAATTGGGCGACCAAAGCGGGCCGGTTTCCCATGGCGATGCCGGTCCAGAGACCTGGATCACCTGCAGAGACGCGGGTGGTATCCCGGAAGCCGCCAGCCACGCAGCTCACGGCGCTGGGATCACCACGAAGAGCAGCCAGCGTGGTGACGGTGGCCATCATGTGCGGCAGGTGGGAGATGCGGGCCACTTTTTCGTCATGCTCGTCAGGGCCGAACTCGAGCAAACGGCAGCCGAGCGTGCTCCAAAACTCGCGCAGCCGCTCCAGATCCGCCGGACTCGCTAGGGCTGTCGGGGTGAGCAGGCAGGCGGCTTTTTCAAAGAGGTTCGCGCGGGCGGCCTCGATGCCTGTCTTTTCAGATCCGGCCATCGGATGACTGCCAATAAAGCGTGCGCCCAGGATGGGTTCTAGCTCGCGCACGACGCCGCCTTTGACGCTCCCCACATCGGTGATGAGGCAGTCCGGGGC
>JAGKWZ010000244.1 GCA_021151605.1 Verrucomicrobiaceae bacterium
GTCGGGGATGGGGCTTTCTTTGGCGGCTGCTTTGACGACTGGGGCTGGCTTCGCTGGAGCTGTGCGGGAGGCGGGGACTGCCGCAGCTCGGTTGGGGGAAGCTGGCGTCGTGATTCCGGCAGCGGCATTCGCTGCGGCGGTGGCGGCGCGTTTGCGGTTGCGGTTGTTGAAGGTCTCGAAGTTGCGGCAGGCTTCGCTGGCGAACATTTGGTAGCGGTTTTCCATCTCTTTCACGACCCAGCGGAGGGCCATGAGGGCCTTTTTCGGGTCGGTGACGACGGGCAGGGCGAGGTGGGGAAGATCGGCGTAGTTCTGCATTTCCACGACCTTTGGGTCGATCATGATGAAGCGGAGTTCATCAGGAGCGAAACGGCAGAGGAGGGAGGTGATGATGCCATTGATGCAGACGGATTTACCGGAACCGGTGGAGCCTGCGACGAGGAGATGCGGCATGGCGGCGAGGTCGCCGATGATGGTCTTTCCATACACGTCTTTGCCGAGAGCGATGGGGATCTTGGCTTTGCCGTTGAGGAAGATTTCATCCTCGAGAAGCTCGCGGATGGGGACGATGACTTTGTCGCGGTTGGCGAGCTCGATGCCGACGGTGTCTTTGCCAGGGATGGGGGCGAGGATGTTGATCCGTTCAGCGCAGGTGGCGCGGGCGATATCGTCGTCCAGAGCGGCGATGCGGGCGACGCGGAGGCCATCGACGGGGCGAACTTCGTAACGGGTAATGGCGGGGCCGCGGGTGATGTCACCAGCCTCTACCTGAACGCCAAAGGAGGCGAGGGAACGGATGATGGTTTCCTGGACGGCGCGCATTTCGCCTTTGTCGGCTGGTTTGGCCAGCTCTTCGGGCCAGCTCAGGAGGTCGAGTTCTGGGAGGGTGTAGTCTTTGAAGCGCACGGTCAGGCTATCGAGAGTGCCGTGGGGGGCTTGCTCCATCTTCTGGGCGCGTTTTTTCTGCCAGACTTCGGAGAGCTTGGGTTTATTTGCGTCATCGTGATGCACTCGGGCAGCGGAGGAGTCGATGATCTTCGGCTCGAATGTGAGGCCAAGTTCGGGGGTGATCATCTTCCCGGCAGGCGCTGGGGCGGCATCCGGGGCGATTTCGGTGCGCGGTGCTCTTTTCCGACGAACGGTGACGGGCTGCCCGTTTGCGGCTGCAGCGGCAGCTTCTTCGAGGTCAAACTGCTGCGCTGCCAGCTCGCGGCGGATGCGCATTTGCTCCATCCAGCTTTCGATCTCGCGGCGGATTTCATCCATGACCAAGACGGGATGCAGACCGCTGGCGAGGAAGAAGCCGACACCGTAGATGCCGCCAAGAAGGACGGTGGAGCCGACGGTGCCGAGGAGATTGGCAAAAATGCTGCCGCCAATCAGATAACCTAGTCCTCCACCGCCGCCGAGCGGGGTGATGTCGTCCCGGGAATTCAGGATGCCCTGAACCTCAAGGATGGCAGCGGCGCTGATGATCATGAGTGCCACGCCGAGCCAGGAGCGTGCGGAGACGCGGATGTTTGAGGCCAGTTTGCACACGCCGAACCAGGTCATGCTGACTGGGATGAGGTAGATGGCCCAGCCAGCCAGCCATAGCCCGCACCAGCTTAAGATGGCTCCGACCACACCGACGAAGTTATGAGTCACTTTCGAGTTCTCTTCGGCGAGGCTGCCGGGAATCCAGCTCGGCAGATCGCGTGGATCATAGGAGATGAAAGCCAGCAAAAGCATGGCAGCGAGGATCAGCATACCGATGCCGATGGGATCATTCCAGGAACTGGCCTGTTTTTGATCACGAGCACGCTGAGGACGGGCGGCGGAGGCGGCCGGAGGCATGGGGAAGAGAGAGGAAAAGGGTTCGTGAAGCTGTTAAATACTACACTAAGCCAAAATATCGGGAAAACTCAATAACGAAAGTCTCGCCGTAGATTCATCCGAGTTCACGGCACAAAATGGAGTCAGTCCCGTTGTCAGGACAAAAAGTGCGCAAGAAATGATCACTCAAGCGCATTTATGCAACAGCGTCTCAATAGCGTTTGACGCTTCGTCGGCGCAATGCATCATCCAATCTCCTGACTCGTTCACCCGCCCGCTCCATGTCACGCTCGGCTTTCCTAGCTCCTCCCACCATGACACTTTCCGTGTTCGAGGGACATCCCGTTTCCAAGCCCGTTGAAGCCACCAGTCCTTCCATGCGACAAAAGCGCACCCAGGATCATTTGTTCCTCTCTTGGCTGGTGGCGATCACTGCCAGTTTCCTGGCGGTGGGAGTCGCCGGCATGTTTGAAAAGGAAGACATGATGCCCATGCTGCTCTCTGGAACTAAGGGCGATAAAGGCGGCGAAAAGGAAGCCATGCAGGCCGCCATGGTGGAACTGCAAACCGAGGAAGTGAGCGCTGAAACCGTGGAGGAAACCACTCCCGAGGTCCTCGAAGTGCCGCCGCCCGTCGAATTCATGGAGCAGCCGCTCGATCTCCCCGAACTCGCGGAAGCTCTCGTAACAGAGGATGTCTTTGTGATTCCCTCGCCGCCAAAGATCGAAGACGCCCTCCGTCCGCAAGACCCTGCTCCGCCAAAACCGCAGCCCAAACCAACGGCTGCTCCTGCGCCTCGCCGCATGGTTTCCCGCACCACGACTAGCGGCGCCAGTGGAGCCGCGACTTCCCAAGGCGGAAGTGGCGGCGCAGGCAATACGGGCTCATCCAATCTGCGCGGCACTTTCAACATCCCGCGTCCCGTTTATCCCAGCTCTCTGAAATCCATGGGCGTCCAGGGCACCGTGCGGCTCAGCATCTCCGTTGGTAGCTCAGGCCGCGCTGAAAGCGTCTCGGTCATCGGCAGCAGCGGCAATTCTACGCTCGATCAGTTCGCCGCCTCCTGGGTGCGCCGGAATGGCCGCGGTCCGGCTGGCTTGTCAGGCACCTTCATCGCTCCGCTGACCTTCGTCATTCGCTGATCTCCTCATTTCCTTCATGTTAGCCTCGCCCCCCCTAGCCAACGTCGTCGTCGAATTCATCGTCAAAGGAGGCCCTATCATGTATCCCATCCTCGTGGTGGGAGTCGTGGCGGCTTGTGTCGTCTCGGAGCGCGTCTTCTGGTGGCTCCGTTTCGGGGCCAAACGCCGCCCCAAGCGCCTCGATGAAGTCTATGCCGCACTCGAAGAGGGCGATCTGCCGAAGGCCGTCACCCTCTCCTCCGCCAGCACTGACCCTGTTGTCCGCATGGTCCACCACGGACTCATCCACCACCACAGCTCCATGCAGGGCGCTCTGGAGGTCGCCGCTGGTCAGGAACTGCAAAGCGCGGGGCGTTTCCTCGGCGCCATGGATACCATCGTCACGCTCGGGCCACTGCTTGGACTGCTCGGCACCGTCACTGGCATCATGGGCTCCTTCAGCTCCATCGGCAGTTCCGAACTCGCCGTGGAAAAAGTCACCGGAGGCATCGGCGAGGCCCTCATTGCCACCGCCGCCGGCCTCGGCATCGCCATCACCACCCTGGTGCCCATGAACTTCTTCCACGGACGCCTCACCAAGCTGCAATTCGAACTCGAAGCCGCTGCCAATAATGTCCTGATTTTGGCAGCCCAGCACGGCTTTGATAAAGTCAGCCGTAAGGCCAACTGAGAACCGCGAACCGAGAACTGCGAACCGTCCTGTGAAGCTTCATTCCCCCATCCCGCAGAAGAAGACGCGGCTGGAGATCATTCCGCTCATTGACGTGATGTTCTTCCTGCTCGCCTCCTTCATGATGGTCAGCCTGACCATGACGAAGCAGCAGACCATCAAGGTCAACCTGCCCGTCGCCTCTGCCAGCCAGCCGGACTACAAGCCCGACATGATCAATCTCGCCGTCAATGCCACGGGCGACATTTACCTCGACACGCAGCTCGTCAGCCTTCCTGATGTCGAAAAGAAGCTCTCCGCCCGTTTCGGTCATGACCCAAACACGCCCGTTTACATCAGCGGCGATGCCGAGACACGTCATGCTGACATGGTGAAGGCTCTCGATGTCGTCCGCCGCGTCGGCTTCAACAAAGTCGCCTTCAACGTCAAACCCACTGCTGTCGGTGCCGCCGCTGCTCCAGTGCCAGCCACAGCTCCCGCCCCTGCGAAATGAAGCGCGTTCTCATCGCCTTGCTGGTTCTCATTTCTCTCAGCCTCTGCGGCATCTGCGTCGTGCAGTGGCAGCGTGAGTTTCGCCTGCGCGAAACCATCGCCACGCTCACCGCAAAGCTCGTCGAGGAAAACAAACAGCGCATCGCCGCCGAGGAAAAAGTGGAGCAGTACAGCCAGGAGATCGAGCGCCTGAATGGTATCCGCATGGACATCGAGGCTAAGCTGCTCACCACTACCGAGGAACTCCGCGACCGCACGCTCGACCAGGCCGCGCGCGGCTTCAGCATCGCCATCCTCATGAACGAAACGATCCGCTCCACAAGCGAATTGGCCGCTTATCAAAAGCTCGCCGGGCAGGGGAGTGAAGCGCTGAAGAAGCACAACGAAACCGTTTCTGAGCAGAACAGTGCCATCGAGAAAGCCAATGCCTCGCTGAGGCAGCTCGCCAAAGAGCGCGATGAAGCCATCACGAAGCTGAATGCGCGCACCATCGAGTTCAATCAACTCGTCGAGAAGTACAACAAGCTGAGCCGCTAGCCTGCCATTCCATTTCTCTGATCGATCTTCATGACACGCCTCGCTCTACTCATCTTCATTTGCTTCGTCTCCCCAACCTTTGCGCAGGCGAGCTTCAAAAAAGTCCTCTTCCTCGGCAACAGCATCACCAAGCATGGTCCGAAAGCAGACATCGACTGGTCAGGCAATTGGGGCATGGCGGCGAGTGCGGAGGCGAAGGACTATGTCCACGTCTTCACGAAGTCGCTCACCGAAAAGCAAGGCAGCACGCCCGAGATCCTGGTCAAAAACATCGCTGACTTCGAGCGCTCGCACCAGGGCTACGACTTCGCGGTGAAGCTCAAGGAAGCCATCGATTTCCAGGCCGACCTCATCGTGCTTGCCATCGGCGAAAACGTGCCCGGTTCGAAAACGGCGGAGGAGAAAACGAAGCTCCAGGCCGATGTGACTGCACTTCTGAAGACACTTCGAGGGGATCGCAAGCCGACCATACTCGTGCGCAGTTGTTTCTGGGCAAACGCAGCCAAGGACGAGGCGCTGCGCGGAGCCTGCGATGCTGTGAGTGGCCTCTTTTGCGACCTTAGTGCTCTCAGTGCCGACAAAAGCCTCTACGGTCGAGCCGAGCGCGAGTTTAAGCACGCCGGAGTCGCCAACCATCCCGGCGATAAAGGCATGGCAGCCATCGCAGACATGCTGATGAAAACTTTAAGCAGGTAACTTGGTTGAGACCGAGATTCTGCATTTGCTCATGCGTGGGCGAGCTTTTAGCGTTGGGGAAGCATGAACCAACCCATACCTTCCGACCGTCTTGAGACTTCCTTTGCCCCGTTCCGTGAAAAAATGCAGGCCGAGGGCCTGAGTGAATCGGCCATTCGGGCGTTTCGTGGCAGTTACGCGGCCTTGCTGGCCGGTGAGACGGGCATGATTCCTGAGGACTCGATCCAAGCAGCGCAGGATTTGCCCAAAGCGGATGCGCTGTCGGCTCCCGAGGCGGGTCGCGCTGCCGAGCTGCTGAAGCAAACGGTGCTCATCAAGCTCAATGGCGGTCTGGGCACGGGCATGGGACTGGAGAAAGCGAAGTCGCTGCTGCCGGTGCGTGGCGAGGATACTTTCCTCGATTTGATCGCCCGACAGATCCTTCGGCTGCGGGCGCAGACGGGCGGCGAGGTGCCAGTTTTCATGCTGATGAATAGCTTCAGCACGTCAGCGGATACCGCCGCGCATCTGGAGGCTCGTTTTCCGCAGCTCGGTGGTCGCGAGGTGTGGGAGCTGATGCAGAACAAGGTGCCGAAGGTGCTCGCCAGCACGCTGGAGCCTGCGCCTTGGCCCGCGAATCCTGAGCAGGAATGGTGCCCGCCGGGGCATGGCGACATCTATGCCTGCCTCGCTGGCTCCGGCTGGCTGGAGCGACTGCTCGCCAGCGGCGTGCGCTATGCCTTTGTGTCGAATTCCGACAACCTCGGCGCCACGCTCGATCCGGCGATCCTCGCGTGGTTCGCGGATAGCGGCATGCCATTTGCCATGGAGGTCACGCGGCGCACAGAGTCGGACAAGAAGGGCGGGCATCTGGCAGTGCGCCTCCGCGATGGGCGCTTCCTGCTGCGTGAATCGGCGCAATGTCCGAAGGACGACGAAAAGCACTTCCAGGACATCGAGCGCCATCGCTACTTCAACACCAACAACCTCTGGATCGACCTCCAGGCGCTGAAAGCCGCGCTCGCCGCCAATGACGGCCTCATCCCGCTACCGCCGATCATGAACAAGAAGACGGTCGATCCGCGTGATGGCAGCTCCGCCGCCGTCATCCAGCTCGAAACAGCCATGGGCGCGGCCATCGAATGCTTCGCGGGAGCAGGTGCCATCGAGGTCTCGCGCATCCGCTTTGCTCCGGTGAAAACCACCAGCGACCTGCTCGCCGTGCGTTCCGATGCCTACGAACTCACCGAGGACTTCTGCCTGCGCCTCCACCCCAGCCGGCAGGGCCAACCGCCGCATCTCCACCTTGATCAAAAGCTCTGCAAACTCGTGGACGGCCTCGAAAAGAACTTCCCCCACACCCCCAGCCTTCTCCACTGCCGCAGCCTCCTTGTCCACGGCCCCGTTGTCTGCGGTGAGGGCGTCATTTTCAAAGGTGATGCCGTGATCCACAACCACACCTCCGCCCCCGTGAAGCTGAAAACCGGCACGCACGAGGGGACGATGAGCGTGGGTGGGTGAGGCCTTATTTTTTGCGCTGGCGTGATCTGAGGAACATGGCTTAGCCTGCGCAAATGCTGATTCTTCGCTGTCTGATCGTTTGCCTTTGCACCTGTGCCTTTGCTGGAGCGCATCAGGTGCCGAACATGACCATTGAGGCGACGTTTGAGTCATCGGGAGACTATGAACTGAAGGTGAATTTGGACCCCAGGGTGTTTCTGTCTTCGATCCCGACCTCGCTTCCGCCAGTGGCAGCAGATTGGTATTTGAGTCAGTCGGCTGAGCAGGTGAAGGCCACTTTTGCAAAGGCGCTGGAGCATTTAGAAAAGCATGTGGAAGTGCGCTTCGGCGGGCAGGTGCATCCAATGGCGGGCATCACGTTTGTCGCAATGGATGGGGCGACGAATCAACTGGTGACGCCAGAGACAGCGGAAACTCATTTGCTCGGCACATTGCGCAGTCGTGTGCCAGCGGGCGCGGGGGAGTTTACCCTTGGCTTTGCCCGTGAGGCGCAGGTGAGTCTGATCCTGCTGCTGAAGACGCCGGAAATGAGTGAGCCAAAGGTTCAGGTGCTTTTTCCTGGGGAGTCCAGCCGCCCAGTCAAGGTCGCAGCCAAATCAGCCGATCCGATTTCGGGAAGTGAGCCTCAATGGCGAGGGACTTGGTGGTTTGGGTGGCTCGCAGGAATGGTAGTGGTCGCTGGAGCAATCTGGTGGCTGGCTACGAGGCGGAAGCGGTGAGGCCAGAGGATGTGGGCCGTCGTGAGTAGTGTGAAGTAAAAGTGCGCATCCATGACACGTCCCTGAGCAATGGGAGAGTAGGCCAACATGGCGAGCACCGCGTAAGCGGCCTTGCCTCCACACATGAGACTGCGCAGTGCTGGCCCGTAAAGAGTCAGGAGGTACACGATAAGTCCCACGACACCCATCTCCAGCCACATGGCGACGTACTCATTGTGGGGTGCCCAGTGCGTGGAGGCGGCACCGACACCGTGTCCAGCGATGGGCTTTTGCAGTACGGCCTCCCAGGCATCGGACAGGTCTTTGGCGCGTTCCGGGGACTTCAGTTTGTCGAAGTCGAGAGTGTAGATGGCTTCGAGGCGGTCGGCGGTGTTTTTATCCTTCTGGATGCCTTGGGTCGTGCGCTGCTGCATGATGGCAAAGCCGATACCGAGGAGTGGCATCATAGCGGCACCACAAACCATGAGGAAGCCGAGATGTCGGCGGGCATTTAGCAGGATGTACAGACCGCAGAGTATGGCATAAATGGCCATGCCGCTGCGTCCATAAGTGAGCGCCACACCGGGCATGGCAGCGACGATGAGGGCGAAATTCCAGCGGAAATGCCTCACAAGGGCAAAGCAAATGCCGAGGCACTGGCAAAGGACGATCGGCGGTGAGTTCGGGTGGCCATTGAAGCCGCTGAAACGGCCCGGAATGCTGGAGAACTTCGCAACGCCCAGAAACTCGGCAATGGAAGACCCGCTAGTGAGCAGAATGGCGAGGATAGCTGCCCAACGCATCGCTTTAAGCCCCTGTGGACAGGCAAGTAGTGCCAGAAAGGACACCACGACCATCAGGACGCGCAGGTTGTCCATGATGATTGTCTGGGTAAATGAGGTGGCGAAGCGGTTCAGCAGCAGTGGATCTAGGAACCGGATTAGCGGCAGTGTGGAAAGTAGAACCGCCGGGAAACAAAAGCGCGGTTTGCCCAGGACGCAGACACTGACGCACATCAGAAAAACCAGCGGAGTAAAAAGGCTGGGCTTTAGCGGGGAGATGCCCGCATTGTAAGTGCCGATAACCACATCGGCGACTAGCAGGCCCGCGCAGGTCCCACAGGCCCAGATGGTGAGCCAGTCGAGTTGCTTTTGGATGCGAGGAAACATGCAGGCAATGGGGCTAAAGTGACGTACGAATAGGC
>JAGKWZ010000245.1 GCA_021151605.1 Verrucomicrobiaceae bacterium
CCTTTCGGCAGCAGGTCGCAGGCCCAGCCTTTGTCCCGGGTGCGGCCCTTCTTGTCCGTCTCCAGGATGCGGTAGGTCCGCGCCACCCAGCCATCGGCGGCGATGAGGTAGCAGTCGTCCTGCAGGGTCTCGGCCCAGTAGTCCATGAGGTGCTGATAGACATCGTAGGCATCCAGCAGCGGCGCGGGCCGGAAGGTGGCCAGCAGGTCCTCGGCGATGGTTTCGATGAGCTGCTTCGGCAAGCCGCCCTGGGTGAAGGCCTTCAACAGCGGCACCGTGGCGGTCTGCCACCGGGTGAAGAGCTGCTTTGCCTGGGTGGTGAAGGCGGTGAACTCCGGGTGGGCGAAGATGGTGGCCTTTAGCTCGGAGCAAGGGGCACGGAGCAGGGAGTAGCCCTGGCGGTCGGCCTTCTCGAACAAAGCAGCTCGGACGCCCGGCATGACCTTCCAGTAGCTGGCGAGGGCGTCGAGGTCGCGGTCGGGGATGCCGCCGCGCAGGTGGGCGTCGATGTCCTGGAGGTCCTCCGGCTCGGTGCTGTCGATGTAGCGGGGGAGGTTGAGGTTGTAGTCGTTCTTTGGGTCGGCGATCTCGCTGACGGGCACGAGGCGGGCGTAGCGGGGATCGCTCTCGTCCTGGCGGGTGAAGGTATCGACAATTTTATGCAGGTCCTGCTCGCGGAGGCGGTTCTTCGGGCCGTCTTTTTTGAAGCCCTTGCTGGCATCCATCATGAAGATGGCCTTCCGCTGCGCCGCCCCCTCTTTGTCGAGCACGACGATGCAGGCGGGGATGCCGGTGCCGTAGAAGAGATTCGCCGGCAGGCCGATGATGCCCTTGATGACGCCGCGCTGGACGAGACTGCGCCGGATGACAGCCTCCGCATTTCCCCGGAAGAGCACGCCATGCGGCAGGATGCAGGCGCCTTTGCCCGTGCTCTTCAGGCTGCGCAGGATGTGGATGAGGTAGGCGAAGTCGCCCTGCTTCGCAGGCGGGATGCCGTAGCCCTCGAAGCGTCCGAACTCGTCCTCCGCCGGATCAAAGCCGGTGGACCAGCGTTTGTCACTGAAGGGCGGATTTGCCACGACGTAGTCGAAGGTCTTCAGCGCCCCGTTTTCGACCCAAGGCCGGGCGAGCGTGCTCTGGCCGTCGCCTTTGATCTCCGCGGTGCCGTAGTCGTGCAGGATCATGTTCATGCGGGCCAGCACGGTGGTGGCCACGTCCTTCTCCTGACCGTGCAGGGTGACGCGCACGTTTTTCCCATGCCCGGCCTCGTCGCCCACCTTCAGCAGCAGGGAGCCGGAGCCGCAGGTGGGGTCATAGACGGTGGTGGCGTTCGTCGTTTCCGCCTCGCGGATGCCGAGGATGCGGGCGATGACGCGGCTGACCTCCGCCGGGGTGTAGAACTGGCCTTTGCTCTTCCCGCTCTCCGTGGCGAAGTGCCGCATGAGATACTCGTAGGCATCGCCGAGGAGGTCATCGCCATCGGCGCGGTTCTTGGAGAAATCGAGCGCCGGATTTTCAAAGATGGCGATGAGATTCGTGAGCCGCTCGACCATCTCCTTGTCACTGCCGAGCAGGGCGGTGTCATTGAAGTCGATGCCGCCAAAGGAAAGCTCATTCGCCTGCTCCAGCGGGGCGATGATCTGCTTGTTGATGAGGTCGCCGATGTCCTTTTTCCCCTTCAGCTCCTTCAGGTCCGCAAAGCTGGCTCCCGGCGGCACGGTGATGGCCGCGTAGTCCTTCCCGGCATACTTGTCGCTCACGTATTTGATGAAGAGCAGGACGAGGACGTAGTTCTTGTATTGGGAGGCATCCATGCCGCCGCGCAGCTCATCGCAGGAGGCCCAGAGGGAGGAGTAGAGTTCGGATTTTTTGACGGCCATGAAGATATCTGGCCCACCCAAGCGGCTCTTAGAGACTAAGGCAAGTTCTGAAGACTTGGAGACGCGCATTGCACTCGTGGCGGAGTCATGGAGACGCGAGATGGCCTGGGCTCACAGGTTGAAAACCTGTGCCACTCTCCTGGAAGAAGCGGACTTGGAGTTGAAGCGATGGAAAAAGCTCTTCCCCGGACCTTTCATGGGCTTCATCAAGAACTCCTGGGTCTCAGTCAGCAGTTGTTGGATGCCAGCCAGGAACTCCTGGGTCTCAGCCAGCAGTTGTTGGGTGCCAGCCAGGAACTCTTGGGTCCTTTCATGGGCCTCAGCAGCCAGGAAAACGCACTTCTTGGCCGCGCCAGTGAGCTCACTGGCGGTCCCAAGGAGCTCACTCCAGCTTCCAGTGAGTTCACTGGCGGCTCCAAGGAGTTCTTTCCTGCCGCCAGTGAGTTCACTGGCGGCTCCGAGGAGTCCTTTCCTGCCGCCAGTGAGTTCACTGGCGACTCCAAGGAGTTCTTTCCTGCTGCCAGTGAGTTCACTGGCGACTCCAAGGAGTTCTTTCCCGCCGCCAGTGAGTTCACTGGCGACTCCAAGGAGTCCACTCCCGCCGCCAGTGAGTTCACTGGCGACTCCGAGGAGTTCTTTCCTGCTGCCAGTGAGTTCACTGGCGACTCCAAGGAGTTCTTTCCTGCCGCCAGTGAGTTCACTGGCGGTTCCAAGGAGTTCTTTCCCGCCGCCAGTGAGTTCACTGGCGACTCCGAGGAGTTCTTTCCTGCTGCCAGTGAGTTCACTGGCGGCTCCAAGAAGTTCACTTCCGCCGCCAACTGGGAGAGTGGGAGACGTGCTGCGCACGGAGACGGCTTCGCAGGAGACGGCTGCGCCGGAGACTGGGAGACTGGGAGACTGGGAGACTGCTTCGCAGGGAGACTCTGAGTTCCAAGCCTCCAAGTCTCCGCGCGCAGCGCGTCTCGCGGCGAAGCCGCTCTCCAAGTCTCTCTTCTCCAGGTCTCCGATCAGGGCCGCTCGAAGAGGATGCTGGTGCCGGTGGTGCCTGCGGTGGAACCGGTGAGCTGCGGCACGATGCCGAAACCGGCTCCGATGACGGCACCCGTGGTTTCTACCAGCGGCGGCTGTCGCATGACACCGCTGAAGTTCACGAGGCGCTTCGTGCTGCCATCGGTGACGTTGAAGCTGCCGGTGAAGGCTCCGGTAGCGGCGGTGACGGTGACTTTGTAGCCGCTGGGGTTGGCAGGTGTCACGGCGGGGAGATTCACGCTGACAATACCTTTGCTATCCATGCGCAGGAGCGTGGGGATGCTGGGGGTGAGGGCGCTGATGGTGCTTTCAAACACGGGCTCGATGTCTCCCGTGCCATTGAGCAGGAGGCGTACTGGCAGGGTAAAGATAGGTGCCTTCGTGGTCGGTGGCAGCCAGGGGTCCAGAGTGATGTCACACTGCGACTCAGGGATGCCGCCGCGGTAGTTCGTGTCTTTGGCATTCGCCGCTTTGGCCCAGTAGAGGGAAAGATTGTCCCCCAGGGTGATGATGCCACGGCCGACAAGAGCTGCGTCCGGGTGCTCATCAGGCTCAAACCAGGCCGCGCAGTAGCTGTTCACCCGGCCCGTGTAAGGCATGAGGTAGAGGCGGTAACCTACTTCGGCATCTGGCAGGAGGCTGGCGGTGATCTTGGTGCCATCGGCCAGGGCTCCGGCGAGGGTCATCTTGCCTTTGCTGTCGATGGCTGCCGTGGCGAAGCCGGAGCCGGTGGGTTTTGGCAGCACGTTTGCCGTGGTGTCCGGGGCAAAGACAAGGGTGTAGGCACCGGCATAGCTCACCGGAGGTATGCCGCTATGAAGCTGGAGCTTTTTACCCGAGGAGGAGCTGCCCAGCGTGGCCACTGGGTTGGTTCCCTCCTTGCGCGTCACCATGGCAGAGAAGTCAAAGTTCAGAGGGATAGCGAACTGAAGGTTGTAGATCACAGCAGCGGTTCCAGTGCCGACGGTGGCGTTGATGTTCGCCGTGGCGTTTTCAGAGCCAAAGTCGAGATCGAGCGGGCCTTTGAAGGAGACGACCGTGGACTGTTTCGCGGTGGTAAGCTTGCCCGTGAGGTCACGGCTGCCGGCAGCGACGGTGAACTCGACTTTGGCCGTCGGCAGGTTGGTGGTCGTGTCGGTCACGATGACTTCATACTGGCCTGCCCAGCTTTCGATCTTCAGGTTGCCATTCACATAGACGAAATTGTAGTTCGCCGAGGTGCCGCCAGCGGGCTTGATGGGGTAATTTCCGCCCGTGCTGGTGGTGGTGGCCGTGGTGGTGACGGTGGGAGCTTTGCTCAAAGCATTGCCCGCGTTGTCACTGCCGAAGAAGCCGGAGTAGGCGAAGGTGAGCAGCGGGTTGACCTGGCCGATGTACTTCCGTTTGTCATCGGCGACGACGAGGAGCGGCGCTTTGTTGATGACGAGCGTGCCGGTCTTTTTGATCGCTGAAACTCCTGTGCCGGAGACTGCTTCGACTGGGTAACTGCCCGCCGCTGTGGGTGGCGTGGTGCCTTTGATCTTGTTCACCGTGTAGTAAATCGTGTCCGCCGTGCCGCCGACGACGCCGATGGATTTCGGAGTGCCGTCGTAGGTCTGGACGAGATTGGTCAGCGTGAGCGTGGTGGCAGCGGCGGTGACGGCGAAGGTTTGCTTCACGTCCGTGGCAGGCAGGAAATTGGCATTGCCAGCCTGTTTCGCGGTGATGGTGACGGAGCCCGTGGCACCGCTGAGGGTGACGATGTTATTGATGATGCTGGTGACGGGTCCGGTGTAGGAATAAGTCAAAGGGAGGCCCGAACTGGCGGTGGCGCTGAGCGCGAAAGCCAGTGGCTGGCTCAGCGATCGCCCGGCCAATGGGCTGAAGAGGATCGTCTGCGGAAGCTTCGCTGGCGTGCCGTCGATGACATCAAAGCTCTGCTCCACATCCGCTGCGGCGGTGAAGTCCGCATTTCCAGCCTGGCTGGCGCGCAGGGTGACCAGGGCGGAGCCGCCCGTGAGAGTCAGCACATTGCCGTTCACGGTGGCGGGGCCGTTGACGACCATATAAGTGATGGGCAGTCCCGAACTGGAAGAGGCACTGAGCAGGAAGGGCACCGTGCCCGTGGGGCGGTCGATCAGCGGAGCAAAGGTGATCGTCTGGGAGGCTTTCGAGACCTCAATGGTCTGGCTGACCGTGGCGGCGCTGAAGTTGTCATTGCCAGCCTGGGAGGCCGTGAGCACCACCGTGCCTGCGCCCGTGAAGGTCAGCTTAGTCCCCGCCAGAGTGGCCGGACCGCTGGTGACGACCAAGGACACCGGGAGATTGCTCGACGAAGTCGGCAGCGTGATGGTCACCGTATTCGCCGTGGCGTTCGCGGGCACAAAAGCGCGATCAGCAATGTCGGCGAAGGTGATGGTCTGGCTCGGCTTCGGCGTCGTGCGGGAGTCGAGGTCACCGCCATTGAGGATGACAAAGCGGTTGCGTGACACGCCGTTGAGATTGCCAAACTCGCCCCCCACATAGATGCGGCCTGCGGAGTCGGTCGTGATGGCGCGGATGTAGCTGTCAAACCCGAAGCCGATGTCGAATCCAGTATCGACGACGAGGCTGGCATCCGTCCGCTTGAGCACGCCATAGGAGCCTGAGAGCAGCTTGCCATCCGCCTGCCGATGCAGGGCGTAGGTTTGGATGCTGTGGCCGGCCAGAGTGAAGCCGAGATCTGCTCCTGTGGTGCCATTGCGACGCTTCAAAGAGGCCACTGGATTCCCACCGGCGAACAATGAACCATCCGGCAATGCGATGACGGCATTGATGATGGTGAAGATGTCTGGCGAAGCGAACGCCAAGTCACGAGCACCACCGGCGGAGAGCTTTACCAGACGCCCAGCAGGCTGCCCAGGTAGCAATGAAGTGCCCCAGGAGCTGACACTGCTGCCGACATAGAGCGTGCCATTGGCAAGACGGCAGATGGAGTTCACCGACTTGTTGTTGTCCTGTGCCCCGGTGCTGATGCTGTTGGTGAAACCTGCGTCACGCGCACCAGCGGTCGTCAGCTTGGCCAAGTAGCGGATGGCGGTCGTGCCGATAGTGGTGAACTCACCCCCGATGTAAACAGAACCGTCTCCAGCAGTCGCCAACGCACGGACGATTTTATCTGGGCCGACGGTGCTGGTATTGAATGCCGTATCCAAAGCAAAAGCAGAGGTCAGACGAGCCACGCGCAACCTCGGAGTTTCTGTCGTGCCCACCACCACGCTGGTGAAGTCACCGCCGATAAAGATGCGACCGGAGGAATCGACGACGATGGCCTCCACCGAGGGGCGGTTACTGCTATTCACGGTCGGGAAGTTCGTGTCGAGGGTGCCGTCCGCCTTGATGCGCACGAGTCCTTTGCGGGTGGTGTTCACACCATTGATCGTGACCCGGTCAAAAGCGCCACCGACGAGATAGGAGCCATCCGACAAAGGCTGAATGGCACTGACGTAGCCGCCGTAGCCGACGCCCACAAAAGTCGGCAAATTCCCGGCAACAATCGCGCCGGGCCGCTTCTGCACCGTAAGCGTCGCCGAGGCACTCGTATCATCGCCGAGGCCGTTCGTGGCCTTGAGGCTGTATTGTCCGGCGTCAGCGAAATCGACATTCGTGAGGGTCAGCGTAGCGCTGGTGGCACCGGACACGCCAGTGCCGTTGGTCAGGGCGGTGGTGCCGTAATACCACTGATAGGTCAGCGGCGTGGCTCCGGCAGCCGCACCGGTGAAGGAGACGGTGCCGCCGAAGTCCACCGTCTGAGGTGCAGGGTCCTGCGTGATCTCTGGCGCACCGAGCACGTCCAAACTGGCGGCTCGGCTGGTGACGGAGGTGCCTGCCGGGTTGCTGGCGACGACGGTGTAGGCGGCTTGATCGGCCTCCTGGATGTTCGTGAGCGTCAGCGTGTCTGTGGTGGCACCGGAGACATTGCCGCCATTGCTCAGCGGGCTGCCATTTTTCTGCCACTGGAAGGTGAAGCCATTGTTCCCCGAGGCTGCGGCGCTGAAGCTGACGGTGGAGCCTTGATTGGCACTGCGACCTCCCGGCTGCGCCGTGAAGAAGAGGCTGGGCGAGCCACTGCCCTGGAGCACGGCGAAACGGTTTGCGGCAGCGCCGTTGTAGGTGCTGAAATTGATGCCCATGATCCAGATGCGACCCAGATGATCAGGGACGATGGACTGGATTGAGGTGGAACCATTCACGCTGTTGAAGCCTGTTCCCACGTCAAAGCCAGTATCCTGAGAGCCATCGGTGTTCAGGACCATGAAGCGGCTGGTCGGCGTGGTGAAGAAACCGCTGATTGCCAGTTTTCCACTGGGCAGCACAGCGATGTTATTGATCTGACCTGACAAGGAAGGAGCGGTGAATCCACTGGCAGCGCCTCCGTTGGGCAGGAGTTTGAAGACCGTGGCCGTGGCCCCCGAGTAACGCCCAACATAGAGGTTGTCACTTGCATCCACGGCGAGGGAGTTGTGGGTGGTGTAGCCATCCGGGAAGGTGGGAACAAAAGAAGTATCCACGGTGCCATCGGCCAAAAATCGGATGAGACTCGGCACATCGATCGAGGGGAAAGCACTGCGGCTGTTAAAAGGACCGCTCACGATGAATTTGCCGTCTGACTGGAACACGACGGAGGCGACACCACCGTTGATGAGTGGCTTGAAGGAGGTATCCAGAGTGCCATCGGCATTCAGACGGACGAGGTTGCGGTAGTCCGTCGAGCCGTCGTAGGTATTGAAAGTGCCACCGAGGTAAACGCGACCAAAGCCGTCCGCGAAGACTAGGTCAGGAACAGCACTGGGTCCGGTCGCCACAAAGGTGGTGTCGAGCGTGAAATCGGCATTCAAACGGGCGACTCGATTGCGGGCGGTATTCACGATCGTATCCGTGCGGTGCGTGGTGAAGTCTCCGGCGAGGAGGATTTTACCATCCGGCATGCGGAAGATGCTTCGGACATCGCCACCATTACTCCCGCCGACAAAACTCGCAGCGCCTGGATGGCTCGCCACACCTGCCGCCGACATGACCACGAGATTACTTATCGCGGTCCCACTGACGCCATTGAACTGGTTTTTGACCGCCAGCAGCGTGCGCCCATCTGGCAGGTGAAGCGCGGTGTTGGTGTAAACGGCTGAATTGCTGCCCTGCGACCCAGCTCCATTGTAAGCCGGATCAAGACTCGAGGCCGTCTGCGTCACGGTGATGCTGGCAGGCGTGGTGGCAGAGGTGCCTGTGACATCCGTGACCGTGAGGGTGTAGCTGCCGTTGTCGGCGGCATTGGCCTTGGCGATGCTCAGTGTGGCCGTGGTGGCACCGGAGTAACGGCCTCCGTTGATGATCGTCGTGCCATCGCGTGTCCAGACAAAGGTCGCCCCAGGCTGCGCAGTGACATTGGCCGCGAGAGTCGCCGTGCTCCCAAGAGCCGGAGTCGCCGAGGTCGGGCTCGAGTTGATGGAGGGAGCCGCCTGGGAAAGAGCCGACATCAGGCTCAGGAGGGCTGCGAGGACGGGGCCAGAGGTGTATTTCATGTCCGTGACTTCGTTTTGTGGGAGAAAGGCGATGGCGATGATACGGTAAACGTCGGCTTTGGGAAGCCTAAGTTCAGGGCTCATGATCGCCCCCATGAGCAAGTATCGGGGAAAGGTGGGCTCTACCGTGCCTACCCCCGACGGCGGCGGCAAAATACCGGGAATGAGCCCGGATTCCTGGGAATGGGCTCAGATTCCTGGGAATCTGCCGAAATTCCCGTTCATGGCGGCTGCATTCCCATTCATGGCGGCTGCATTCCCGTTCATGGTGGCTGCGTTCCCATTCATGGCGGCTGCATTCCCGTTCAGACGGGCGGGCTAAAGCCCGAACTACGAACTCTGAACGGGCTGAAGCCCGAACTACGAACGGGGGACCTTCAATCCGGTCACAGGTTGGGCAGGTGTGACGGCTGGCATGACAGGGCCGCGCCAGGGGAGGCCGAGTTGCTGCATTTCTTCGGAGAGGCGGGAGAGATCCCAGACTTGCTGGATGTGACCGAGGGCGCTGTAGGTGAGGTAACGGGCATCGGGGGTGAGATTGATCCAGCCGGCGGCCATGGGCACGGGATGCCGGAGGCGGAGGAAAGGCTGCCCGCTGGGGCCATGACGCAGGACGACGGACATGCCATCGAGCGTGATGATGATCCGCCCATCGGCGCTGCCTTGGATGAAACCGAGCGCGCCGGGTCCCTCTCGGTCCTGCCACTTTTTCACGATCTCCCAAGTCGTGGTGTCGATGATCCAGTGCTCATCCCAAGTGCCGAGCCACATCTGGCGGCTGTCGCGCGTGAACCAGGTGTAGCTGAGTTTGCCGGTGTCGAAAAATTTCACCCAGCGCTGCGTCTGGAGGTCGTAGATACCGACTTTCGGAATGTGCTCGCCAGAGGCGGCGACCCAGCGGCCATCGGGGCTGAGGCTGAGAGGATTGATGGCACTCTGTGCCGGGATCTCCGGTGGTCCCGGCACATGCGTGGCTTCGCCGCCGGACATGCGACCATGGCAAAAGCCATCCACCACGCTCACGGCCCAGCGGTCGGCCTGATCCGCGAGGGATAGCCGGGTGCAGCCGACTCCTTGGAGGTCGAATTCCCTGCCCCGATGGGCGATGACGAGCCCGTCTGGCTGGTGCTCGAAGCGATACGTCACCAGCTTTTTGCCAGCGCCGATCCAGAGATCTCCGTTCGCCGCCCAGGCCTGCGTGTTTCCGCCACCTTCGGGCCATAGAGGCTCAGTCTCGACTGCCCGACATCATGCAGCACGGCGCGGGTGCCATCGCGACTGAAGCGTGTCATGAAGCTATTCCCCGGCTCCATGCCGAGCGCGCGTCCACTAGGCCAGTCAATGATCCAGGTCCGGGAGTCGTAGCCGCTGCTGAGGGCGATCTGCCCCAGCGGATGCACGGCCACGCCGTAAACCTGTGCGGAGTGAGCTGGCAGGATGCGGGAGGTCTGGCTGGTGATGATCCAGGAGCGGACGCGGCCATTTTGACCGCCCAGCATCATGCCCTGGCTATCGCCAAACCAAGATCCAACGTGCGTCACACCATCGGAGGCATCGCCAAAAGTCATGGCAGGCTGGCCGGTATCCGTGCCGTAGATGGAGACCTGATGAGATCTGCCACTGCGCAGAGCCAGCCAGCGCCCATCAGGGCTGTAGCCCAGCAGTTCCGCAGGCTTTAGCGCACCCGCAGGCCAGATCTGCGGCGGAGTTTTTAGATGCGCCACGTCGTAAATTTCCACCCGGCCATCATCCAGCCCGGCAGCCAGCTTTTTGCCATCGGGAGAGAAGACCGAGTAATGCCGCCGCCCCTTCAGCGGCCCCAGCAGCATCTCGCCCGTGCGCCAGTCCACGAGGACCATCTGCTGATTCACTTCATAAAACATGAGTCGGCCATCCGGGCTGAAGCAGTGCAGGCCTCCGTAGGCGGCATCTCCTCCCGGCAGGCGCGCGAGTTCGCGCATGGTCGGCAGCTCGACGATGCGGGCTCTCTCGGGATCGCGGAAGTCCGCCGCATCAGTGAGGATGAGCCCGAGCCGCTGCCCAAAACCGTGCCGCGTGACCTCGCCACCATCGCCCTGAAGTGCTTGGCGAAGCACCCCGCCC
>JAGKWZ010000246.1 GCA_021151605.1 Verrucomicrobiaceae bacterium
GGTTGGAGATCATTGGCTTCCAGCTTGGCCAAAATGAAGCGGTCGATGTCATTCGCGGGCCAGTCGGCCTTCTTCACGGTCGGCGGCGTGTGCTTTTGCGGGAGCTGGAAGGACCAGAAGCTGCCATCAGCCTTGGGTTGGGAGCCGTGCTTGGTGCCGCCGGGGACTACGTTGCGGGGATCATGAGCACCGCTGCTGATCCAGGTTTTCAGATCGCTCAGCTCGGCATCAGAGAGCTTCTTCTTCGGCGGCATCTTGAGGTCGCGGTCCTCATAGCTCACGACCTTCCAAAGCAGGCTTTCGTCTGCTTTACCAGGCAGAACGGTGGGGCCGGAGTCGCCGCCATTTTTCCAGCCCGCGGCATGATCGAGCCGGAGACTGCCCTTCTGCTTCTCCGGGCCATGGCAGTCGATGCAATGCTCGGCGAGCAGCGGGCGGATGCGCTTTTCAAAGAACTCCTGCTGCTCTGCCTGATCAGCCACCGCCGCATGCAGTGTGGCGGAGGCAAAAAGACAAGTGATCAAAAAGGCGTTTCTCATGCGGGGCCTACGCTAACGCCAGCGCGAATAAGGCTCTTTCAGTAGGGGGATGATGAGAGAGGAAGCCGTCTCTGATAGCGTATATTTCCCCGATGCATCCCCGCTTCACATTGCCCTATTTGATAATCGCCGCCAGCACTGCCGTTGCCGCCGACTACTCGCGCGACATCCAGCCGCTGTTCGCCGAGCACTGCCTGGAATGCCACGGCCCTGATGACAGCAAAGGCGGGCTAGTTTTGACCTCTCGTGAAGCAGCTCTGAAGGAACTCAAAAGCGGCGCGAAAGGCATCGTGCCTGGCGATGTCGCCGCCAGCAGCTTGATCGAGCGCGTGACGACGACGGATCTCGAAGACCGCATGCCGCCAAAGGCCAAGAAACCGCTGAAGGCCTCCGAAATCGAGCTGCTGAAAGCCTGGATCAAAGACGGCGCGAAGTTTGACCAGCATTGGGCTTACAAGCCGGTCACTCAGCCGAAGATCGAAGGCACCGGACACCCCATCGACACCTTTGTTCATGCCAAGCTCGCGGAGAAGAAGATCGCGCCCTCACCCGAAGCAGACCGGCACACCTTGATCAAGCGCGTGCATTACGATGTGCTCGGCCTGCCGCCGACGATTGCTGAGGTGGATGCCTTCCTCGCTGACAAGTCGCCAAAAGCCTACGAAGCCATGGTGGATCGTGCGCTGTCGAGTCCTCACTATGGTGAGCGCTGGGGCCGCCACTGGTTGGATGCCGCCCGCTACGCCGACTCCGATGGTTATGAAAAGGATCGCGCTCGTCCCGATGCGTGGCGTTATCGCGACTGGGTGATCCGCGCGGTGAATGACGACCTGCCTTTTGATCAATTCACCATCGAGCAGATCGCCGGCGACCTTTTACCAGATGCCACGCCAGAGCAAATCGTCGCCACCGCGTTTCATCGGCAAACGCTCACGAACACGGAAGGCGGCACGGATCAGGAGCAGTTCCGTATCGAGGCCGTGATGGACCGCACCGAGACCACCGGAGCCGTCTGGCTCGGGCTCACCGTCGGCTGCGCCCGCTGCCACACGCACAAGTATGATCAAATCACCCACAAGGAGTACTACCAGCTCTTCGCCTATTACAACAATGGCGACGAAGTGACCAAGCAGGTGCCCACCTCCCCCGAAGCCTGGAGCGACTATGTCAAAGCCAACGGCGATGCCGCGAAGAAGCTCGTGCCTTTGCAAAAGCAGCTCGATGCCGCCAAAGCCGCTCTGCCGACCAAGCTGCCCGATTGGGAAAAAGGCGTGCAGGCAAGACTCGCCGAAGCCCGCAAGCTCAATACCAAGGCCAACTACACGCCGCTGGACATCACCAGCGTCGAAGCCAAGTCGAAAGCCAAGTTCAAGAAACTCCCAGACGGCTCTCAACTCGCCATAGGCAAGGCTCCGAAGACCGACACCTACACGCTGGAACTCGCACCAACGACTCAGCCACTCGTCTCTTTGAAGCTTGAGGTGCTGCCGGATGATTCGTTGCCCTCCAAAGGCCCAGGTCGCAGCAACAATGGCAATTTTGTGCTGAGCGAGTTCAAGCTGCTGCGTGGTCCCAATCTCGCCAAAGCCATCGAAGTGCCACTGCACTCCCCGAAAGCCGATTTTGAGCAAAAAGGCTTCGCCGCCAGCGCAACCCAGGATGGCAATGGCTCCACGGGCTGGGCCGTCAATGGCCAGACGGGCAAGCCGCATCACCTCACTTTCCAGCTCATCGAGCCACTGAAAGCGGGCGAGAAACTCTTCGTGCGACTGGATCAAGACTACACCAAGAGCACCGAGCACACGTTGGGCCGCTTCCGCCTTCTCGGCAGCCGTGAAGTCACCGAGGAAAGCATCGCTCCCGCCGATGTGGTCAAGATTCTCGGCGAAGAACCCAAGCGCCGAAACCCCGTCGTGATCATGCCGCTGTGGGCCTGGCTGGAGAAGGTCGATCCCGAAGTCGTGGCTGCCGCCAAAGCACTCGAAGACGCCAAATCCAAGCTGCCCAAGCCACCGCTCATGGATGCGCGAGTCATCGCCCAACGCAGCACCAGCCCACGCGCCACCCATTTGCTGCATCGTGGCGACTTCCTCCAACCTGCGGAGGAAGTGAAGCCCGGCACACTCGCCGTTTTGCCGAAGACCTCAGGCAGCACACGGCTCGACTTCGCCAAGTGGCTTGTGAGCGCTGAGAATCCACTGACACCGCGTGTCACCGTGAACCATATTTGGGGCAAACTCTTCGGCGAAGGCCTCGTCACCACCGCTGCCGACTTCGGTGTCCGTGGTGCCAAGCCCACGCATCCTGAATTGCTCGACTACCTCGCCGCCGAGTTCATGAAGCAAGGCTGGAGCCGCAAAAAGCTTCTCCGACTCATCCTGAATTCCGCCACCTACAAACAAGAGTCCAAACATCGCGCCGAGATGCTGGAGATCGACCCCAAGAACACCCTTCTCTGGCGTCAAAACCGCCTCCGAGTCGAAGGCGAGATCGTGCGCGACCTCACTCTAGCAGCCACAGGTTTGCTCAGCCCAAAGATCGGCGGCCCCAGCGTCTTCCCGCCCATGCCAGCGGACGTCGCCGCGCTCAGCTATGCCGGCAATTTCTCCTGGAAGACTAGCCCTAGCCCAGATCGCTATCGTCGTGGCCTTTACACCTTCTTCAAACGCACCGCTCCACACCCTGACCTCACCACTTTCGACTGTCCCGACGCCAACACCACGAACGTCAAACGCACCGTCTCCAACACCCCGCTTCAAGCCCTCACCACCCTGAATGCCGAAGCCTATGCCGAAGCCGCCCAAGCCCTTGCCAAAAACGTGCTGCAAGCCTCCAAGGATGACACCGCACGTCTGAACCAAGCTCTCCGCCTCTGCATCACCCGCCCCGGTAGTGACCGCGAACTTAAAGCCCTGCGCAGCCTCCTGGAAGAATCCCGAGCCTACTATCGCAGCCATGCCGACGAAGCGAAAACAGCTCTCGGCATTCACACCGCCTCCGGCATCTCCGCCGAAGAAAACGCCGCCTGGGTGGCCGTAGCACGCATCATTCTGAACATGGATGAATTCATCACCCGCGAATAACGATATGAACCCCATCGAACACCAGATCCTGCAAACCCGCCGTGAGTTCTTGACCACGAGCGCCAATGGCGTCGGCATGATGGGGCTCGGGGCGCTGCTGGCGCAGGAGGGCATCCTCACGGCTGACACGGTGGCGAATGCCGACCCGCTCCAGCCACGTGAGCCACATTTCCCAGCGAAGGCGAAGAACTGCATCTTCATCTTTATGGAGGGCGGCCCGAGCCAGATGGATCTCTTCGACCCGAAGCCGAAGCTGAATGAACTCAACGGCCAGCCGCTGCCGGACAGCATGACGAAGAACGTGCGCTTTGCCTTTATCCGCAAAGAAACCGCGCGGCTCATGGGATCAAAACGCGTGTTTAAAAAGCACGGCCAGAGCGGCATGGAGTTCAGCGATCTGCTGCCCAACATGGCGCGTCATGCCGATGACTGGCTCATGATCCGTTCGCTGCACACGGATCAGTTCAATCACCATCCCGGACAGCTCGTGCTGCATTGCGGACGTGCCCAGTTTGGTCTGCCGACCGTCGGTTCGTGGCTGAATTACGGCCTCGGCAGTATGTCGAAGAACCTGCCCGGCTACGTGGTGCTCAGCGCCGGACGCGGGACAAGCGGTGGTGCTTCCCTTTGGCAGAGCGGCTTCCTGCCATCGTCTTATGCAGGCGTGCTTTTCCGCAATCAGGGTGAGCCGGTTTTGAATCTCAAAAACCCGCCCGGCATCCCAATGGCACTGCAACGCAAAGGTCTCGATGCCTTGATGGAGCTGAATCAAAGCCGCTACGATCAGTTCCGCGATCCCGAGATCGCCAGCCGCATCGCCGCGTATGAACTGGCCTTCCGAATGCAGGCCGCTGCGCCGGAGTTGATCGACATCAAGGACGAGGATACCAAGACGCTGGAGATGTATGGCGTGAACCGCGCCGATCCAAACATCAAAGCCTCACGCGGAGGTGGCCCTGGCCAATACAAGGCCTTCGCCACGAACTGCCTGCTCGCCCGCCGACTCGTCGAGCGTGGCGTGCGCTTTGTCAGCATCATGCACGCGTCTTGGGATCATCATTCAAACCTCGACAACGAGCTCGCCTACAACGCCGGCATGGCGGATCAACCCATCGCAGCGCTTTTGACGGATCTCAAACAACGCGGCCTGCTGGATGACACCATGGTCGTTTTCGGCAGCGAATTCGGTCGCACGCCTCTCGGCGAAAACCGAGGCGGCAATCCTGATGCGACAGGCCGTGATCATCATCCCTTTGCCTTCACCATGCTCGCCGCTGGCGGTGGCCTCAAAGGCGGTCTGACCTATGGCGAGACCGACGAGATCGGCTGGGGCATCGTCCGTGATCCCGTTGATCTCCACGACTTCCACGCCACGATGCTGAACCAGTTCGGCTTTGATCATCTCAAGCTCACGCATCGCTTCAGCGGTCGCGATTTCCGCCTCACGGATGTCTCCGGGCGGGTGATCAAAGAGTGGATTGCATAGGCAAAGTTGAGGCGTGGCTAGGATTGACGGGATGCGCTTTCGTGTCGTTTGATAAGACATGCCGACAGCCCAGGAAATTTTCCTCACCACAGAGCAGCATCAGATGCTGGAGT
The DNA here is from genome assembly GCA_021151605.1 of Verrucomicrobiaceae bacterium. Taxonomy (GTDB): domain Bacteria; phylum Verrucomicrobiota; class Verrucomicrobiia; order Verrucomicrobiales; family Verrucomicrobiaceae; genus Prosthecobacter. Next base: position 5,222 of record JAGKWZ010000246.1, read on the forward strand.
CTGCGCTGCTGGACCATCCTGCGGCGGTCGTGGAGCGCGGGGCCGCCCTCATGCGTGAACGTGCTGTGCGCAGCGTAGCCTGGGCGCTTCCCAGTGTGGAGATCGAGGCAAGGATCCAGGGCGAGCATCTCTACACCACTCGACTCACCTTTGATGGCGGGTCAGCACAGACAGACTGTACTTGCGACTACGGAGAGAACTGCAAACACGGCGTGGCGCTGGTGCTGGAACTACGCAAGAACGCAAGACGTCGCGCGACACCAACTGAGCCAAGTCCGACTATGGCCGCAGCCCTGCCAGCCCCTGATCCGACCTCGATGGCAGGCATGGTCACCGAAAAGCTGGGCAGGCCTTTGCCAATCGTAGCGCGGACCTTTTTGACCCATCTGGAGAGGTGGCGAGAGGGAGGGCACCACACCATCGATCAGTCTCTGCTTCAGCAGCTCTGTGGTCGGAAGAACTGCTGGGGCTATGGGAAGCTGGAAGTCTATCCTGCGGAATCACCACCGAAGACAGTTTGGGAGTTCCTGGCCTACTTTGCCTATGTGCTCAGGCGCTGCCAGCTCTCCATGCCGGAGCCTTTGAATGAAGCCGTGGATCTGAAGCTGCAAAAACGGCTCATCACGGAATGGGAAAGAGTGAAGGAAGTCGCTCAATGGCGGCAATCTCTGGCGCAGTGGCAGGAGTCATCGACAGATGATGAGCCGGAAGCCCCTGAATTGCGGCTGCAATTGTTTCCATCTGCGGCGGTCGTTCAGGTGCGGCATCCAGGAGAGTCCGAGTTTGAAAAAACCACGCAGAAGCTGCTGAAGGAGCACTCCTGGAAGACTGCCTACCAAGAACCGAAAGCACCTCTCAGCGCAGGCTCGAATCTGGTGCTGCGCGCTGCTGCCGATGAGCATGGCAATATTCGAGGCGTCGAGATCGCGGCCATGTCTCCTGCGCTTTGCAAGAGCCTGGCTCAGCTCATCAGCAGTGGCTCGAATCAGTTTCATGCGCACGTCTGTGGTGCCGATGGCGAGCGGCTCACCTTTGCCGAAGAACCTCTGCAATGGAGCCTGACTTCTTCCAAGGAACCGCATGGCGACTACTCGCTGCGATTGCTGAATCATGTCGGCGTATCCCCGCCGCCACCCGTGGCCATCCTCACGGGCAGTCCGCTGCGCTATGTCACGGCTGAGACCATTTATACATTGCCCTACTGGCCCTTTGGCAAAGAGCGCATGACCTGGCCCGTCAGCATCCCAGCGCCAGCCATCGAATCACGAGAAGGCATCAGCGCCCTCGGCAAACTCGGCGTCAGCGTGCCTGAGCGGCTCGCTGGCAAAGTGAAGCTCGTCAAAGCCAGCATCGACATCCGCTGCAAAGTCCAACATCCACCAGGAGCCAGCAGCGACTATCTTTACGTCTCCGGTAGAGCCATGTTTCATGGTGCACAGGAAGACAGCCATTGGAATGGCCATGCCTGGCAGGCTGCCTACACCCGACAGACAAACTCCAAACCCGAAAGCGATGAGTTTGTGCAGATCGACAAATCCGCCATGCCAGCCACCGGGGCTTGGCTTCGGCAGATGCCGATGAAGCCCGCCTCCAGCGTCGGCAATCATCTCTGGGTGGAACAGCGCATCGTTGGCAAAGACTGGCCGGATCGATTCATCGCTTGGCTGGATCGCCGCCCCAAAGGCATCATCGTGGAGCTGGACAAAGAACTCATGAGCCTGAAGAACGGCCATGTGGCTGGACAAATACGGCTGGATGTCGAGGAATCGAAGACCGGCATGGATTGGTTCGATCTCAGCGTGGCGCTGCATATCACTGACACCACGCTCAATCAGGAAGAGATCGATCTGCTACTGAAATCCAAAGGCAAGTGGGTGAAGCTGAAGGACAAAGGCTGGCGCAAGCTGGAGTTCACCTTCACCGAAGAGCAGCAAAAGGAGCTGGCTGAGCTCGGCCTTGCCATGAACGACTTCGACGGCAGCAAGCAAAGACTCCACGCGCTCCAACTCGGCAGCTTAACCAAAGGCTCGGCTCTCTTACCAGCCGAGCGCGCCGAAGAGGTAAGACGCCGCGTGGAGGAGATCCAGACCCGCGTCACGCCCGATCTACCCGCCGTCATCACTGCCACCCTGCGACCCTACCAGCTCAGCGGCTTCCATTTCCTGGCCTACCTCACCGCCAACCGCTTCGGCGGCGTTTTGGCCGATGACATGGGCTTGGGCAAAACCTTGCAAACCCTCGCCTGGATCGCCTGGCTGCGCACCGAGCAACAGGTCACGGCGCCCATCCTAGTCGTCTGCCCAAAGTCCGTGCAGGACAACTGGCGCGCTGAGGCCGAGCGCTTCTTCCCCAGCCTGCGAGTGGAAGTCTGGAGCCGCGCCACAGCGGGGAAAGTCGGCTTGAAGGGCGAAGTGGACCTGCTAGTCATCCATTACCCGCAGCTCCGAATCCATGAAGACCTGCTGCGGAAAGTCACCTGGGGTGCTGTCATCCTGGATGAGGCACAGGCCATCAAAAATCCCACCTCCCAAAGCACCCAGGCCGCCTGCGCTCTTGTTGCGCAGCATCGTCTCGCGCTCACCGGCACACCGATCGAGAACCGCCTGCTCGATCTCTGGTCCATCTTCGCCTTTGCCATGCCCGGCGTGCTCGGGAATCGCGCCAGCTTTGGCAGAAACTTCGATGGAAAGGAAGACCCGCTCGCCCGTCGTCGGCTCGCCGCACGCACGCGTCCTTTCCTGCTGCGCCGAACCAAGAAAGAAGTCGCGAATGACCTTCCCGACCGCATTGAGGAAGATCTCATCATCGAACTCGAAGGCACGCAGGCAGCGCTTTATCAGGCCGAGATCAAGCGTGCCCGTGGCCAACTCTTGAAAGCCGAGACCAGCCAGCAGCTCGACAAACTCCGCTTCAACATCCTCACCAGCCTGCTGCGCCTGCGCCAGATCTGCTGCCATCCACGGCTGCTCGGTTTGGAAGAAGCCAAGCCCAAGAAAGGCGGCAAAGCAGCATCAGCCGTCGAAAGCGCCAAGGTCAGCGCCCTCATGGAACTGCTGGAGCAGCTCATGGAGGAAGGACAGAAGGTGCTCGTCTTCTCCCAGTTCGTCGAGATGCTGGAGATCATCGAGGAAGAGATCGCCAAACGCGAATGGCGCAGCTTCAAGCTCACCGGCCAGACCGAAGATCGCGGCACGCTGGTCAAAGAATTCCAGGCACACGAAGGCCCCGCCACCTTCCTCATCAGTCTGAAAGCCGGCGGCTTCGGGCTCAATCTCACCGCCGCCAGTTACGTCGTGCTCTTTGACCCCTGGTGGAATCCCGCCGTCGAAGCCCAGGCCATCCACCGCACCCATCGCATTGGCCAAAAGCAGACCGTTTTTGCTTATCGACTGCTCATCAAAGACAGCATCGAAGAAAAGATCCGCCTCCTGCAAAAACAGAAAGGCAACCTCGCCAACGACATCCTCGGCGAGGAAAACTTCGCGCAGGCACTCACCCTGAATGACTTCCACTTCCTGCTCGGTGGGGAGT
>JAGKWZ010000247.1 GCA_021151605.1 Verrucomicrobiaceae bacterium
GGCGAAGGACTGGGCGGCCAACAACTTGACGCCCAACGCCCCGGCGGATGACAGTATTTTCGTGCGCCGCATCTATCTGGATGTGGTGGGCCGCATTCCCACCTCGCGTGAGGCTGAGGAGTTTCTGGCTTCCAGAGAAGAAGGAAGGCGGGCGGCACTGATCGACAACCTCCTCGATTCCGAGGGCTATGTGCAGAACTACTTCCACTACTGGGCGGACGTGCTTCGTGTGCAATCCAAGGGCCAGCGGACAGGCCCCGCGTATGTTCATTTCATCAAGGATGCGCTGCGCAGCAACAAGCCGTATGACGTGTTCGTGCGGGAGATGATCGCTGGAGATGGCAAGGCCTGGTCCGATGGGGCGATTGGCTACTACACACGTGATCGTGGCATGCCCTTGGACAACATGGCGAGCACGTTGCGCGTCTTCCTCGGCACCCGCATCGAATGTGCCCAGTGCCACAATCACCCCTTCGACAAGTGGACGCAGAAGCAGTTCTACGAGATGGCGGCCTTCACCTTTGGCGTGGAGATCAGAGACTCCGGCGGCAGTTTCTCGGGCGGTATCAGCGACCTTCTGCGTGAGCAAGGCTTGGCCATTCGCACCACGTTCAAAAAGCCTGAATGGCCCAAAAGCCCCAACACCGAGGCCGACCGCCTCGCTTTCTGGGCGGAGCTGGACAGAGTGGGGCGGGCACGCCGGGCGGCTGAGGAGTATTTGCTCAAGGCTGAGCGATTGTACAATCAGGCCATGAGCGAGCCTCGTGGCCCCGGGCGCTACCCCAAGGTGACCTTTGACGAGAGGCGCAAGGTCACTCTGCCACCGGATTACCAATACGACGATGCGGAGCCCAAATCCGTCGTGAAACCGGCTGCCATCATGGGTCATGAATGCACGCCTCTGCCAGGGGAAACACGGATCCAGGCCTACGCACGCTGGCTGGCGAATCCCGATAACGACCGCTTCAACAAGGTCGTGGTCAATCGCCTGTGGAAAAAGGCCTTCGGCCTCGCCCTGATCGAGCCGCTCGACGATCTCACGGACACGACCGTCGCGGTGAATCCGGAGCTGTTGAGCCATCTTGAAAAGCTGATGGTGAGCCTGAATTACGACATGAAGGCCTATCTGCGCATCCTTTTCAACACGAGCACCTACCAGCGCCAGGCCTCCCACGAGGAGGTGGCACCCGGGACTGCCTGCCACTTCACAGGCCCGCAACTGCGCCGCATGACCGCCGAGCAGCTTTGGGACAGCTTTGTGACGCTGATCAACCCGAATCCCGACATGCTCAACATGAGCACCCACGAAGTCTGGGAGCAGCGCAGGCTGGCTCTGGAAAAGGTCGCCGATCCGGCGGAGGCGTTCAAAAGCATTCAAGTGGCCGCCAAGAACTACCAGGAGCATCCGGAAGGTCTGGAGGCCTTGCAGAAACAGTTGGCGGAGGCCCGAGAGGAGGCCAAAAAATACCAGTCCATCGCTGCCACAGCCACCGGAGCTGAAAAACAGGCTGCTACCGCCCACGCGGCTGAGTGCCATGCGAAGATCAAATCCATCACCCGTGAGATCACTTCTCTTTACAGCCATGCCCGCCGCACCGTCATGGCGGAGGTGATCATTCCCGGCCAAAAAAAGCTGTTCGAGAAGGTCACCGGCAAGCCCTGGGAGACGCCCGCTGATGAACCCAAGCGTGAGGTTGCGATTCAAGCCGTCCCCAGCGCTGAAATGCAGGCGTCCGGTGCTGCCGAAGGCGGGCGCACCATGGCCCCTGCGGATGGCACGACCAAGCCGACCAAGGCGGAGGCTGCCGAAGCTGAGATCAAGGCCTGGAGCGAAGAGGCCACCTACTATGCCATCCCCCGGAGGCAGTGGCGGGACTACTTCCGTTCGCGGGCCCAGCAGTCCCGGCAGTGGCTGCGCGCGGCGGAAATCGAAAGCCCCGCCCCGCGCGGTCATTACCTGCGCGAATTTGGTCAGAGCGACCGGGAAATCATTGAGAACAGCAACAGTGATGCCTCCGTTCCCCAGGCACTGGCCTTGATGAATGGAGAGCTCCTGCCGCAGATCCTTCACCGCTACAGCCAGCTGATGCTGACCGTGGGCAAGGCCCAGTCTGCCGACGAAAAAATCGACGCCGCTTACATGGCCGTGCTTTCCCGCCAGCCCACCGCCAGGGAAAAATCCCTTTGCCTTCAGGCCCAGGCCCTGGGCCTCAGCACCGTGGAGGACCTCATCTACGCCCTGATCAACACCCGGCAGTTTATTTTCAATCAGTAAGTCCTGATCGCCTGAGACGGGCAGCGCATCCTCCTGGGCCTGCGCGAGTCTCTACAACTGGAATCTTGCCATATGAAACACCTGCCCCCCTTTCATTAAAAAACGCGGAGTCCCGGATTCAGCGCTTCACCCTCATCCCCCAGGGAACAGGCTCATGCCATTACCTTCTCCCGGCCTGTTCGTCCTCTTGTGATGAGTCAGGCGATGTCTGTGAAAAGGCTTAAGCTAAGTCAACAGAACTGAAAGTGACGGAATCTCGGAAGCAAGCATGGCCAGCACCTCTGTATGAGACTCGAGTGCTTTTTTGGCTCGCTCAGGATTCGTGACCGTCTCATCGATCTCCCACCCTCTCTTCAGGGCCACACCAAGGAGTGCCATGCTCTGAACTCTCGACAGTGGCGATGATGGCGTAAAACCGATGATACGGTAAATATGAAATGCTGGCTCATCGAAATCCAAAAGGTCCACTAGCCAAAGTGGATACTCAGATGATGTAGTGATCACTGTTTCTGCCCACTCGCAAACCTCGCTGTTATCGATCGCTCCGGCCATCAATGCATCCACGATGAACCCAACTCGGCTAGAAGACTCTTTCGTGAGACCGATCATAAGACGTTTTTTGGCCGAATATTGAAGCACATCCACCGCTGCTGGCGGGGTGGCATGTCGGCCCAAAGTGAGGTTGGATTTGGAGATAGGCAAGTCAGACCCTGCAGCCCAGAGGAGACGGTGCGAGCATTCGTTTGGATTGCGCCACTGTGGCCGATCATCTGCTACCTATGGTCTCATACTGCCTTCGTGATTTCCTGATGTAGCCACTCTCTCTCTGGCTCACTCAGTACAAATCCGATCTCTATTCGCTCAGCACCAGAGTCATACCGGAGTCGCTGGCGGTCTCCTTCACCATCTAGCTTCAGGGTGGCAAGCTCGAGATCACCCAGCTCGTAAACCCGCCTCATGCGTGTGAACATTGCCCAAGGGGACTGCCGCGGCATCATCATCCAGCCGTGCGGCCAGAACTCAAATATGTCTGGAGTGCCTGTGTCATGAACGACTCTGCCGTGGGAAACCAAGACAGACTATTCAAAGGCTGGTCTGTTGAGACTATAGAGTAAGTAAGAAGCAAATAGACCGCCAATGGTCCAACCGCCCAGCCAGACAGTCAAAAAGCCACTGCCAGTGCCGCCCTTAACGACCTGCGCGGCTGCGGATACAAAGCCAAAAAACCATGCGCAAAGCCAGAAGCACAGGAAGGCACTAGCAACCCATCGAAATGGAGACTTTACCCGTCGAGGCCAGGAGACCTTCCAGCCTTCTGCAGTCTGTTCAGTGTGGCACTTGGAGCCTTTGAGTGGAGTCACGGGGCGTTTTTGTAGTTGGGCGGACGCTTCGGATCAGGCGAACATGAAGCGCCAATGACACGATAAATGCCATGCGAGCCCCCTGCCTGCATCCATTTTGTTCTGGCTTGGTGTCATGTGTTCCGTGGATCGGCGGTCCCCTTCCCACCGGCCGCGCCTTCAATTTTTCTACGTCCTCTCAACCCCGCTCTATGTCAGCGGCATCAGTCGAGTGAAGCCTGAACGCAGAGCCGATGAATGAGGTAACCATCTCGATCAAGCTGCATCACTGAGCCAAGCCGAAAGCCAAAGCTCAGTGATCTAATTGGAACCACCCGGTGCGAAGCCGCATGCCGGGTGGTGTGGGAGGGGAAACAGGCGCAATCCTTTCACCTCCACTCGATTCGGCGCCCCCTTGTGTTTCGTGGCGCTGATCATGTTTCCTCCGATCTTGAAACTGATCGGACCTTCTCTCTCGCTATGCCGGCCACAATGTATAGGAGTGACGCGCCAAGCAGTAGCCAGTATCTCGATCCCCCAGTGTATGAATAGATCGCGAGAGAAACCCACCAACAAATCTCGGTGAGGCGGTAAAAGCGCTGAATGTGTAGATTCTTGGCAATCTAGCTTTCTAGCTCCGACGAAAAGTGACCCACTTAGCTCGCTGGTCAACCTCCACTACCCCGAACTCCGCAGACACCCAAGCACGGGCGTGTGGGCGGTTATGCGTGTGAGTGAACTGCATGACTCTATCCACCACGTGTAGTAGTCGAGTGGCTATGTTTTCTTCGCCTGATGGGGTTCAAGTCCTCTGTAGATAAACCAGACATGATGAAAACAGACTCATGAAACGATCAGCCGAAGGTCAAGTCGCGAGGGGCGACCCCTCCCGCTGAAAGAAGAGGACGCAAGACCCGCGAGCCGATAAACAAGAATTCCTCATGCGGGACCATTGCGGCGGGGTGAGCTGGCACAACACAGCAAAACCCACTGGTGAATTCTTGCCGGTAAATCAGGCAGTTGTGCGGGGGAGGACTGCGTTCTTACCTGGGGAGGTCTGGAGCAGGAAAGACTTGACTGATCGGCTGAGACGGGATGGCCAATTTTCCTGGGGTGGCTCCCAAGTCTGTAAAAACTGGAATCTTGAAATTTGAAACACCTGCCCCCCATCTATGCAGTAATCGGGGAGGGTTCCGATGCGGCAGCGTTTTCTGAATGGGTGCGCTGAGTTTTAGCTGTGGTAGTTTGCTGGGCCATGTGGGTGGGGTGTTCGGGTTCGTTACAGACTCCCTTCTTTATCACCGATCCGCTTTGGTGACTCCGCCCACAGGGCATCTACGGTGGCGTTCCCCGTCTTTTTCACCACCTAGGCTGCTTTAGCGCAACGCACCACCTGTTGCAACCACGCTTCACGTTGCGCTGGCGAGCTATAGCGAACGGGCCCGAGCGAAGTTATCTGCACAGGTTTAATCCCACAGAATCCATGAATATTGCTCCTCAACTGGCGGTGACCCACGCTTCGATAGACCAGCCAGTAATACCAAGGCGGTGTGTCCATGGTGACGAATGCCTGGGCGCTTCAGCCTGCTAGCTAGCGGTCCCAGAGTGGTGAATTGTTGCGATACTTGAAGGCAAAGCCGGGCGAGAGAACGCGGTCGAAAAGCCCCTTGAGCAAGGCGGGCATGGAACCCCACCAGTTAGGATAGACCAAGACCAAGTGTGAGGCCCAGGCGATGGCATCCTGAACCTCTTTCAAGCACGGCTCAAGCTCCTGTCCTCCAGCGTAGCCACAATACAGGATGGGGTCGAACGCAAGGCCGCCAAGCTTGAAGAACCTGACGCTGTGACCGGAGGCCTCTGCGGTACCTGCGTAAGCGGTGGCGAGGCTGCCGCAATAGCTGTTGGAATCGGGATGCCCAAAGATGACAGTGATTTTCTTTAACATGGTGTGGTTCAAGACCGGCACTTCATTCGCTCAAACAGACCAGTAACCAGGGCGGTTGTAGTGCTCATGCAGGCCGATCTCATAGGCTCGGGTGAGCAGAGACTCCTCGGTGTATTCGGAGGAGTCTTTGATCTCGTCGCGGGTGAGATGAATCGTGACGTCGTTGTCGCTCCAGTTGATGTCTTCGATCCACTTTGGCGAGATGAGGACCTTCTTTCCTGGCAGCCAGTTCCGAGTCGCGACCACAAGGTAGCGAATGGTCCAGGTCTCATCGTCGATGATGAAGTCATCCACATGGCCGATCAGGCCGTCCTTCGCCATGATGTCGTAACCGGTGACATCATGCGTGCTACGCAGGTGCGGGTCCCAGGCACGCTCGCCATTGGCCGGGAAGCCCCACTGCTCGGTATCGCGCACGATGTAGGGATAGGTGCCCCACACGTCCGTGCCGCTCCAGTAGTTCGGCCAGCCATAGTAGCCGTAGTACTCTTCTTCGTATTGGCGGGAGACGGGTTTGTCGGTGTCGAGCGAGGGTGAATCCTGAATCTGCTTCTTGGTCAGGTTGACCACGATTTGCTCATCGGCGGGAATCACGCCCACAAGCGCATATGGCGAGAGCAAAACCTGCTTTCCGGTGAGCCAGCCACCAGTATCGGCGACGAGATAACGCACTGTCCAGTGCCTGTCGTCGAAGTAGAATTCACGGGCTTTCCCGATTTCGCCGTCGAGGCTGTCCAGTCTGTAACCCTTGAGTGATTTTGCGGCATTGAGCATGAGATGGTGTCCTTTGAGTTGAGTGTTGAAAACTCGCGAACCTGCTCAGACCGCCGTTGAACTGAAATGGGGTGAATCCCCACTCCTCGCATTCACTTAGCCGTCATCCGCAGGACCAGCCGTGCGATCATGAGTTCTTCATCCGTGCGGATGACACGGACGTGGACTTGACCTGACGCGGTGGAGATTACCGGCTCATGACATGCATTGCGAGTCTCATTGATCTCAATGCCGAGAAAGCCCAGTCCGGCGCAGATGCGAGAACGAATGGAAGCGCAGTTTTCACCGATGCCTCCGGCAAAAACCAGCGTGTCGATGCCACCAAGAACAGCTGAGAATGAGCCGATCCATTTCTTGGCCTGATAACAAAAGAAATCGACGGCTTCAGCCGCTCTCTCATCCGTGTTTTCCGTTTCCAGCAGGTCTCGCATGTCCGAGCTGGTCTCGGAGACACCCAACAGGCCGGATTCATGATTCGCCATGTGTTGAAACTGCGCGGCGGTCATGCCTTCCGTGCGTGAAAAGTAGCTCACGAGGCCTGGATCGATGTCACCTGTGCGAGTGCTCATGACGAGGCCCGAAGCGGGCGTGAAGCCCATGCTGGTATCGATCCCGATGCCATCACGCACAGCGGCTAAACTGGCTCCATTACCAAGATGCGCCAGGATCACACGCCCGCTGGTCGCGGCGGGATCGCCAAGCTGGACGAGTTCCTCCATCAAGTAAGCATAAGAGAGGCCGTGGTAGCCATAGCGCCGAACGCCCATGGCCTCGTAGCGGCGTGGTAACGGCAGCATCGTAGCCAGGCGTGGCATGGCCTGATGAAAGGCAGTATCGAAGCAGGCGATCTGCGACAGATGCGAATGCCGATCTTTCAGAGCTTCGATCAGCTCAATCTCACGCGGCAGATGCTCGGGGTCGTAAGCGATGAGGCCTCGCAACTCATCCAATAATGCATCGGTGATGAGTTCAGGTGCGGTGTGCCTCATGCCATGGACGATGCGATGCCCCACGGCGCTGAGTTGCTTGAACACCGGTTGCTGCTCAAGCCAGTCCAATAGAAATTGCGTCGCTTGGGAGCCCTCAGGGACGATCAAGCTGCCGCCGACATCTTCGCCGAACTTGAAAGTCAAAGTTGCTTCGTGTTCTCCGATGCGATCCAGCTTTCCAGTCTTTTTCATCGTTTGCAGGCTCCTCCTCGACCCGGTGACCAGCTGTATCGGGGGTTTCATCCCATGCGCTGATGTGCGCATTTGCAGGAACGGTTTCTGGTGCTTCAGGTTCATTGCTGACTAGGGTTGCGGCTTCAAGCACCCAATCGTTGAGATCGTTCACACTCCAAGGTTCTTCTGGCGTCTGGCTAGGTGGTTTCATGGTATGACGGAGGCTCATGCCACAGGTGCATTGCCGCCATGGGGCCTATACCCCAATTGAGAAGATGCTAGCTGCGGGCAACGATCCAACGGAATTCCATGCAGTCGCTATGGGACATCATCTGGGCATGATTTAATCAAACCGAGTTCCAAAGCTCAATCGCAGGCTGATCACGGTGATCGTGCTGAAAACACAGAATGCTCAGCGAGGCTGTCTTGAGCAGAAAACTCTGCGCATGAACAACAGGAAGCCCGATCCATCGGGCGGCCAGCACGCGTCCCATGTGGCTGTGGGTGAAGATGGCGACGTTGCCCCGCATTTGGCGAAGTTGTGCGATGAGGTGATCGGCACGGGCTGCAATTTGCTCGGGAGACTCACCACCGGGCGCTCCATCCACAAAGAGGTTCCAATCAGCGTGTGCGGCATGAACTTCAGCGGACGTGTGGCCTTCGAAGTCGCCGTGATCCCACTCCACGAGATCCTGATTGACCACGAATGCTTCCTCCAAACCAGCAAGGGCGCAGGTTTGTCGTGCGCGGATCAAGGGACTCGTCAGCACATGCGCAAAGCTTATGCCGCGAAGTCGCTCACCCAGCGCTCGAGCCGCTTCCTTGCCGTGCGGACTCAACGGAATGTCCGTGCGCCCTGTGTATTGGCCGGAGAGCGACCACGCCGTCTCGCCATGCCGAATCAGGTGGATGCGGAGTGTTTCAGGACTGCTCATAGGAGTCATTGTATTCACCACGACGAGCCGCCTGATTGCATCGCACGCGATGAAGCAAGGCCTGCTGAGCGGCAGCAGCATTCGCTAACTGACCGGCCCAGATCTCCAGCGCAGGTTGCTGAATGGCACGAGCAAAAGAGAAGGCCAGCTCCCATGGCAGGCGTGATTTGAAGCGGATATTCATCGCATTCAGCCGAAGGCTTGCCAGTTCGGCGGACTGGCCGCCGGACAGGAAAGCGACGCCTGGAACAGCCGCTGGCACGGCTTGCAGCAGACAGGTCACCGTCGCATCCGCCACCTCATTCGCGTTGGCTTGCTGGAGACACGATTTACCGGGCAACACCAGGTTGGGCTTCAAGAGGATGCCTTCCAACATCACGCGCTGGGCATAGAGCTGAGCAAAGACTTCCTGCAAGACCTCCTCCGTCACGGCGCTGCACTTCTCCAGCGTGTGCGAGCCCTCCATGAGGACTTCTGGCTCGACGACGGGCACCAATCCCACCTCCTGGCACAGGGCAGCATACCGAGCGAGATCTTGCGCATTGGCCTCGATGCAGCTCTGACTCGGAGTGTCCTCGCCGATGGCAAAGACGGCTCGCCATTTGGCAAAGCGGGCCCCCATTTCGTGATACTCGATCAGTCGCTCACGCAGACCATCTAGACCTTCCGTGATCTTCTCGCCTGGATGCGTGGCCATGTCCTTCGCTCCTGTATCGACTTTGATGCCAGGAATGATGCCAGCATCGACAAGAACCTGTACGAATGAAGCGCCCGCCTTGGTCTTCTGGCGCATCGTCTCATCATAAAGGATCACGCCGCTGATGCCCGCGCTAAGGCCCGGCGTGGTCACGATCATTTCACGGTAGTCACGCCGCATCTCTTCCGTCTGTGGAATCCCCAGAGCCGCAAAGCGCTTGTTGCAGGTGGGAGTGCTCTCATCCATCGCGAGTAGCCCCTTATCAGCAGCCACAAGTTCGCTGGCGGTGTTGATCAGTGTTTGTGTCTTCATGATTGGGCGCTCCATTTCCACTCCCGAATCTCCGGCATGTCCTGACCGTTGGCGCGGATGTAGCTCGTATGTTCAGCAAGCTTGCGGGTGAGATGTTGCTTCAGTTCGAGTCCTCGATCCCCCGTTTGCGGTAGGCGATTAATGGCATCGATCACGAGGTGATAGCGATCCAGATCATTGAGCACTGTCATGTCAAAGGGCGTGGTGATGGTGCCTTCTTCTTTGTAACCACGGACGTGCAGGTTGTCGTGATTGGTTCGGCGATACGTCAGGCGATGGATGAGCCAAGGGTAGCCGTGAAAGGCGAAGATGATGGGCTTGTTGATGGTGAAGAGCGCATCAAACTCGGTATTGTTCAATCCATGGGGATGTTCGCGGGTCGGTTGCAACTTCATGAGGTCCACCACATTGACGACACGCACCTTCAGCTCCGGCAAATGCTCGCGCAAAATGGACACAGCGGCCAGCGTCTCCTGCGTCGGCACATCGCCACAGCAAGCCATGACGACATCGGGTTCGCCTTCTTGATCATTGCTAGCCCAGTGCCAGATGCCGATGCCTTGCGCGCAATGTTTCTCCGCTGCATCCATCGTGAGCCATTGCGGTGCCGGATGCTTGCCTGCGATGACGACATTCACATAATGCCGACTGCGCAGGCAGTGATCCATGACCGAGAGCAGGCAGTTCGCATCCGGCGGCAGATAGACTCGCACGACTTCCGCTTTTTTGTTCACCACATGATCAATGAAGCCGGGGTCTTGATGCGAAAGGCCATTGTGATCCTGCCGCCACACATGCGAGGCCAGCAGGTAGTTCAGCGACGCAATGGGCCGCCTCCATGGGAGCTTCGCCGTGACCTTCAGCCACTTCGCATGCTGATTGAACATCGAGTCGATGATGTGAATGAAGGCCTCGTAGCAATTGAACAGACCATGCCGACCTGTGAGTAGATAGCCTTCGAGCCAGCCTTCACACTGATGTTCGCTGAGCACTTCCATCACGCGGCCCGTGGGCGCGAGGAACTGGTCATTGGCCAGAGTTGCAGTGTCCCACTGCCGGTCCGTCACCTCAAAGAGAGCCGCGAGGCCATTGGAAAGCGTTTCGTCAGGACCAAAGACGCGGAAGTTGCGCCCAGGTTCATTGAGCAGAACGACATCGCGCAGAAAGCTGCCGAGCACTCGCGTGTCGCCGATGCCACGAATGCCCGGCGTCGACACATCAACTGCATACTCGCGATAGTCGGGCATATTGAGATCACGCAGCATCAGGCCGCCGTTCGCATGAGGATTGGCTCCCATGCGGCGATCTCCTTGAGGCGCGAGTTCAGCGAGTTCAGGCATGAGTCGGCCTTGTTCGTCGAAGAGTTCCTCCGGCTTGTAACTGCGCAGCCAGTCTTCGAGCAATTGCAGGTGCTCAGGATGTTCGGCGGGATCGGAAAGCGGCACCTGATGCGCACGGAAGGTGCCTTCGATCTGCTTGCCATCGACATACTCCGGACCGGTCCATCCCTTGAGCGAATTCAGCACGATCATCGGCCAGCGTGGCCGTGTCTGACTGCCGTGCTCCCGAGTTTCCAATTGGATGCGACGAATCTCCTCCACCGCGACATCGAGCGCCGACGCCATCGCTTCATGCATCAGCGCACTGTCTTCCTCTTCCACAAAGTATGGTGTCCAACCATAACCACGCAGCAGTTGATCCAACTCCTCACGCGTGATGCGTGCCAACAGCGTAGGATTGGCGATCTTGTAGCCATTGAGATGCAGGATAGGAAGCACCGCTCCATCCGTGATGGGATCAAGAAACTTGTTCGAATGCCATGCTGTCGCCAGAGGTCCCGTCTCTGCCTCACCATCGCCGATGACGCAGGCGACGATGAGATCAGGGTTATCAAACACTGCGCCAAACGAATGACTTAGCGAATAACCCAACTCGCCACCTTCATGGATGGAGCCCGGACATTCCGGCGAAGCATGACTGGGAATGCCGCCCGGAAAGGAGAACTGAAGAAACAGCTTCCGCAGCCCAGCCTCATCTTGACTGATGTTAGGATAAACCTCGCTGTAACTGCCTTCGAGATAAGTGTTCGCCACAACCACCGGCCCACCGTGACCTGGACCGCAGACATAGATCATGTCGAGATCGTATTTCCGAATCACCCGATTCAGATGCACATAGATGAAGTTTTGCCCCGGCGTCGTGCCCCAGTGGCCAAGCAGCATGTGCTTCACATCTGCGATCACCAGCGGCCGCTTGAGCAAAGGGTTGTCGAACAGATAAATCTGCCCCACGGAGAGGTAGTTTGCCGCCCGCCAGTAGGTGTCCATCTTGTGGAGCAGATCGGGCGTAAGTGTGTTGGTTTTCATGTGCAGAGCTTCCGATGCTACGGATGGCGTCGAACCTATACCATAGGGTCTAACCCCACCGTTTTTGCCCGTCCCAAACGGCAACTCAGTTGGGATCACCTTCGTTCCGCCACGCATCCATCGCCGAGGCATCGCTCGGCAGTTGAATGGGCGCGTCGGTGACACGAATGATGCTCAGTGCTTCCTGTTCCAAGTCAGTCACTTTTGCCAGACGGCGACGATGGCGCTCAGCATCGCTAAACCGAGCAGTGAGAAAAGTCTGCACGAGTTCCAAGGCAAGCGCGTGACCGACCACGAGGCCGCCGAGGCAGATCATGTTCAAGTCATCGTCCTCGACGCCTTGATGAGCGGAGAAGGTCTCGTGGATCAAGCAGGCACGAACTCCTGGCACCTTATTCGCGACGACCGATGCACCGACACCGCTGCCACAGATGGCCACGCCTCGATCCACATCGCCTCCGGCCACGGCACGCGCCAGCGGCACGACATAGTAGGGGTAATCGTCGCCCGAGTCCGGCACACGATCACCAAAATCAATCACCTCGAATCGGGCCTCACGCAGCTTTCTGGACAGATACTCCTTCAATTCGTATCCACCGTGGTCGGCGGCGATTCCGATGAGCATGGGTTTGCATGGCATGGTCATGATGTGGGTCTTTTCGCCGCTGACGGTGGAGATCATCACCATCGTCCCGGACTTGATGGGGGGATAAACGTTCTCAAGGGTTCCGGCGGGGTTGATGGATGGCGGCGATTGCAATCTTCGTCCCGGTGGCCAAAGCTTCGCCATGGGGTGAAATGCTACTTACTCATGCCGCAGCGCATCAATCGGGTTCAGCTTGGCCGCCCGGCGTGCCGGAGTGTAGCCAAACAGCACGCCGACGATCGCGGAGAAGGCGAAAGCGATCACGTTGATCTGCGTGTTGAAGTTGAACGGCACCTTGATGACCTGCGCGAGGCTGTAACAGAGCCCCAAAGCAATGAGAATGCCCACGATGCCGCCGATGCAGGACAGCGTGACGGCTTCGACGAGGAACTGCAGAAGCACCTCGCTCGCGGTGGCGCCGATGGCGAGGCGGATGCCGATCTCGTGCGTGCGCTCGGTCACAGAAACGAGCATGATGTTCATAATTCCGATGCCACCGACGAGCAGCGACACTCCGGCCACCGCCGCGAGCAGCATGGTCATGAGCTGCGTCGTGGAGCCGAGCGTCTCGGCGATCTGGCGGGTGTCAAAGATGTTGAAGTCGTTGTCCTGGTTGCTTTGCAGGTTCCGCCGTTGGCGCATGATCTGCGTGATCTCGGCGATCAGCTCCAGGCTGTTCGTGCCTTCCACGGCGGAGATGGAGATTTGATTGATGTCATGCGACGACGTCTTGCCGATCAGCCGACGTTGCAGCGAGGAAAGCGGCATGATGATGGTGTCATCTTGATCGCCCATGCCCGCCTGGCCTTTCGTCGCCAGCAGCCCGATGACCTCGCACGAGGCACGTCCGATGCGAATGCTCGCCCCGATGGGGTTTTCGGTGCCAAACAGCTCCACACGCACCGTATTGCCGATCACACACACCGCGCTGCCAGAGCGCACATCCGCCTCCGTGAAGAGTCGTCCTTCCGCGAGGCTCCACTTGTTGATTTGGAAATAGATCGGCGTGGTGCCGGTGATGGAGCTCGCTCGTGCATTGCTGAGGTAAATCGTGCTCAGTGACGCCGTGCGCACCGGCGCGATGGCAGCGATGCTGGCGATCTGCTCGCCGAGCGTTTCCGCATCTCGCTCCGTGAAGCTCGGCACTCCCGCCGACGAGCCACGTTGTCCAAAACCCGCTCCAGGCCGCAGCGTGAGCAGATTGCTCCCCAGGCTGGAAATCTGCGCTTTCACCGCCAGCGTGGCTCCTTCGCCCAGCGTGACCATGGTGATGATCGACGCCACGCCGATGAAGATGCCCAGCACCGTCAAAAAGGCCCGTGTGAGGTTGCGGCTGATCTCCCGCACCGCGATGGCAAAGGCGTTCCAGATCATGGCGAGGTGGAGTCGGATTCGACGAGGCCATCTTTGATCACCACGCGCCGTTTTGCACATGCGGCCACGTTTTCATCATGCGTGACCATCAGCACCGTGATGCCGCGATCCACATTCAACCGCGTGAGGATCTCGATGATGTCGCGCGTCGTCACGGAGTCGAGATTACCCGTCGGTTCATCGGCAAACAGCGTGCTCGGCTCCGTCACGATGGCCCGCGCGATCGCCACGCGCTGCTGCTGCCCGCCGGAAAGCTCGCCCGGCGTGCTGTCGAGCTTCGTCGGCAATCCCACCGCCGTTAGCGCCGCCGTGGCCTTCTCATGCCGGTCCTTCCGCGACATGCCGCGATACAACAACGGCAGCTCCACATTCTCCAGCGCACTCGTCCGTGCCAGCAGGTTGAACCCCTGAAAAATGAACCCCAGCGCATACCGCCGCAGCAGTGACCGCTGATCCGCATCCAGCGTCTCCACCGCGATGCCTTCATACAGGTAATGCCCGCTCGTCGGCGTATCCAGACAGCCCAGCACATTCATCAACGTCGATTTCCCCGACCCACTCGGCCCCATGATCACCACAAACTCCCCCTTCCGAATCGTCAAATCGATCCCCTTCAACGCCTGAAACGCCGCATCGCCGAGCCCATAGATCTTTGTCAGCCCATGCAGTTCGATGAGCGGAGAATCACGCGTGTCCGCCGCGAGCTTTTCAGGTGTGAGTTCAGTTTGAATGGCAGCAGGCTCCGTGATGGGTTCAGAGCCAGTCTAAGCCACGGCTTCACCACGCTGAATGGGGTGAATACCTGCTTTTAAAGAACTCCGAAGCCGCAACAATGATGACTGCAAACTCTGCGGTTCATGAAATTCTACGAGTGTAGAACCACGGGAAGACTCTTCGCGATTCGGACTGGATTCGCAGGTTTCGGCGGTCGCGTGGCGCTGATGGTTTTCGCAGCAGCGACCATCTCTTCCAGCATGCGCAGCTTTTCGCCCACCGGCAGCGCAGCGAGCTGACGACGACGTTCCACCTTGCGGGCGGTGAGCTGTTTCATCAGGTCGGTCATGAGTCGAGATGGCTCAGCAGGCTGATGAACCAACTACTCCCTCGGCCCCAGCGGCACATGGTCCATGGGATAGACGGGCACGGTGCCATCGGCATTAAACCAGCCGAACTTAATCAACTCAGCTTTCTGCTTTTTGCTCGGCATGGCGTCGAACTTCTTCAAATAGGCTGTGATGCGGGCAGAAAAGTCCTTCTCGCTCAGGCGCATGGGATCGGTTGTGGGTTTCGTTTTCATTTGAGGAAAATGGTCGAAGATGGGCAGCGGTCAAAGGTTCTCTGGTTTGAAGTAGCCGATGATGGCGGAGGGATTTCTCACGGTGATCTGAATGTGGGATTTCAGTTTCAGGCCTGCACCTTTGAAGATCGGCTCGCCTTCCTGGAACACGCCCCTGACGGTGTCGAACTCGCAGTCCAGAGAGGCCTCGATGATGGGAAGGGTGTTGTTCAGGACGAAGCAGTCGAGGTGGCGCTTGAGCCAATCGTAGTCTCCTCCCGTGACTCCTTGATTCTTTGGCAATGCCCCGCCCTCAGCCTTGAACTTGGCGATGAACCGCTCGGACACTCGTTGCAACTCACGCGTGAACTTCACATCCAGCAAATCAAAGCAGGTTCCGAGCTGGATCACCGCGCCGATGACGGCGGGTTCTTTGATGTGGCTGTTTTTGCGTTTGGACTGCTGGATGGCCCACTCAAGCGCTCGCATCGGACCGTGTTCCCAAAGTAGATGCCTCGGGCAAGCCAGTCGTAGGCGTTCTCACTGGCGCTGAGCTTGGTCTTGCCGGTGAGGACGGCATCGGCCACGCGCTTATCACAGCCGTGAAAGCCAAAGACGGTGCGTTGGTAGTTGAGCAGGTCCATGGGCTGAGATTGATACAAATGAGCGGAAATGCCAAGAGCGGATTCAGCCGCACCGCTCAGGCGGACTCGGCTTTGGAAAGCCGAGCTACGTCATGGAACGCCGCGCTCAACTCGTCGGCACATTGTTCCTCAAAATCACCTGCATTCCCTCAACCAAACCTTCCCCAGACACCTCCGTGTATCGCCCATCAGTGAGGCCGGTTTTGATGGGGAGCGGCTCAGCTTTGCCGTCGCGGAGGATGTAGAGGTGGGCGGCGGGTTTGGTTTTGTCGTCTTTGTCAGTGGCTTCGGGGCGGCTGCGGTTGCGGGTGGGC
>JAGKWZ010000248.1 GCA_021151605.1 Verrucomicrobiaceae bacterium
CCCAGAAGTTGTCCACATCCCCGAAGCGCAGGCGCTCGACGCGGAAGCCGATCGCCTCCAGGCGGCGGATCATGGTTTCCTGGCAATCGGCGTCGGCCGGGGTCACCGAGGGACGGCGGATCAGGTCGAGCGTGAGTTCCAGGGTCGGGCTGGGCATGGGGAGGTACTCCGGGCGGATCGTGAATGGCGGGCAGTTTATCTGTTTGCGGGGATAGCGCAACTTGGCAGGAACATTGCTAGAATCGCCGCAATCAAAACCGGGAGTGGACACCGACATGAAAAAAATCGCATCCCTCAGCCTGCTGGCCGCTGCCGTGGCCCTGAGCGCCTGCGGCAAGAAGCCCGAAGCCCCCGCAGCCGGCGCCGCCGCGACCACGACGCCCGCGAACGGCGATCTGGTGGTGCGCATCGGTCACGCGTCCCCGCTCACCGGCCCGCAGGCCCACCTCGGCAAGGACAATGAAAACGGCGCCAAGATGGCCATCGAAGACTTGAATGCGAAGGGCATCAAGATCGACGGCAAGCCAGTCAAATTCGTGCTGCAGCTGGAAGACGACGGCAGCGATCCAAAACAAGGCACGGCGGTCGCACAGAAGCTGGTCGACGCTAAAGTGAACGGCGTGATCGGCCACCTGAACTCCGGCACGACCATTCCCGCCTCGCGCATCTACAACGATGCCGGCATCGTCGAAATCTCCCCCTCCGCCACCAATCCCAAGTACACCCAGCAGGGCTACAAGGGCGCCTTCCGCGTCATGGCCAACGACGTGCAACAGGGCAAGGTGCTGGGCGAGTTCGCCGTCAAGGACATGGCGGCCAAGAAGATCGCCATCATCGATGACCGCACCGCCTACGGCCAGGGCGTGGCTGATGAATTCGTCAAGGCCGCCAAGAAGGCCGGCCCGAACGTCGAGTTCACCAAGGAATTCACCAACGAAGCCAAAGGCGATCAAATCATCTGCGAGCGTCATATCTGGAACGATGCCGATGGCGGCGCGACGATGGTTGTGTGGAGTCGCAAGGCCGTGAAGCTGCCCGATGGCCGCAACAATACCGTGCGCATGTCCCACCTCATGCGCAGCACCGACGAAGGCAAGACATGGACCTACTTCAGCACCATCGGCCCCGGTGGAGAGCCCGCCGTGTGCCGCCTCAGCGCCACCGAGCAAACCGCCGTCATTCGCGGTGATCGAAACAGCCGCATGAAGCAGATGTTCTCACACGATGCCGGCAAGACCTGGACCAAGCCCGTAGAACTCGAAGTCGGTCGCGTTTTGCCCGATCTGGTGCTCATGAGCAACGGCGTGCTCGCCTGCAGCTACGGTCGCCCTGCGAGTTGCCTCATGTTCAGCCTCGATGGGGGCCAAACTTGGCCCGTGCATCACGTCATCTCCGAAAAAGTCGGCTTCAACTACACCAGCATCCGCGAGATCAGCCCCGGCAAGCTGCTCTACATTCACGATGCTCCGAAAGTGAACGCGATGATGATCGAGGTGGAGCGTGCGAAGTGAGCCAGGATGAAGCCACTAGGTGGGCGGGAAGTGTGGAGATGAAGAGTAAAGCAATTCGTCCCAACCTGCGTTGTATCGCACCATGAAATCCCTTTTGTTTCTTGTCGTCGTTCACGCCCACGTCTGGGCTGCTGCCCCGCAGGTGATTGTGCAGCCGCGTGTCTCGGTCGTGGAGCGTGTGGGCATCACGGGGGCGGGACAGATCGTCTCGGTGGGTGATCGGCTGTTGATGTTTTACCCGAATCATCCCGATGACTTTGGTGGCAGCGGGGGCACGGGGGCGAGTGTTTCGGAGGATGGTGGGGCGACGTGGACGGCGCAGCAGGATGATTGGCCGATGGCGGGGATGGTTGATCTCTGGGCGGATAGGCTGCGCCGTGGCGAGTTGCTCGCGTTTGGCATACGCTGGGTGCCTGATCCTAAGAAACGCGGCGAACTGACGGCGAAGGATGTGCCGTCGGACGCATATCAAATCGCGATCTCAAAGGATCAGGGGCGCACCTGGCAGTCGCAGACAGCGGTGATCGAGTGTCCAGCGGAGTATGGCGTGATCGCGAGGCCGCTTCCGCATGTCTTTGAGGATGAAAACGGAGCGCTTTTCATGCCCGCGTATGCGTGGGGCAGGCACGGGAATCACGCGTTGCTTTTGACCTCGGCGGATCGTGGAAGGCGCTGGACGGTGCGTTCGAGCATCACGACGGCGGCGGCGATGGTGAAGGCGGGTGCGCCGGTGACGACGCCGTGGCTGGAGACGACCGTTTCGCCGACGAAAGGTGGTGACTGGCTCGCTATCGTGCGCACGGGCAGCAGCTCCAAGGCATCGCTGGTGAGCGTGCGATCCACGGATCGCGGCCAGACTTGGTCTGCGCCGGAGAAAATGGCCGCAGCGGGTAAGTTGCCGACTCTGCAGTTCCTGCCGAATGGCGTGCTGGCACTGCTCACAGCACACTCGAAGAATCACTGCCGCCTCTACCTCTCCGCCGATGGAAATGGCCGCGAATGGAGCCGCGCTTACGTTTTGACGAGTCTGAGCGGCGGCAATGCCGGCATGACGTTGACTGGCAGTGATTCGCTCGTGGTCATTTCGCCCGCGAATGGTCGCATTGATGCTTGGCGTGTGTCGATTCGCGCTCCGAGTGCTGTGGCTCAAGATTTAGCAGCCCCCACAAAAGCTTTGATGAACAAGGGCGCGCTGAGCTGGGAAGCGGTTGCGGGTGCGGTAGGCTATCGAGTGACGCCAGTGCTGGTGAAGCCGGGCGCGGCATTCAGCGAGGCAGAGGTGCTGCCACAGGCCACGATAGAAACGCAGGCCAATCAGATCGACCTGAGTCGGCAGCTTTTTCCTGCTAGCACTTACCGGTTTGAGATCCAATCCGTGGATCGTGAGGGCCGTGTCTCTCTGCCGCTGAGAGTGGAGTGAAGGAGGTGTTGATTCGGCTCATGAAACTTCGGACAACTCTTTCTCCCTACTCGCCCAGCCTCCATTCGCTTTGAAGATTCTTGTAGCGATGTGTGAGTCACCATTGTTGCATTGCGTGCTTACAAAGCACTCAAAACGTCAGCGATGCAAACAGGTGTCCCGCCCTGCTCGCGACTTCGTATTCCAGCGATGATCACGGCCATAAGCTCGACGGTTTCTTCAAAAGGAAGAGGGCGCTGTCCGGTGCGCAGCATGTCGATGAAGGCCACAAGCTGTCCGCGAAAGGCGTGGTAGGTATCGGTGAGCTTCAGGGCGAGATCGCCTTTCGTGCCATACAGATGCACGGCACCGAAGCTGCCATACGCGTCATGCAGCGCACCGATGGTGACTTTGACTCCGTTGCGATGCGTGAGGTGCATCACATCGCCGCCAGCATCGCTGTGGGCCTGCACGATTAGAAAACCAGGGCCCAGAAGCGGCTCCACAGCTTCGAGAGCATGGATGCCGTAGCGTTCCCAGGTCTTGCAGGTGAAGCTGGTGATCCAGCGCAGGTCGCCGAGCTGGGAAAAGTCCGCCCGCATCTCCGGCGCGTAGCGCATGCCGCTGGTGGAGAGCAGAATGCGGCCCTCGCGATGCCACTGCACCATCTGGCGCAGCTCGGGGATCGTCGTGGCCATCGGCTTGTCGATGAAGACGGGCAATCCAGCCTCAATGAAGGGTCGCGTACGCCTCACATGATCAGTTCCGTCATCCGTGGCTATCACGGCGGCATCGACCTGGCCGATCACGTCCTCCGGTTTTTCGACCACATGCTCGATAAGGCTCGCTGCGGCGACTTTCGGTGCGTCGGCAGGATCATCGCACCAGATGTGAGTCACACGGGCTCCGGGGATGCGCACGGATTCGAGCGGCTGTTTGCCCATGTAGATCGGAATGCCGGCGTAAGGGCACTTCGCCATCTCGGCGGGGTTGTAGCCATTGATGATACCGCTCCAGGAATACGGGTGGCCGTTTCCTTCGATCATGCCGAGCATGGCGAGCTTCAATTCGCGATTCATAGGTCGATGGCAGTGCCGGTGTCGGATGAGCGGAGGGCGGCGAGGTTGAAACGAAGGGTCTGCACAGCCTCTTCGAAGGTGCAGAGAGGATTCGGGCGACCTTCCATGCCATCGAGAAAGGCGCTGGCCTGGGCGATGAAGAGGTCGTCACGCTCCAGCGGCGGGGTGAAGTGCCAGGTCCATTCGGTTTCCCCGTGCATCATCACACCCCAGCGATGTTGAAGGCCCTCGATCTTCACGCTGCCACGTTCCCCATGAATGTGGAGGACGTTTTCATAGGGTGCCTGAAACTGAGTCATGGCATAACTGACCATCACATTGCCGTGGCGAGCGGTGACGTTCACGGTGTCCTCAATGGTCACACCTTCCAGCGCCTGATGCGCGGCATCGCAATACACCCGGGTGCAGGGGCCCAACATCCATTCGACCGCATTAGCCACATGGGTAAGTGCATCCTGGATCACCCCACCACCGGTTTCTCGCCTGGTGTAATAGATCTCGCGGTAGGCTGGGCGGAAGGTGGGAAAATGCTGGCCGGAGATGGAGCTTGCCTGGAGCACACGCCCGATCTGACCGCTTTGCAGAAACGCCCGTGCCTGCTGATTCCAGGGCATGGCATGGTAAACATAGGCCACGGCCACAAAACGATCCGATGCCGAGATCGCAGCCCGCACCTCCGGCACCAGCGACTCATCAATCGCGAGCGGTTTCTCGATGAACACATGCAACCCCAGCCCGAGCAGCCGTTTCGCCATCGGCAGGTGCAGATGCGCCGGTGTACAGATCACCGCCGCATCGTAGGTGCCAGCCGTGAGCGCTTCATCGAGTGAGGAAAAGCCCGCCGCGCCGTAGCGATCCTCCATCGCGCTGAGCAGCTTGGGATTGGTGTCGCAGGCGGTAACGGTACAGCGACCTGTCTTTTGAAAGCAGCGCAGATGACGCTCCCCGATGCTGCCGCAGCCGATGATCAATATGGAATGCATGATGGATGGACTGAAACGCTGACCACTGCCCGCGACGACCGTTTTGCTTTGGTTACGGGTCGTGACCAGAGTTAGCCGACCGGGATTTCGAGAGACTTGCATCCCTGCCGCGACTCGCCACCATGGCGGCCCCTTTTCCCCCGCCATGGCCTACATCAACGAAAACTACAACAAGCTCAAAGCCGGTTACCTCTTCCCTGAAATCGCCCGCCGCGTCAAAGCCTTCACAGAGGGCAATCCCGACGCTGCCAAGCGCCTGATCCGCTGTGGCATTGGTGATGTGACCGAGGCCCTGCCTGAGGCCGTCCGTGCCGCCATGCACAAGGCTGTCGATGAACTGGGCGAGCGCTCCACCTTCCGTGGTTATGGCCCAGAGCAGGGCTACGACTTCCTCCGCAATGCCATCGCTGAGCACGACTTCAAGGCACGCGGCATCCAGGTGGATGCAGACGAGATCTTCATTTCCGACGGTAGCAAGTGCGACACCGGAAACATCCTCGACATCTTTGGCGCTGGAAACAAAATCGCCATCACCGACCCCGTCTATCCCGTCTATGTGGACACCAACGTCATGGCCGGAAACACCGGCGAGGCGGACGAAAGCGGAGCCTACGCAGGCTTACACTACCTGAAGTGCACCCCCGCCAACGGCTTCGTCCCCGAGATCCCCTCCGAGCCGGTCGATCTCGCCTACCTCTGCTACCCGAACAACCCCACTGGCGCTGTCGCCACCCGTGCCCAGCTTGAAGCCTGGGTCAAATACGCCCTCGCCAACGGCACCACACTCCTCTACGACGCCGCCTACGAGGCCTTCATCCGCGATCCCGAGCTGCCACGCTCCATTTATGAGATCGAAGGTGCCCGCGACTGCGCCATCGAGTTCCGCAGCTTCTCCAAAAATGGCGGCTTCACCGGCGTCCGCTGCGCCGTCGTCGTCATCCCCAAAGGCCTCATGGGCAAAACCAAGTCCGGCGGCAAGCAGGCCATCCATTCCCTCTGGAGCCGCCGCCACAGCACCAAGTTCAATGGCACCAGCTACATCGTCCAGCGCGGAGCCGAGGCCATCTACAGCCCTGAGGGCAAAGCCCAGGTCAGCGCCCTCATCGAGCACTACATGGGCAATGCAGCCCTCCTGGTCGAGGCCTGCAAAAAAGCCGGACTCCAGGTCTTCGGCGGAGTGAATGCCCCCTACGTCTGGGTCGGCTGCCCGAATAGCCTCACCAGTTGGCAGATGTTCGACAAGATGCTGAACGAGGCAAATGTCGTCATCACTCCCGGCAGCGGCTTTGGCAGCGCTGGCGAAGGCTACTTCCGCATCAGCGCCTTCAACAGCCGCGCCAACGTCGAAGAAGTCTGCCGCCGCATCGCCGCTCTGGTTTGATCTCCACTTTGCTCGCGGCCAAACCGTCCCGACTTCCGTAAAACCTAATCCACTTACCCACCTTTATGAGCCAACCCAAAATCACCGCCTACCTGAAAACCTACTGCGGCTGGAGCGAGGGCGTTCGCGCCATCTTCCGCAAATACGACCTTCCCTATGAAGAGAAGGACATCATCAAAAATCCCGCCTTCCGCTGGGAGATGGAGCAAAAGAGCGGCCAACCCCTCAGCCCCTGCGTCGAGATCAACGGCACCATGCTGCCCGATATCAGTGGCGAGGAAGTCGAGCGCTGGATGACAGCGAACGGCCTGCTCACCCCAAGCGACGCCGAGCCCGATGCCCCCATCGACCGCGCCTGCAGCGATGCCCAGCACGCTGCCATGGCCGCCGGACAGGTCGGGAAGATCAACTTCCTGAGCTGAGTCCAACATCCAGCAATCCAATCAGACGCGGCCCGCCCCAGGCCGCGTCTTTTTTATGTGTTCACGAGGCCAGCCGTAAGGAAGAAAACGGGCTTCGTGACGTTCCGAAGCTCACTGTGAATTTTCACAGTGGTATTCTTGGCGATGGGGGATGTGTTTTTGGCGGAAAAGCGAGCGCGGTTTCTGTGAAAATACTGATTTTTGGACAATGATTAGAATTTTCCTTCCTTCTCTCGACCAAAGATTTTTACCCATGGCGCCGCCATCCTAAACAAGACAAAGCGCAGATTGTGTTTGCCTGAGCCCGGCCGGGCAGAGTAAACCGATGCCCATGAACGCTACCGCCTTACCCAGACGAGCCATCCGTGGAGGAGAAGGATGTGGACACAGCCAAAATCTGTTAACTCGGTTAAGTGTTAGCTTAATATCGTGAGCACCACTCTTCCATCTCCCAAGGAAGCCGCAGATTACTTCTGCGGGCAGTTACTGGCGACTTGGCAGTCAGTTTCACCGGGACTCCGACCTCCGAAGGTATGGTTTCGGCAGCACAAAGCATTCTGTTACGACATAGATGCTCATCGGATATTGACGCCTGTCGTCGCTACATGGTTACTTGAAGCCGGTCGGGGTCAGCCACGCTCAGTGTCGGAGTTTGTTCGCTTCTATGTAGTTCAGAATGATATGCCTTGGGTGTCCGCTCAGTTGCGTCCACCGTCTGACATCTTTCGCAGAGGCACACATGAGTTTGGATTAGCTGCCTTTGCTCCCATCATAGGGTCCAACGACTACTACTTTGAGTGGCAGTTCGGTGGCACCCATGGCAAAGGCTTTCGCTATTCATATGCTGACGGCTCTATTTCTTGCTCTGAGGAACTCTGGATTTCGTAACAAAAGTATCCTCTGAAGTGCGATCAAAGCTTGTGTCAATAGCCTAGGTTGCTGAACCGTTGATGCTTCCAGTCACTCCAGCAATCCCCGCGCGATGATCCTGTCCACTGGATTGAAATCATCCGTGAAGACGGGGCCGTTGGCTGGGAGTTGGTTGGCGGCGATGTAGCTTCGGCTGATGCGGTCCTGCCAGGTGCCGTTGGCGTGGAAGCGGTCAGTGAGCAGGGGCTTCCAGTCCTGGCGGGAGGCGAGGATGATGATGTTTTGCGTCATCTGACGCGGGCCCTGGACGGCGAAGGTCTCGACGTGGGGGAAGACGCTGCGCAGGGTGGAGAGCAGGCCGCCGAGCAGTTCGGCCCGCGGGCCCTGGACGGCGCTGATGGCGTTCATGACGAAGGTGCCCTCGGGCGTGAGGTGATCGGCGACGAGCTGGAAGAACTCCTTTGTCACCAGATGCGAGGGGATGGAGCGGACGCCGGCGTAGGCATCGCCAAAGATGAGGTCCCACTTCTGGCCAGTCTGTTCATTGAGGAAGCGGCGGGCATCGCCGGCATGGGCGGTGACGCGCGGGTGGTCGGCGAGCTTGAAAAACTTTTTGCCGACCTCGATGACCTGGGGGTCGATCTCGGCGACATCGACTTTGGCATTCGGGAACTCGCGGGAGAGGGCCTCGGGCATGCCAAAGGCTCCGGCGCCGATGAAGAGGGCGCTGTCGATCCGGGGCTGGTCCTTCATGAGGGGGAGTTTCCAGTAGTGCTGGTAGTCCATGACGAGGGAGCCATCGTCGGGGTTCATGGCACCTTCGGGGGTGGAATCGAGCCTGAGGAGGCGCTGTTTGTACGGGCTGCTGCCCTGCTCAGAGACTTCGATGCGGTGATAGAAGGACTCCTGCACGAAGAGGACGTCTTTGCCCGGCTGCTCATGGGCCTGGGAGCCGATGCTTGCGGAAAGGAGGGCCAGGGCGGCGAGCCCACCGGCCTTCTT
The DNA here is from genome assembly GCA_021151605.1 of Verrucomicrobiaceae bacterium. Taxonomy (GTDB): domain Bacteria; phylum Verrucomicrobiota; class Verrucomicrobiia; order Verrucomicrobiales; family Verrucomicrobiaceae; genus Prosthecobacter. Next base: position 8,648 of record JAGKWZ010000248.1, read on the forward strand.
TGCACTGGAGCGATCTAGGACAAAGGCGATGAGCGCGAGGATGACTAGTAGGATGCCGCAGCCGATGAAGATGCTGCGCACGCCGAAGT
>JAGKWZ010000506.1 GCA_021151605.1 Verrucomicrobiaceae bacterium
GCCGTTGCAGCTTGGCAATGAGCCGTAGCAGCTTGGCAATGAGCCGTTGCAGCTTGGCAATGAGCCGTTGCAGCTTGGCAGTGCGCCGTTGCAGGTTGGCAATGCTCCGTTGGCGTTTGGTAATGCGCCGTTGAAGTTTCACGCTGGCTTGTTGGCCTCTGCCAAAAGGACGTGATGAACAACCAACGGGCCGCTGAATGGACCTGATCCTCGACTGCCAGCAACTCCGCGCCATTCACCCTAGCCTGAGGGCTGGGAAGGTGAGTGAACTGAAAGACCCGTGCTGCGTTCATGGGGAGAGCATGACGCACGTCTTGCCCTTACGCTAACCCGGTGTGCCGTGCACGATTTTGAGCCTTATGCTTACGGATGTAAAGTTTGGCATCTTCTGTGCTTCTCTCGCGTTCCCTTTCTTCACTCCAGGGTGGATGGTAAACCCAGTTGGGCTCTTTTTTGTGCAGACGCCTTTGATGATTGTAGTCATGAATCAGGTAGCGCCATGTCAGCTCCTCCACGCGGGACATCTGGTATTTCAGACAGCGGCAGATCAGGTAGGCATTACTCCAGCCAAAGTCACCGAACGTGCCCTTTTCCACATCCCGCACCGTCTGCGAGCCACGCCGGATGCGGTGCGCCACCCAGGCAGCGGAGCGCCCCGTGCGCTTCCGCAGCCAGGTGATTACCCAGCCCAGCCCCAGCCGCATACGCTCCACCTCAAAGAACATGTTTTTCTCCCGCCGACGCTTTTTTACCACCAAGCTCAGGGGCCCCTGGGCGGCAGCCAGATTCTGACACACTTCACCGGCTCCTGGCAAAGCACCGCCCTCGCCCCGAGGGGACGGTCCAGGAGAACGATCGGCACGGCTCATGGTGGTTGGCAGTGAAGTTCATCCTTCTATATGCCAAAACCCACCCACATTGTGACACCCACAGGCCTACTTTTTTAAAAAAAACATCAACTCACGTTTTTTTATCGCATAAACCAAGGAGCTTCCAGTCTTGCAGTCTGGCGCAGTCGGTCTTCGAGTTTTATTTCAATAGTTTCATGCTAAATTGCACGCTCACGAGAATTTGAAGCCACAATAATGTTGCTACTTCTGCCTTTTTTGAGTGAAAATCAACACTCATGAAACACTCAAGCCGTCCTAAAGCAACGATTCTGTGGCCCATAGCGTACTTGACGAACAGAACAAATTTGTTTCTGATCTGAATTGTTCGGCCAAGAAACGGAATCCATCGCCAACTCGTGAAGACTAGCCTGCCTACCATTTTGGCTTTCGCTCTTGGCTTGGGACTCGCTAGTTGCAGTCCATCGACCCCGCCGCCAGTCGATCCCGTAGTTTCAGACATTCGGGAGGCGACCTTTCGGTATCAGTTCCAGATGAGCGCTTCTGGTGGTCAAGTGCCGACCCATCCATGCTTCATCGGGCTCGCCACTAACGAACCAAAGTTCCTTGATGTTGATGTGGCGCTTTTGAAGCGATTTGAGGGAACCGCACCGCGAGTGAAACGAGTTTCGGAGTGCGACTACCCTGAAATGAAGAAGGGAATCTCGGATAAAGCCAGCGGGGAGAGGGGCACGATCTATTACATCCGCGAGATCAAGCGGGTCAGCGAGACCGAGGTGGAGGTTTCCGGAGGGATCTACAGCGGCTTGTTGTCCGCAGATGAACATACTTACTACCTCAAGAGGACGGACGGAAAGTGGTCTGTCACACGGCACCGACTGGATTCGATATCCTGACCCACATGAAGCCATCACGTCCACCACCAAGGCCGAACAAAACGGATGCAGGCAACGGCTCGAATGGCATCTGTCGTGTCATCGACGCTTCCCGCTCGCCGTCGCCTGATCCGAGGCGTTGATATGGCTCCGGTTTTGGCAAGTGGGAATGTGGGTTCACTGTCATTTTTGATGACCTTCTGCTTGGGTTGTTAATCTCACCTCAGAGTCAGGCTGGCTCGAGCGCTCAAAAGACCTTTCGGTCTCTCTTATCTCATAACGCCTCTCGTGTGCTGGCCTCCGCGTCGATCAGTCTGATTCTAAGGTGCGAGTGTGTTGGTGGGTTGGGGTTCTTTTGGTGGTTCAGATGTCGGGTTGCTACCCGGCTTCGCCTCTGGCGAAACCGATACTGACGGCTTTCAGATGCAGAGCGTAGTGCAAGGAAAAAACGGAATAAGTGCCCAGCGTAGCGCAGGCCGAGCGTAGCGAGTTATGCCGGATTTTTCCTTGCACGGAGCGGCGCATCTGATCTGCCAGGTTCGCGTGATGCGGCGTTGGTTTCTTTGGAGCTTGGGGCGGCTTTCCCTTCCAGGTTGAGTGTGTATTCACGGCCTTTCTTTTTAGCGCCTGCTTTGGCGCTCGCTTCGGCCTTGGGTGCTCGTGCTGTGCTGGCGGCGTGGCTGCCGTCAGCTTTGGGCATCACGGCTCTCATGACTTCCCACACGAAGGCGGCGAGCTCTCGTGCCATGGCGATCTGTGCTTTCTGTCGTGTCTTGCCACGGGCAGCGAGTTTACGCCCTCGTTCATGGAGTCGGTTCTGGCAGCGCCAGGAGATTTCGATGACCTGGCGTCGGTGTTCTTTCGGGATGGCTTCCTGTCGTGTGGTGAGTTCCTGGCTGATCTTCGGCGTCAGGCGGTAGTGCTGCGCACATTCGTTGAAGATCCAGCGCAGGTGGCCGTTGCCGCACTTCGTGATGGTTCCCTGCGCACGGCTTCCGCCGCTGCTGCTTTCACTCGGCACGAGTCCGAGATACGCCATGAGCTGGCGTGGATGGGGAAAGCGGTGGATATCACCAATTTCGCTCACGGTGATCATGGCGGCGACGGTTTGATAACCTTTAAACCCCATGAGAGCGAGCACCACGGGCTTCATGTGCCACTCTTCGAGCAAGGCTTTCATGTGCACCTCCAGTCGCTCGATGCGTTCCGCCGCGGCATCAATGCATTGCAAATACTCCTCCAGCACGATCTTCATGGCGGGGTGCGGCAGGATCAGTTCTCGCAAGTAACGCATGTG
>JAGKWZ010000249.1 GCA_021151605.1 Verrucomicrobiaceae bacterium
AACGAAGATCGATTCCAGCGGCGAATTGCCCAGCGGCGAGAAGTTCGACGACGTGTCCGGCCTGAAAAAGATCCTCGTGCAGCGCAAAGACCTCTTCGCGAAGATGCTTACGGACCGCCTCCTCACCTACGCCTGCGGCCGCCGCATGGAAGCGCTCGATGAGGCCATCGTGGAGCGGATCGTCGATGAACTCCCGAAAAGGGAATACGGCCTGCGCTCTCTGATTGAGGCGGTCGTGCTCAGCGAAGCTTTCCGGAACCTCTGATGAACAAGCGAAACGATCTCACCCCAATGAAACTCATTACCATCCTCTTCATCGCGCTCTACAGTGTTCTTTGCGCAGCGGAGACTCCTGCGAGCAAACTCAATGTGCTCTTCATCGAGATCGATGACCTGAACGACTGGGTCGGCGTCTTTGGCGGGCATCCGCAGGCGAAGACGCCAAACATGGACCGGCTGGCGAATCAAGCGGGCGGCACGGTGTTCATGCAGGCGTATTGTCCGGGATCGGTGTGCTGTGCGTCGCGTTCGGCGATGCTCACGGGCCTGCGTCCGTCCACCAGCGGCGTGTATGGCAATGGCAACAACCTGAAGTCATCGCCCATCGCGGCGAAGGCGGTCACCTTGCCGCAGTATTTCTCGCAGAACGGCTACCACTCGCTTTCGAGAGGCAAAATCTTTCACAAGCATCCGAGCTGGATCGGCATGGATGAGGGCCAGTGGGCCTTCGACGAATGGGAACCGACCGCCGGTGGCGATGGCCTCGACAAAGCCAACCTGCCTCTGAACAAGCTGCCGATGCTCGATGGTCAAAAGTCGAACGCGGAGGCGAAAGAGTTCGATTGGGGGCCGACGGTCACGAAGACGAAGGAAACGAGTGACTACCTCACCTGCGAATGGGCCGCGCAGCAGCTCGACCTCGATTTCAAAGGCAAGCCGTTCTTCATGGCCGTGGGCATCTCGAAACCGCATCTGCCGTTTCATGTGCCGCAGGAGTTCTTCGACATGCATCCGCTCGATCAGGTGCAGGTGCCAGAGATCGTGCCCGATGACCTCGACGACATCCTCACGCCGCGCGGGAAGAAGAAGTTTGGCCCGACGGAGGATTTCCTGCGGGTGCAGCAAGCGAACCAGTTCAAGCAGATCACGCAGGCCTATCTCGCCGCGTGCTCGTATGCGGATCACTGCGTCGGCGTGGTGCTCGACAAGCTGGCGAAGAGTCGCTACGCGGAAAACACCCTCGTGGTCATCTGCGGTGATCACGGCTGGTTCCTGGGTGAAAAGCTCCGCTATCGCAAAACCGATCTCTGGCAGGAATCCACACGCGTGCCGCTGATCATTCGCGTGCCCGGCCTTTCGGAGTCGGGTATCAAATCGAACCGCCTCGTTAACCTCCTCGACCTCTACCCGACGCTGGTGGAGCTGTGCGGCTTGCCGACAAAGGAAGGTCTGGATGGTCGCAGCTTTGCCGGTTGGCAAAAAGCGCCATCGGAACCCGGTCTTCCCACGCTCACGACGATGGGATTCCAGAATCACTCCGTGCGCTCGGCTACACATCGCTACACGCGCTATGCGGACGGCAGCGAGGAGCTCTACGATCATCAGAGCGACCCGATGGAGCGTCGCAATCTGATCACCGATGCCAAGCTGAAGCCGATCGTGGATGAACTGCGCACCTACCTGCCGAAACACGACGAACCCGAGGCTCAGGAGAACGAGATCGACAAGAAGCGTCTCCGCAAGGCCATGGCCCAGATCAAACAGATGGGAAAAGAATACCGCGAGAAGGCCGAACGCGGCCAGATCGATCCCGAGATGATTCGCAAGGTTTACGACAGCCTCAAGTAGCCATGAAGCGAACCCATCGATGGTTGATCCGCCGCTAAAACCCGCACGCCATTGAATCCGACCCCAACCCCATGAAACTATCCCGACGTCGTCTCCTGCAAGTGGCTCCGCTGCTGCTTGTCTCTCCTTCCAGCCAGGCTGCTGATGAGGCGATACCTTTTGGCGATGCTTTTCCGACTCTCGAATCGCTCACGACGGGTGAGTGGTGGACGAAGGCGGTTCAAGCCTCTGCGAATCAGAAGAAGGGCAAAGGCAAGGGCGGGCCACCTCCCGCTCCCTCGATGAACGTGCCGCGTGATGAGGTGGTGTGCTTTGCCCAATACACGCAGCAGAACGGCGTGCTGAAAATGAGCGCGCAGCTCTTCCCGCTGAAACCAGGCGAGCAGCGCATGGCTCGGCTCGAAGTAAAACACGAGGGTGAGGACTGGAAGGAGGTCGCGAAAAGCGAGGTGCTCTATCCAGGATGGGATGCGCATTTCCGCATCGAGGGTTGGGATGGCTCGAAGAATGTGCCCTACCGCGTGCGTCATGGTCAGAAGGCCATGTTTGAAGGACTCATCCGCCGCGATCCCGTGGACAAAGACGTCATCGTCGTGGCCAACATGAGCTGCAACTCCAGCCGCACCATCGGGCCGCGCACGGAGATCATCGACAATCTCCGCGCTCAAGATCCCGACGTGCTGTTCTTTGGCGGCGACCAGACCTATCGCCACACCGAGCACACGGCGGGCTGGATTGAGTTTGGCCTCCAGTTCCGTGACATCATGCGCGACCGGCCCACGGTCTGCATCCCGGATGATCATGACGTGGGTCACGGGAATCTCTGGGGCGAGAGCGGCAAGCAATCCAGCATCGAGGGCGATGCCGATGGCGGCTTCCGCTATCCGGTGGCGTATGTGAACCAGGTGCAGCGTCAGCAGAGTTGGCATCTGCCGGATGCGTATGACCCCGAGCCGGTGAGCCGTGATGTGCGCGTCTATTTCACGCGGATGCTGGTGGGTGGCATCGACTTTGCGATTCTCGAAGACAGGAAGTTCAAAAGCGGCCCAGCGGGCAAGATCCCGCAGATGGGGCCGCGGCCCGATCACATCAATGATCCGGCGTATGACCCGAAGAGCATCGATTTGCCCGGATTGGAGCTTTTGGGCAAGCGGCAGGAAAAATTCCTCCACGAGTGGGGCTGGGACTACAGCCAGGGAGCGGAGATGAAGTGCGTGCTCTCCGCCACCGCCTTCTGCGGTGCCGTCCACATGCACGGCGGCGTGGACAAGCGCCTGCTCGCCGACCTCGATTGCAATGGCTGGCCCCAGGCAGGCCGCAATCGCGCCCTGGTGGAGATCCGCCGAGCCTGGGCGCCGCATCTGTGCGGAGACCAACACCTCGCGGTCGTCGTGCGTCATGGCATCGAGCAGTTTGGTGACGGCCCTTATAGCTTCACCAGCCCCGCGTTGGTCAATACGATCTACGGTCGCTGGTGGCATCCGCTGGATGAGAAAGCTGGGCCGAATCCCGTTCCCGGCAGCCCCTTGCCATGGACCGGCGACTTCAAAGACGGCCTCGGCAATCGCATCAGCATGCTGGCCTATGCGAACCCGGAAGACATACAGGACGAAAAGCAGCGCGCCGATGGCTACGGGCTCATCCGTTTCAACAAAACCACCCGCCAGGCCACCTTCGAATGCTGGCCTCGATTCGCCAAAGTGGCTGATGGGGACAAGGCCCAGTTCCCCGGTTGGCCTATCACCATTTCTCAAGATGCCAACGACGGCCGCCAGGTGGCCGGCTGGCTGCCCGAGCTCAACATCGAAGGCGCTGAGAACCCCGTCGTGCAAGTCATCGAAGAAGCCACCGGCGACATCCTCTACACCGTGCGCGTGCGCGGCCACCGATTCCAGCCCCGTGTCTATGCCCAAGGCAAGCACACCATCAAAGTGAACCCCGGAGAACCGACTTTCCAAGAAGACAAAGGCTTGGAGCCGAAGGCCAAAGAAGCTGCTGGAACCCTGGTGATGAAGATTTGATCCACAACAGGACTCGGTCTCGACGTGCAAAAACACGCCGGTGCTCCCGGACAGTCAAAAGCTGCGGGAGCGCTGTGGGCTGAGCAAGTCTTGGCTGGCTCGTGAGAGTGGCATCAACTGTAAAAGAGAAGATTTGGTCCGTCGGGGCAGCGGGTGCGGCGCAGTGAAAAAGAGCCGGGAAAGACGAAAACAGCTCTTCCGTCTTCTTGATGTGGCGCCTCGCCACGTTCTTCTTTCTCCCATGCTGAAAGCCGCCATGCTGTTCGTGCCGCTCACCACGCTCCACGCCGCTGATGCTCGTGATCACCTCTCGACGCCACCGACAGCGGAGTTTTGTTTCCGCTTTACTCTGCTCGTCGGGCCGCAGATCACGGAGGTGGAAAAAGGAGCGCAGCGTGCGAAGGGCTGCATGCGAAACGATTACCCACAATGCCACCCTCCCTCCTCGAACAACTGCTCGCCCTGGTCGAAGACGACGGGCCGTGGCGCATCAGCTTTTCGGATCTGGCAGGGTTAGCGCGGCGGGTGCCGGACTTGGCTTTGCCGGAGGAGTGGAAGATTCATCGCTGTGATTTTTGTGTCTTGGCGAAGACGGGAGCGACGCTGCGCGGATGCCTGAACAACAAGCATGCGGTCAATCGGGTGCTGATCCGGCGGGGTGTGGGTTTTGTCGGGCAGTGCCATCTGGGCCTCACGGACATGGTGGAGCCGCTGGTGGTGCAGGGGCGTGTGCTGGGGGCTTTCTACTATGGTTCGGTGATCGTTCGCGGGACCGAAGCGGAGGCGGAGCGGCGCATCCGGCGGTATGCGCAGCGTCGCGGAGTGCCTGCGGAGCCGTTGTTGGAGCAGATGATGAAGACGGCGCACGTCGAGGCGGCGGAGATCGAGCCGCGTCGTGCGAGGTTGCGCCTGGTGGCTCAGATGGCCGCGCGATTGGCGGAGGCCTGGGGCGTGCCGCTGGAGACTGACCTACCGCGACGGGGCGGGCTGCCATGGATTTCCGCGATGGAGTTTCCGGTGATGCTGCGGCGTGCGATGGAACTTGTTCACCATCATTATGCCGAGCCGATGACGCTCGCTGGCGTGGCCGAGTCCCTGAAGGTGAATGCGGATCATCTGGGCCGGCTTTTCCGCCAACACACGAAGGGCACGTTGGCGGATTTTCTCGGTCGTGTGCGGGTGAATCATGCCTGCCGCATGCTGGAGAGCGGTCGCTACTCGGTGGGCGAGATCGCTCTGCGCGTGGGTTTTGCGGACGCGGCTCATTTTGGCAAGGTCTTCAAGCGTCTCATGCACTGCACGCCGGGCGAGTATGCGGCGCGTGCCACCGCCTGACAGCGGGTCGGATTCAGACCAAAGATCGGTCGTCTGGAGACATGGAAAAAAGCCGGTCACTCGGCAAGATCATCGTTCGATGAAAAACACGTTGGCCGCCTCTCTTTTGCTCGCCGTCTGCTCCCACGCTGCTGATCCGCTCAGCGTCTCAGGCATCTATCCAAATCATGGAGGGCCCTCAGCCGTCGCATTTAGCACAGCCTTTGTCGCTACAGTCTAGGTTAGTGAGCATAGAGTTTATTTCTCATGAAAGCTCCATTTCTCTCAGTCCTGACTCTGTTCGGCACCCTTGGAATCTCTTCAGCCTCCGAGAAGACGGACATTGTTGTCGTCGCGGCGACTCCATCGGGTGTTGCTGCCGCCGTGTCAGCGGCGAAGAGCGGAGCCAAAGTCATCGTGCTCGAAGATTCCGCGCATGTCGGCGGCATCGTCGCGGGTGGATTGACGAACACAGATATCCGCAAGCACGGCGCGGTCGGCGGGCTCTACAACGAGTTCAAGCGCCGCATCCTCGAGCATTATACGACGACTTACGGCGTGGACTCGAAGCAGGTGAAGGTGTGCAAAGGCGGCAACATGTTCGAGCCGCACATCGCGGAGAAAACCTTCCGCGACATGCTCGCGGCGGAGAAGAACATCACGCTCCTCCAGCGGCATCGCGTGGTCTCAGCGAACGTCGTGGGCAGCGATAGCGTGGAAAAGGTCGCGACTCCCGGCAAGCGCATCGACGGAGCCGCGCCGAAGGATTTTGGGCCCACGCTGAAGCTCGTCAGCATCACGGCGGAAGATTTGAGCAAGCCGGGCACGAAGACTGAGTTTCGCGCCACGACCTTCATCGACTGCACTTACGAGGGCGACCTCGCGGCGCTCGCGGGTGTGCCGTATCGCGTCGGACGCGAAAGCCGTGCGACCTTTGGCGAGCCTCATGCGGGGCACATCTATGTGCGCTTCAAAGATTACAATCCGCTGCCCGGCTCCACCGGCGAGGCGGACGATGGCATCCAGGCGTTTTGCTTCCGCTTTCACCTCACGAAGGACAAGGCGAACGCCGTGCCCGTCGAGAAACCTGCCGCTTTCAATCGCGACGACTACAAGCACGTCCTGGCGCAAATCGCCGATGGTAAGATCACGCGCTTCAATCAAGTCATCCAGCTTTATGAGATGCCGAATGGGAAGTTCGAAGTGAACAGCGACCATCCTCATCAAGACACCGGCGTTCCTGCCGAGTCGCTGGATCTGGCCGAAGAAAACTGGCGCTGGCCCGAGGCCGGTCCCGCCGAGCGCGAGCGCATCTTTGCCCGCTACTGGAGCCACAACGAAGGCCTCGTCTGGCTGCTGCAAAACGATCCCGCCGTGCCGCAGTCGATACGCGACGAAGCCAGTCAGTGGGGCTTTCCCAAGGATGAGTTCACCGATCATCGCCACCGTCCGCACCACATCTACGTTCGACAGGGCCGCCGCATCTGGGGCGAATACACGCTGACGCAAAACGACGCGAAGCCCGTCTTCGAGACTGGCCTGCCCGCACGTTTCGCCGATGGCATCGCCGTCACCGAGTTTGAGTTCGACTCCCATGCCGTGCGAAAATACGATCCCGCCTATCCGCTGCTGCGCCCCGGTTACTTCTTCGTCTCCCACGATCCTTTCCAGCTCCCGTATCGCATCCTAGTGCCGAAGTGCGTCGATGGACTGCTCGTGCCTGTCGCGTGCAGCGCCAGCCATGTCGGCTACCAAACCCTGCGCATGGAGCCCGTCTTCATGGCGCTCGGAGAAGCCTGCGGCATCGCAGCAAAGGTGGCACAGGATTCCAAGGTCAACCTACGTGCAGTCAACTTGCCCGCCGTGCAGAAAGAGATCATCAAACGTGGCGGAGTTGTTCTCTTTGAGAACTCAGCACTCACGCCGCATGGACTCTAACCCATGAAAACCCCCTGCGTCTTTGTTCATCTAATCGCCCTGGCACTCGCTGGTGCAGCCCACGCTGCTGATCCGCTCAGCGTGTCCGGCATCTATCCGCATCTCACGGTCTTCAACTCGGACCCGAAGCGCGAGAGGTCGGCCATGGAATGCGGACTCGGCGCGGCGGTGCCGTGGGCGGGGAAGCTGTGGAGCACGACCTATACGTCCCACGACCTCGGGCGCGGCAATGACAAGCTCTTCGCCATCCTGCCTGACATGTCGCTGGAGATCCGGCCGGAGAGCGTGGGCGGCACGAGTGCCTGCCGGATGATTCATCGCGAGTCGCGGCAGTTGTTCATCGCTTCGTATGCCATTGATGAAGCGGGCAAGGTGCGTGTCATCCCGCGTGACAAGCTGCCCGGACGACTCACCGCTTTGGCGCGGCATCTCACCGACCCGGAGCACAAGGTGCTCTACCTCACGCAGGAGGGCGCGGTGTATGAAGTGGATGTGCATTCGCTGGCGGTGACGGAGCTTTTCAAGAAGCCACTGCCCGGCTGGCACTACAAAGGCGCGTGGACAGCTCAGGGGCGATTCTTCATCGCCGCGAATGGCGAGGACCCGGCGCCAGCGCCTTTTTGGAAAGTGGACTACACCAGCGCGGCGACGAAGTTTGAGACGGAGAAGCTGACGTGGCCGTATCTGCAAACGCCGTATCAACCGCTCGCCACGCCGCGCAAGACGGGGCAGACGATGTGGCGCGGCATCAGCGAGGACATCGGCAACCTCGGCGAGTGGGATGGCAAAACGTGGCGCATCCTCTCGCGTCGGCAGCATCTCGACATCACCGGCCCCGGTGGACTCACAGGCGCGACGAGCGATGAAGAACCCGTCTGGGCGCTCGGCTGGGACCTGCGCTCGGCTTTCATCAAGGTGCGCGAGAAGTCCGGCACCTGGACGACCTTTCGCCTGCCCAAATCGAGCTACACCGCCGATGGCGTGCATGGCTCGAACACCGAGTGGCCGCGCATCTGCGACGTGGGCGATGGCCCGCGCTTGATGTTCCTGCACAACGGACTCTACGAGCTGCCCATCGGCTTTCGCGACGGCCACAGCGCCGGGTTGCGGCATATCGCGTCAACGCTCGTCACCGTCACCGACATGACGAAGTGGAACAACCAACTTGTCTTCAGCCAGCAGGCGACCTCGGTGCACGGCATCCCCTTCACCGTGCCCGGCCAGCCGCACTCGAACATGCAGTTCCTCCAGCGTGATGACCTGCCATCCTGGGGCCCCGCCGAAGCACGCGGCGGTGTGTGGGTGGAAGATGCGGTGAAAGCCAACACGCCGAGCGATGCCATCCTGATCGGCGGCTATGAGCAGCGCTGCCTGCACCTCGTCAATCACGGCGATGCTGCGGTGAGCTTCACTATCGAGACGGATGCCGATGGCAGCGGTCAGTGGAAAGAACTCACCACCCGCGAGCTACCGGCCAAAGGCTACTCGCCGCTGATCCTCCCGAGCGACCTCAAAGCTCAATGGTTACGCGTGAAGGCAAACGCCGACGGCATCGCCACCGCCTTCCTGCACGTCTCGAC
>JAGKWZ010000250.1 GCA_021151605.1 Verrucomicrobiaceae bacterium
ACATGAAGCAGCTCGTGGACAGCCCCTTCCTGCACATTACGCAAAACCGCCCGCTGGAGCGCGCCCTCATCGAAGGCGTGGACCGCAGCCGCGCGGCCAAAGCCTTCCTGGAGCACCTCATGGAGCTGGAGCAGACCTTCCAGGAAAAGATGCGTCTCGAGCGCGAGCGCCTGGCCTCCCAGGGCATTGGAGCCAAGGCCGAGATGCTCGAAGAAATGGCCGCCCAGTTCTACGCCGACATGCGCCAGCGCATGGAGTCCTTCTTCCGCGACGACGCCGGCCGCCGCACCCCCGTGAGCGCGAGGGCGTAGAATGAGTTTTCAACTCGCACACTGGTGCCCCGAGTTTGAAACTCGGGGGCGGGGATTGTTGGATGGGGGGAATGATGGATGAGTGTGTGAAGCTCGATCGGCGGGTGAGCACGGAATTCATTCCGCAGCGTCTCGATAGCTGAAGGCGCATGGAGCTTTCAGCGGCAGGTCGTTTCAGGCCCGCTCTTCGGCTTGCTGAAGTCGATGCAGCGTCCAGCAAAGACTCCTCCCGCTGCCCTTGCGCCGCACCAGCCCGATCTCCTTTTCCAGCCGACGCGTCCATTCTGGGCAGGGGCGTTCATAGGGCAGGTTCAATGTGTCCCGCAACTCATTCCAAGTCGCCCCACCGGCATGAAGCTCAAGATGGCGCTGAAGGGTGGTCTTGAATTCGAGGTAGGTCATGAGGGTTCGTGGAACGCTCTCAAATGATCGTTTATTCGGGAGTGATGAAATGGAGATTTTGCGTCTGATCCCCGGAGAGGCGGCGGTGAATAGCCCACGGATTCATCCGTGGGCTATTGCCTTTCGCCTCTCCGAGGCTTCAGAAGCGCTTACCTTTCTGACGTCTGGCCTTTTGAAACCACCATGTGGAACCCGGTAAATTGATACCGGCTGAGGAACTGCGCGAGAGGGAGACGGTCTGAGCCATACAGCGGGTCGGCAAACGTCACTTGGTCATCCCGAAAATCCAGGACGGCAATAAAATGACCGAAACCGATAAGGCGGACGCCCACCAGTGCAGGAAACCCAACCGCGGGGGAGAAGGTGCGCCGAAAGTCAAAGTGCGGCACCAAGCCTTTGCTGCGGACGTAGCGCGCCAGATACCATGCCTCAGTCCCGCCTGAGTAGCTGAAGGCCGCACGCGCCGTAGCACGCTCAGAACTCTCGATCCCGAGGTGCCGGAGAATGGTGGTGACGCTGGCAGGCCCGCAGGTGGATGGCGTGCTCTGGAGGCAGGCATCGCCCTTCCAGCGCTCTTGAAAATCGGAATCAGAGAGCGGACCAACCAGTGGCTTGAGATGCGGGATGACCCCGAAGGCTACCACGGCGAGCCAGGGTAGGTTGAACAAACTCTGACGCAGCAACGTGGCAATAGCGCCGCCAGCACAGCCAAGGAAAATCACGAGGAAGTCACTCCACTGCCACGAGCGAAGCGTGTAAAACCAGACGCGCTCCGGCAGAAGGTGGGCGTAATAAAAGGTGAAGAGGAAAGAAGGCACAGCCAGAACGACGAAAACGCAGGCAGCAGCAAGGCGCATCTTGAGCGAACGCTGACGAAGCCAACGGTAAGTCAATCCGAAGGCCACGAGACTGAGCGCGACGGCGATGATTCCAACAAGATTCATGGGATGCGTGCAGCAGCTGTTTACGAGGATGATTTACTCTCGGCTCGCCATTCACTCAGCATCTGGATTTCCAATGAATGGCCGGGAACGACGCGAGCGGGGAGTTTCATGGCAGCGTTTTACTCTCGATGTCACGGGCAGGATGCCGCTCCACCCGAAGGGGCGTGGCATGGCTGATGTCTGGGGATGAAATCCGAATGGTGAACTCAAAATATTTCCCGGAGGCTGGGTGCAGCCCCGGAATACAGATTTCCGTGCCGGTTTCTCGTTCTCCGGCACGGAACGTTAGGCATATGTAACAGGTTGTATTGCCGGGTGGTTCCCGGAGTGGTTGTAAGTCTGGCTAGGCGGAGCGGTCTTTGGTTGGAGCCGCTCCGCCTTTTTCGCGCAGGGAGCAGGGGGCACTGAGCACTGAGCACTGAGCACTGAGCACTCCCTCACCTCCGCTGTCGCTGGTCTGATCAGGCGGCTTTCTTCTTCGCGGCTCCTTTGCCTTTGGCGGCGGGGGCTTTGGCGGCGCTGGGGCGGACTTCGATCTTCACTTCGGCGGGTTGGTTGGCTTTGTAGATCTCGTCTTCGAGGGCGGCGGCTTTCTGGAGCAGCTCGGCTTCCTTGGCTTTGCCTTCGCCATTCCACCAAGTCTCAAAGGCGGCCTTGTCGCCACGGAGTTTGCCTTTGCGCTGGCCGTAGAGGTTGCGGAGAGGACGGATGGCTTCGTCGTTGCGCTGTTTGTTAAGTGCGATGACGCGCTGGGCCTGGGCCAGGGTGGCGGACTCGGGGTCGGTCTGGAGTTCGATCTTTTTGCCGAGCACTATGTGATCCCAGGTGCCGACCACCTGGCCGTTTTCGAGCACATCGTAGCGGCCGGGCTGGAGGCCGGTGACGGTGAGGACTTCGCCGCTTTTGCGGTGGCCTGCGGCGGTGAGGGTGGCGCCGAGTTTGGATTCATCCAGCACGGCCCAGGGGAGGCATTTGGGCTTGAGGGTGAGGGAGATGGATTTGCCGACTTCGCCGCCGGTGAGGGTGACGCTGCTGCCGGCGCTGGCGGTGGCCTTCCAGGCTCCATTGGCGGGAGTGGCCATGACGTTCCAGACGGGGCCGGGCTCGTCAAAGGCCTCGATCATGGAGTAGGACATGACGAAGGAGCCATCGCCGCCGGGATGGATGGCATCGCCGATGAGGGTGAAGTTCGGGTCTTTGCGGCGGCCTTCGGTGGTGAGCTTGTTCAGGGGGCCGAAGAGGTCGATGAAGCCGTAGCCGCGCTTGCGGGCGACTTCCTGGCCCCACTTGCCGAAGTAGGCGAGCACGGCGTTGTAGTTCTCCGGGTTCTTGTTTTTGCCACGGGCGGGATCCTTTGCGACCATCTGCTCGAAGGCCTGGTGGTCAAACATGGTTGGGCTCATGAGGAAGACACGAACTTTCAGTGCATCGAGACGGTCGAGCAGTTGGGTCATGCCGTCGGCGTAGGTTTTGAAGATCTCGGGGCTGAAGTCCTGATAGGAGCCGTCGTTCATGCCGAGGAGGACGGTGGCGACGGTGGGCTTGAAGCTGGCAATGTCGTCGTCGAAGCGGGCCAGGGCATCGGCGGCGCGGTCACCACTGACGCCAGCATTGCGGAAGTGGAGGCGGAGCTTCGGGTAACGGGTGTAATAGAAGTCCTCCACATACTGGGTGTACTGGCACTGATGGGTGATGGAGTCGCCGATCCAGATGACGCGGTCACCATCCTTCAAACCGAGGCCAGTCGGCTGAGGCGCGGGCTTGGCGACGAGTTGGGGAGCCTGGGCGAGGGATGATGAGGCAATGCCAATGGTGGCGAGGAGGGTGAGGACGTGTCTGGGTGTCATGACGGGAGAAGCCAAACGCGGACAGAAGCGGCAGCTATCCGGGAATCTGAGGCTGCGTCTGCTGGAAAGAAGTTCATTCTCGAAGCCTGACGGCACTACCACTGAGCAATTGCGATTTCGCAGAGGAGATGTGAGCGGCTATCTTGCCTCGATCTTCACGTCGTCGAGATCGAAGCTTTGCTGGCTGCCGGTCTGCGCGGCCATGAGGACGATCTTTCCGGCATGACGTAGGGTTTCACGCCAGGAGTAGGCCTGTGCGCTGGGCACCCAGCCAGCGGCTTTGGCTTGGTCGTCGGTCCAGTCATGACGGATCGTGGTGGCGATGCTCTGCCAGTCCGTGCTGAAAGGTGGGAGCTTCTCGAAGGTCCACTGGGAGACATCGCGGGCGAAGATTTCCAGACGCACGGCACCGCCAGCTTTCGGTGCGCGCACGCGAGCGCTCAGCGTGACTTCATCGCCACCGAGAAGCACGGGCCAGTCGCCAGGCAAAGGCTGCGCATGGGCGATTGGCCGGAGGTTTTTGCCGCGTGAGATAGTGACGTAGCCTTCGGAGTGATGCTCGATTTTGTCCACGCCCTGCCAGCCTTGCGCGTCTTTATCGAAGCTGAAAACGAGCGGCTCACGCTGCACGGGGAGCTTGGGCAAAGGTGCGAGCTTGGGCGCAGGCAGCGCGGTGTTCACGAGCGTGACGCCGGAGATGGCATAGAGCTTTGCGCCTGGAGCGAGAGTGAGCCGCAGACGGATGCTGCCATCGTTTTGAGGTCGCTTTTCAAAGGCGACATCGCCATCGGCGGAGAGCGTGATGGGCTTGCCGGACTCGCGCAAAGGTGAGGTGAGAAGCATGGCTGGCTTGGCTTTGTCCTCGGGCTCATAGGCAGCGAAACCATCCTCGCGCAATCGGGCTAGGCAGAGGCTCGCGCTGCGTTTCCAGCCGAGATGCACGGTGGGACTGCCGCCGTAGTAGAGGAGCAATTTGCCATTCTGCATCACTGGCGGTCCAGCCTGCGCATAGATGCAGCCGCTGTCGTAGCTGCCTTTGTCGCCGAGCTTCAAAAACGGCGTGCCGGGCTGCACGCGCTGCCACTTGATGGAGTCATGACTCCAAGCGAGTTCGACATCGACGACGCGACCAGAGCCGACGTGATACATCATCACATAGCCGAGATATAGGTTCGCATACGGGAAGACGGTGAGCGCATAGGTCTGCGTGGCGCGGCCTTCATCGAGCGCGCTGCGCAGGACGATGCCGCTGCTCTTCCAATGCAGGAAGTCATAGCTCTCCAGACGCGAGACGAGCCGCTCACCGAGATACATTTTGGTGAACCAAAGATACTTGCCACTGCGGGTGTCAAAGAAGGCGTTGTTGTGCGTGTCGCCCTGCTGCGCGCCAAAGCCGAGCACCTCCTGCGCGGGGCTCCAGTTCAGGCCATCGGCACTGAATCGCACGCGCGGTTTCCCGAGACCGATGTCATGCACGAGCTTGTAGCGGCGAGCAGGATCAGTGTCGTGCAGGTCTTTGAAAACACCCACGTTCGGGCAATCGCGAGCCACGATGTTGTTCGCACTGCTGCCCGCGAACTTGTGCAGGCCGAGCGCTGGCTTCTCCCACTTCAGACCGTCCTTGGATGTCGCATAAAGCAGATACCAACCGACATCATGCACCGTGCTCGGCCCATCCATCTGCGCGATGACGTCTTTGTCAGCGAGCACGTCTTTATACCACATCTTCCAAAGCTTCGCCTCGGCATCCCAGGTGACGTTCGGGTAGTAGTTGTTCGTGGCATTCTCCCAAGGCTGATCCGATGGCAGCAAAGGATTCTTCGCCGCCTTCTCCACCGCGCCGAGCACGAGCTGCGCGTTCTCGGTTTGCTCAATGACTCGCGTGTCGAGCATGAGCAGCTTGTCGTCTTGTGGCGAGACGAGAGCAGGCTCGGCGGCTTGAAGAGCAGTGGAGAAGAGAAGGAGAAAGGCGGCGCGCATGGCCCAGCAATACGCGCTGTAACTTCTCTTCACTCAAACCGAGCCAAACACAGCCAAGCCGCTGGCTCGTTACTTTTTACGGCTTTCCGATCAAGCGCACCGTGATCACCTGAGCGGGATCGGTCGGGATGATGATCTTGGGGCGATCTCGCTGAGGGAAGTCGGTGCCGGGCAGGGGCCAGTAGATGGTCGTAGTGACTTCGCCCTTGGGGAGATTTGGCAGTGTGAGCCTACCGTCTGAATCAGCGACAAGCTGCCCAAAAGGCCAGAAAGTCTTGGTAAAGGCAGCATAGGCAGCATTATCCTGGGCAAGATGAGCCTGGGATTGATTTTTTTGGATGAGGAAAGTTCCAGAATTGGGAGCCCCGAGGTATGTGCCGCTCAGAATGACGCCAGCACCTGGACGGCCATCGGGTAGTAGAACCTGGATCTGGCGGTCAAAGCAGGGATTTGTGTAAAGGGTGACATTCAGCGGCCCACTGTCTGGGATCTGAGAAACGATGACTTCACTCCTACCATAAGGCAGCATGGATTTGACGTCGTGCGTGATCCAGCCGCGCCCCATGCCTCCTATGTAAAGAAGGCGACCACGTGGTATGGAGGGCAGACGAAAGCGCCCATCAAGCCCTACGGGTGCCCAAGAAGTCCACGAAACGGTAGGTGGGCTGCCTTTCTGAAGGATTGGTTGTTCCCGATTACTGTGAAGCAACAACGAACAGCTGACAAAGCCCTCGCCATATCCAGTGGCAGGCATTCCGTTGATCTTACCAGTGACCTGTATACCAGACCGAAGGGTGACTTTGGCCTTGAAGATACTGGTCCCTCCATTCGGAGCTATCAGCACTTCTGAGAAGAGTTCTTGTCCGTCAGCTGTAATGCCTCGCACGATGAACGCTTGATTGTGCGGAAGCGTCACCTGGGCCTGAATGCCTCCATTGGTAGCGGCTTGATTCTCCACAAAAAGACCGGTCGGGCCGCCGAGAGACCAAGAGACAATCGGGGGTGTGGTATGCAGCTCCAGTCGGGTGAGAGGCAGAGTCTGCACCTCCATATCTTTGCCATCCATGAGCCTGAGATCGCGAGACCCAGAGCCGTCCTTGCTCGTCGTGTGCAGTTGCAGACCATAGACACGCAGGCCGGTTTTAGGCCTCCGGGGAAAGTTGATTCGAGCTTTGCCATTCACATCTGTCTGGAGGGCGGGAAGCTGTTTTGCCAGAGTCTCCACCCCGAGCTTGTTGCCCGATATGTCGAGGTAGTCCAGCACCTCGATTTTTGCTCCAGCTAGGGGCTTTTTGTCATGATCCTGCACGGTCAGATGACTGCTGCCCTGAGGCCCTTCGATATAGGCAGGTAGGCCGCCTCCGAAAGCCTCGAGCGCACGAAACTCGAAGTCTTTCTTCTCCATGCGGATATCACCCAGATCCAGGATCGCACCGGCAGGATCTTGCTCCACCTTGAATCGCATCCAGCGGCTGGCTTCTGGTCCTGCGTAACTTTTGCCTCCTTTGGGACTGACGCTGAAGCTCAACTCATAGAGGCCGGGCACCTCGACAGCGGTGACGAAACTGCCATCATCCTGAAGACGAGCTTTGGGGAAGCTGTCGCCATCGACCGCACGGAGAAAGAGATTCGTGTAGTATTTCTCAGAGCGAATGGTGTAACCCTCTGGCAAAACCACACGACCTCGGACACCACGTGTTCGCAATGAAGTCGGCAAATTTGCACCAAAGCTAGCTCGGGGATTCAGGCTCAAGGTGCGCTCGATTAATGGGCCTGAAGTGATCGGTATGGCAGTCAACGATTGATACTTTCCCTTCAGTTCGATTCCATTGAGTATCGTGTGCGGAGCGATGCGGCTGAGTGCAAAGCGGCCTTCCCCATCCGTCGTGGCATGGACGCTCTGGCGCAGGATTAGCGGTGCCAGAGGGGATGGGTCTAAAATCGATGCCGATTCATGCCTGATGAAGAAAATGACTTTTTGGTTTACAACGGGAGCGCCGGAACTGTCGAGCAACTTGCCGCCCAGAGATGCCCAAGGGGCGAGATTGAAGAGACTGCCTTCTTTCAATTCAGAAGCACGCATCCGCGCCATGCCATGATCTGGGTGCAGAGCCACGATCCACTGATGCATTCGCAGCAGTGGATCCATCATTTGTAGCTTTACACTGCCGTCCTCCTTTGAGTAACCGAGACTAACGATCATACCACTGTCCGTGAGTTTTTTGCGGTCCAAGGTGCGCAGTTTTTCAACAGTCAACGGCAGACGTGACTCATCCAGACTCAGGCTGTCCTCGACGGTGAAAACGAGTGCATCCTTCACTGGCTGGCCTTTTGCATCGACCACATTCCCTGAAATCAGCGGTGCGGGTTCGATCTCGGCATCAAAGACCGTTTTAGCATTTTTCAGCCGCAGGCGCTGGGAATGCGATGTCATGTCTGGTGCCCAGGCTCGGACGATGATTTCCTCGGCTTCGCGGACTTTTATTGGCAGGCGG
Source organism: Verrucomicrobiaceae bacterium (assembly GCA_021151605.1). Taxonomy (GTDB): domain Bacteria; phylum Verrucomicrobiota; class Verrucomicrobiia; order Verrucomicrobiales; family Verrucomicrobiaceae; genus Prosthecobacter. The sequence continues at coordinate 7,980 of JAGKWZ010000250.1, forward strand.
TATTCGCCCGTCTTCGAGGTGTAGGCTGAGGGAAGCTTCCACTCGTAGCGACCGATGTCATTGACGATCAAGGACTGCTTCCTCTCCAAACCAAAAAACACACGTGCGTCCTCGATCGGGCGGCCAGTGCGCTTGTCGATGACTTTGCCAGTGACCCACAAAGTCTGCGGAAGCAGGATCAAGCTTTCCTTGGCGGGATCGTAGCCATTCACTCTCACGATGCTGGAGTCCATGTGATCGGGATGGCGTGCGCTGACGATGTATTCCGCGAGTTCAGTGAGCTTTTCAAAACTGAAGCGACCTTCCGCATCGGCCTTGGTGCGTTGATTGCCACTGCCGCTGCCGGACAGGAGATTGATGGTGAGATTCACCTCAGCACCCGCGACAGGATTGCTCTTATCATCTGTGACCTTACCAAAGACACGCGTAAGTTTGGCCGAACTGCTAGTTGCTGGTGCAGGTATTGGCTTGGCCTCTTTGGTTTGTTCCTTCTTCGCATCCTCGGCTGGCGCTTTGGTCAAGCCGACAACGGCGAAAATGGAGAAGACGCTGAGACCTACAACCCAGCGTGTGCGACGGCCTTTGGCGATGTCCATGAGCGCCTCGATGCGGCGCTTGAGGTCGCGTTTGTTTTCGGAGATGCCGAGCAGGGTAGATGTGGCGAACCAGACCAGCCAGCCAGCGGTGGCGCGATGGGCGAAGCCAAGTAGCACTTCACCGAGCCGGTGGGCTTCGGTGACATCGGTGGAGCGTAGCGCGCGGGCATCCGCCGCCATTTCAGCTTCGGCGCGCATTCTTCTTCCGGCCCACCAGACGATGGGGTTGAACCAATGCAAGGCGATGATCAAGGATGCGATGATTTGAGCCCACAGATCTCGCCTTTGCAGATGTGCGAGTTCGTGAAGAAGGATCAGCCTCAATGAGGCGGCTTCACCTGTCGTGGCGAGTTCACGCGGCAGGAGGATCGCCGGACGAATGATGCCAAATATAGCCGGAGCACGAACGGCGTCTGTTACGATGAGCTGTGGCATTCGGCGGATACCGGCCAGCGTGCAGACCGTCTGCAAGAGGGTGGTGATGTGGGTGGATGGCTCGCTGGCATCGTGCCGCAGACGCCAGAGTAGCCGAAGATGCAGCGCAAGCATGGCAGCAAACACAACGACGACTCCGAGTAGCCAGACGAGCGTCAGCTTTTGCCATAGAGTCCAAGGGGCTGGCGCTGGAGCTGGCAGCGGCCTAGCTTGCACGGGAGCAGCCATGTCTGGAGTTGAATCGATTTGGGCCATGGCAACTTCCACAGGCTGGGGTGTCGGCATGAACTCGGGTAAATCAGGCGTCTGCGAGGCAAGCGTCACAGGCACCTGAGGGATGCGATTCATGGAGAGACTCGATGTGCCCATTTCAGGCACGACAAAGCGCAGCAGTACGAGCAGCCAAAGTCCATGTCGCCAGGCGGGAGAGAGGTGTCGCCTCAGCAGTAGCATGACGAGGCCGACGGCCAGAGTGAGCAGTGCGCCTTTCCACGACAGGGTGGCGATGGCGTGCAGCCAGGGTTCGGCGGTATCGAGAAGCGTGTTCATCTTGGGTTCAGGCTTTGGGGTTGATCTGGTCGAGCAGGGCTTTCAGTTCGGCGATGTCCTTCTTTGTCAGCGAATGATGCTCCGCCACATGCGCCACGAGCGGCTGGAGCGTGCCGCCAAACATGCGGTCCAGGAAACTGCGCGTCTCCTCAGCCACACAGGCGCTGCGCTGAACGATGGGTGAGTAGAGGAAGCGATTCCCCTGTGGCTCTGTGGATAGTGCACCCTTTGCTGTGAGTCGGGCGAGCAGTGTCACGACGGTGGCACGCTTCCAGCCGCGGCCTTCTTCGAGAAGGGAAACGATCTCCTGCGAGGTGCGTGGCGATTGCTCCCACAGCAGTTCCATGATGTCCCACTCGGCTTCTGTGATGGCGACCGATTCCTTGGCGGCGCTGGTGGATTTAAATGCGGCTTTTTTGCTCATGATTACAACTGTAGTCAAAAACGACTACGTTTGTAAACAATTATTTTTGATGAGCCTTATCTATTCACACAATCGGGTCGGGACAAACCTCTCGGCGCTGGCATTTCAGGCAGTGGTCGCCGAGGTAGAAGGTGTCGAGGAAGGTCATGAGCTGGTTGATGACTTCGCGGTCTTCGGTGACGATGCCGGCTTCGAAGTTGCGGCGGTGGTCGCTCTTGGCACCGAGGCCGGCACCGGTGAGATTGGCGGAGCCGATG
>JAGKWZ010000251.1 GCA_021151605.1 Verrucomicrobiaceae bacterium
GAGCTTTTGCTCATGGATGGCCGGTGGCGGCGTCAAGGCCGGCCTCACCTACGGCGACACCGACGACATGGGCTACCGCGCCATCAACGGCAAAGTCCATATCCACGATCTGCACGCCACCATGCTGCACTTGCTCGGGATCGACCACCTCAAACTCACTTCACGGCATCTCGGCCGCGATTTCCGCCTGACCGATGTCTATGGCGAGGTGGTGAACGAGATCTTGGCGTGACCGGCTCAAGCATCAATCGACAGGAGAATGGGGACCGAAGAATGGCCTTATTCTCCTGTCCATCAAATCCCACTTCTTGTGAAAAACCTGCTTCTCTTCCTTCTCCTCACCACCTTCGCCCACGCCGAGGAGCACTACTTGCTGGCGGCGGACACGCAGGTCATTGAAATCAATCGCGCAGGCAAAGTGCTCGCGGTTTGGAAGCACCCAGGCCACGGTGGCATTTACGATGCGGCTCGACTACCGGACGGTGGCATCGCGTATGCGCACAGAGGTGGTTTGGCGGTGTTTGATGCGGCGAAGAAGCTCGTCATGGATCACAAGGCCGTTGCAGGCACGAAAGGCGCGGAGGCGAATAGCGTGGCGGTGCTTGAAGGCGGGACGAATTTCGCATTGATGGACAGCGGCGTGAATCAGATCCGCATCGTGGATCGCACCGGCACCATCGTGAGCGAGACACCTTTGCCGGATCTCAAGGACGATCCGCTGCACTTTCGCTATCGCATGATTCGTGAAGTGCCGGGTGCCAATGCTTTCTGGGTCGGACAATACGGACGCAAAACGGTGCTAAAGGTGGAAGCCAAGACCGGCAAGGTGTTGCAGACGATTCCACTCGATCCGCTGCTTAAGCCTTCGCCAACCTTAAAGAAGGCCTTTGCCACCTTGCAGGTTGCGGATGGCTCGTTGTGGGTGGCCACGTCCACAGGCTGCCAGTTGCTACACATTGATGGCGAAGGCAAAAAGATCGGCTGCTGGACCATCAAAGACCTGGGCCTGCAATGCCGCTACACGCTTGGCATGTCACGTCTCGCCAATGGCAATGTGCTCATGGCCTGCGGGGATTATCACATGCAGAAAGCCGACGAAAGCCGCGATCTGCTTGCGGAGATTGATCCAGCCGGAAAAGTTGTTTGGAAGCTCATACGAGATCAGTTGGTGGATCAAGTTGATGGCTACATCGATAAGAAAAGCGGCCTCGAAGAACTGCACATCACGAATGTTCACGTTTTTGACCTGCCCACTCCAAAATCAGCCTCCACGAGCCCGATTCACAGCTTCATTGATCAGCACTGCATCGACTGCCATGACGACAGCACGGCGAAGGGCGACTTCGACATCACCGCACTGACCTTTGATCTCAGTCAGGCCGACACACGAGGCCGATGGACGCGAGTGTTTGACCTCATCGAAAAAGGCGACATGCCGCCACCAGAGAAGTCAAAGGTCAGCACGGAGGAACGGCAAGACGTCGTCAAACAACTCGCTGCCGATCTACTCGATGCCGCAAAGGCTGATGCAGCGAAGAATGGTCGCGGACCCGTTCGCAGGCTCACGCGCGTGGAGTTTGAAAACAACCTGCGCGTGCTGTTGAAGCTGCCCCATCTCGACATTCGCGACAAACTGCCCGAGGACCGCGATTCACACGGCTTCACGAAGGTTTCTTCAATGCTCGATGTGTCACGCGTGCAGTTGGACGCCTATCTCGATGCCACAGAGACCGCTCTACGCACGGCAATGGCGGGCTCAAAGCCACCCGCAGCACCAGTCACGCAGCGCTTCACTGGTTTGCAATTGTTTCCCGGCCTCAACACCTTCGGCGAACGCGAGGCGATGTTCTTCGCGCGGAACAATCGAATGGTGCCCATCACTGCGGCGGAGCTGAAAGCAATGACGCCTGAACAGCGCCGCGATCCCAGCTTGGAGATGGCGCTCTTTCGTTCCGCCACCTGGCCTTACTATGGCTACCCGCAGGGCTTTCGCGCAAAGGCAGATGGTGCCTATCGCGTGCGGTTCAGAGGTCGCGCCGTGCGGCAGGTGCGTGACTTCCGTTTGGTGCCTGCCTATGAGCCCATCGCCATGAGCTTCCGTGCGCGGCAGCCATCGGGAGCTGATGTCTCCGGCGATGTTCGCGAGACCGGTGGCTGGCTTGATCTTCAACCCGAAGCACGTGAGTTTGAAACGACGATTCATCTCAAAGCAGGCGAGACCTTTGAATACAGCCCGCTCGGCTTACCCGTGCCCTTCATCCGCACCGATGGCGGCTTCTTTTATGACTACCCGCCCATGCCGCCGGAGGGACATCGCGGTGTGGCGATTCAGTGGCTCGAAGTCACCGGCCCCATCATCGAGTCGCAATGGCCGCCGCCCTCGCATCACGTATTGTTTGATGAGGTTGCGCCCGAGAATGGCACCGCTGCCGATGCAGAGATGTTGTTTCGGCGTTTCGCCGCCAACGCTGCGCTGCGCCCGATGAGCGAGAATGCGCATGAGCCATTCCTCAAGTTCATCCGCGCCAAACTCGATGCTGGCGCGACCTTCGCCGATGCAATGCTCGCGGGCTTTCAAAGCCTGCTCTGCTCCTCCCACTGCCTTTATCTCGCCGAGCCACGTTCAGGTTCTGAAGTCGTTCACTTCGACAGCGCCGCGCGGCTTGCGCATCTCTTCTGGAATCAGCGTCCTGATGATGAGCTCATGCAGCTCGCCAAGAACAGACGCCTGCGCGATGCCGCCACGCTTAAGGCGCAAACGGACCGCCTTATCGCCGATCCTCGATTCGAGCAGTTCGTGAGCATGTTCGCCAATGAATGGCTCGATCTCCGCAAGCTGCGACGCGACATCCCGGACGAGCGTTTGTATCCTGAGTATCGCAAAGACAACTACCTCGTGGATTCGATGGCCCATGAGACGCAGGCCTTCCTGAAGGCGATGGTGCGAGAGAACTTACCCGCGACCACACTCGTCACAGCCGACTTCACCTTCGTCAATGATCGCCTGGCTCGGCACTATGATCTGCCACGTGTGTCCGGCTCCGCCATGCAGCGAGTTTTATTGCCCAAAGGCAGCCCGTTTGGAGGTCTCATCACGCAGGCCGCGCTCATGAAACACACGGCGAACGGCACCACGACGTCACCTGTGCTTCGCGGCGTTTGGATCATGGAGAAGCTGCTCGGCCAGCCGCCACCACCACCGCCCAAAAGCGTGCCCGCCGTCGAGCCAGACATCCGTGGTGCCACCACGATCCGCGATCTACTCGCCAAACACACCTCGTCAAAATCCTGCGCAGCCTGCCATGCAAGGTTCGATCCCATCGGCTTCGCCTTGGAAAACTTCGATGTCATGGGCGCCTGGCGTGATCGCTATCGTGGCATGGAACGCGGCGAGAAGATCACCGGTTTCGATCCCGCTGGCCATCCCTACACCTACTTCGTCGGCCAGTCCGTCGATGCCTCCGGCAAACTCCCCGGCGGCGACTTCTTCCACGACATCCATGACGTCAAACGCCAGCTCACCGCCAACCCACGCCAGCTCGCCCGCAACCTCCTTCACCACCTCGTCCTGCACGCCACCGGCACGCCGGTTGGCTTCGCAGATCGCGAAGAGATTGAGAGCATGCTCGATGCATGTGCAGCGAAGGGCTATCGGGTTCGAGATCTCATCCACTCGCTGGTGCGGAGTCAAATCTTCCTCGGAACAGAATCCATTCCATGAACACTCCACACATCGCCACCACTCTCCCACGTCGTCGTTTCCTCCGTGGCATCGGCGTCACGCTCGGACTTCCGATGCTCGAGTGTATGACACCCGTCTTTTCCCGTGCTACGGAATCGAGGCCACCAAGGCGGATGCTTCTGATCTCGAACAACCTTGGTGTGCTACCCCAGCACTTCTTCCCGAAGGACAAAGGCCCCGGCTACACACTGTCACCTTGTTTGAAGGAACTCGCTGCTTTCAGAAACGACTTCACCATCTGCAGCGGCCTTTCGCATCCGGCGGTGACGGGTGGTCACAGCACGGAAAACTGCTTCCTCACCGCCGCACGCGACCCCACGGGCAGTGGCTTCCGCAACAGCATTTCACTCGACCAATTCGCCGCCGAGTCTCTAGGCCAGCAGACGAGATTTCCCACACTGAATCTCGGCGTGAACATCGACAAAGCCAACCGCAGCCTCTCGTGGACACGCGATGGCGTGCTGCTGCCTGCCGAGGACAGCCCAGCGGCCTTGTTCCGCAAAATGTTCATCCAAGGCGATGCCAAACAGACTGCTCTTTCACTCAAACGCCTGCAAGAGCGCGGCAGCGTGCTCGATGTATTGAGCGAAGACATGCGCGGTTTCCAACGCGGACTCAGCGCCTCGGATCGCTCGCGTTTGGACCAATACCTGACCTCCGTGCGGGAACTCGAGGAGCGACTCGCCATCTCCGGCGAGTGGGAGCAAAAACCCAAACCGCAAACCAAGACCACAGAGCCGAAAGACATCGCCGACAAGGCCAAGTTCTTCCCCAAAATCCAGCTCATGCTCGACATGGCCCGCCTGGCCTTCGAGTCCGACTCCACCCGCATTATCACCCTCATGGTGGACGGTTTCGCCACGCCTGTGTTTGAGATCGACGACCAGCACCGCACCCGCGATGGCTATCACAATCTCAGCCACCACGGCCAGTCGAAGGAAAAGCTCGCCGAACTCGAAAAGGTGGACCTGCAGCAGATGCGGCACCTCCGCGATCTCATCGCCTCACTCGCCACCACGCCCACGGCTGATGCAAAACGTCTGCTCGACCACACCATGGTCCTCTACGGCAGCAACCTCGGCGATGCCAACGTCCACAACTGCACCAACCTACCCGTCCTCCTGGCGGGCGGCGGATTCAAACACGGCCAGCACCTCGCCTTCGACACCGTGCAAAACAAACCGCTCTGCAACCTCTTCGTCTCCATGCTGCAAAACATGGGCATCGAATCAGCCGTATTCGGCAGCAGCGGCGGCATCCTCAGCGGATTGAACCAACTCTAAACGATGAAAATACTCCTCATCTCCCTTGGCCTCGCTACCTCTGCTTTCGCCGAGGTCAAAACCGAAACCATCAACATGCCGATGCGCGATGGCATCAAGCTCGCCACCGACATCTATCGCGATAATACCGTGACAATGGCTCCTGTGGTCCTCATGCGCACTCCGTATGATCGCACGAAGCAAAAGAGTAGCGCTGAGCGATGGGTCAAGGCGGGCTACATCGCCGTGATGCAGGATTGCCGCGGCACACGAGACTCCGAGGGTGTGATGGCTCCTTACAACAACGAAGGTCAGGACGGCTACGACACCCTCGAGTGGATCACGCGCCAGCCTTGGTGCAGTGGCCGCGTGGGCATGCTGGGTGGCTCGTATGTTGGCGCAGTTCAGTGGCAGGCGGCAGCTGAAGACCCACCCGGACTTGCCGCCATCACGCCGCAAGCGACGTGGAGTAGCTTTTATCGAAACCTCTACCTGGGCGGTTCCGTGCGGCTTTCGCTTATCTCTGGCTGGATCGCTGGCAACACTCCGAAACCTGAAGGTGTGAAGCCTGCGGACATGAGCGAGGCCTTGATGCGTCTGCCGCTCGGCGAGGTCGATAGCGCCATCGGCTGGGACATGCCATGGCTGGATGCCTTCCTCACGCATCCCAAGCCGGATGGCTTTTGGACGCGCCTCGATCTCACCTCTCGCCTGCCTGATCTGCAACTCCCAGCACTGCACGTCGTCGGCTACTACGACTACTTTTCGCGTGAGTCGGTAGGCAACTTCACGATCATGCAAAAGCAGGCGCGTGACCCAAAAACACGCCAGCAGCAGCGACTCATCCTCGGCCCTTGGGATCATGGCAGCGTGGGCAAAACCAAGGTCGCCGAAGTCGAGTTCGGCCCCGAAGCCGCCATGGATACCTTTGCGCTTCAAATCGATTGGTTTGATCGCCACCTCAAACAAGACCCAGCCGCTCAGGCGAAGCCTTTCCCACCCGTGCGCTACTTCTCCATGGGTGACAACGTCTGGCACGACGCGCAAAACTGGCCACCCGAAGGCTTCACCGCGACCTCCTACTACCTTCTCTCCGCAGGCAAGGCCAACACCCGCCAAGGCAATGGCCGCCTCTCTCGCGAAGCACCCACGCAAGACGAACCCAGCGACACTTTCCGCGCCGATCCGGGGAATCCCACGCCCTCCTGTCCCATCACCGAAACCCGTCCCATCAAAGCCGCCGTGTGGGGTCCCGTCGATCAAAGTGCCATCGAGGATCGCGACGATGTGCTCGTTTACTCCAGCGAGCCGATGGCTGAGCCGCTCAACTTCGCCGGTAACGCTGAAGCAAAGCTCCACGTCTCCACTGATACGCCCGATGCCGACTGGGCTGTCAAACTCATCGACGTCCATCCCGATGGCTTCGCACAAAACATCGCACGCGGCATCTTGCGCGGACGCTATCGCAACTCGCTCCTCAAACCCGAGCTGATGCAGCCCGGCAAGGTTTACGAGATCACCGTCGATCTTGGTCCCGTCGCCGCCACCATCGCCAAAGGCCATCAACTCCGCGTGGACATCAGCGGTGCCGACTTCCCGCTCTACGACCGCAACCCCAACACAGCCGAAGGCATCTTCAGCAACAAGACCGCCATCGCCACTGAGCAAGTGCATCATAAGACGGGAGCATTGTCGCGCATGGTGTTGCCGGTGAAGTGAACAGGTCACCATGAAACACACCCTCACACTCGTTACCGTCCTCCTCCTCGCGTCGCTGGTCGTGCTCCACGCCGCCGACGCACCTTCACTGCAACCTCCGCTTCATCTCGGTCCACCGCGTGCTGATCAAGCGGTGACGAACCGTGCTTTCACGGGCATCCCGAGCATGGCGGTCGCGCCAAAGGGACGGCTCTGGGCCACTTGGTATGCGGGTGTCACACCGGGCGAGGATTTGAATAACTACGTCGTGCTCAGCACCAGAGGCGATGATGGCAAGACATGGAATGAACTGCTGGTGGTCGATCCCGATGCGGGCGGACCGGTGCGCAGCTTCGATCCCGAGCTTTGGGTGGCACCGGATGGGAGGTTGTTCTTCTTTTGGGCGCAGATGGAAAAAGGTCGGCGTGATGCACAACTGGGCGTTTGGTGCATCGAAACAAGCGAGTCCGATGCCGCGCAACCGAAGTGGTCGCAGCCGCGCCGCATCGGCGATGGCGTGATGATGTGCAAGCCACTGGCGCTTTCCTCCGGCGAATGGGTATTGCCGATTTCCAAATGGAAGGAACACGACAACAGCGCGCAGATGATCGTCTCGACCGATCAGGGCAAGACATGGTCTCTGCGCGGCGGCTGCAATGTGCCGAAGGATGTGCGGCAGTTCGACGAGCACATGTTTGTCGAGCGCAAGGACGGCTCGCTCTGGCTGCTCGTGCGCACCACCTACGGCATCGGCGAAAGCGTCTCCACGGATCACGGCAAGACGTGGCCGGAACTGAAACCATCGAACATTCTGCACACACCTTCGCGCTTCTTCATCAGCCGCCTTGCATCGGGAAATCTGCTGCTGGTCAAACACGGACCGCTCGACACACGGACCAGCCGCTCGCATCTCACGGCTTACGTTTCGAAGGACGATGGCACGACATGGGGCGGCGGACTCATGCTCGATGAACGCCTTGGTGTTTCTTATCCCGACGGCCAGCAGACACCTGATGGCCTCATTCGCATCATCTACGACTACAATCGCGTGTCCGACCGCAACATCCTCATGGCCGCGTTCCGCGAGGAAGACGTTGCCGCAGGCAAGGACGTGAGCGGCGCGGTGAAACTCCGCCAACTCGTCAGCAAAGCCACCGGCGGCCAGGAGAAACCAACGCTCTCGACGGCTCCCGTTCATGCCAACGCTGACGGCAAAGCCATGCGCACGACAAATCCCGGCACACTCACCAGCGCCGATGCCAAACCGCAGCCGCTCATCCCCGGCGCAAAACTCTTCACCGACCGCGCCTACATCGCCGCCGAACTTCCCGCCGCGCTCAAGAACGCGCACTTCCTGCCCATCGCCATGAACGGCCAGAAGACGATCAAGTGCGAACGCGCTGGCACCGTCTTCTTCCTCACGCCCATGCTCGAACGCAATCGCGACACCACCGCGCAGCCCTTGATGGACCAAGGCTTCGAGAAAGTCGCCCTGCCCGAAGTCCCGCTCTTCAATCCCTCCTCAACCAAGAACTTCTGCACCCTTTTCCAAAAGGACTGCGCCGCCGGCGAAACCCTCCTCATCGGCAAATGGGCCGTCCCACTCTTCTTCCCATGAAACGACGCACCTTCCTCACCACCACCGCACTCGCCACGCTTGCCTCGCAGGTCGAACATCTGCGCGCCGCCACAGCGGGAATGAAGATCAAAATAGGAGCCTGTGACTGGACCATGAAGCTCGCCGCGCAACCGGCCTCGCTGGATCTCGCCAAGCGCATCGGGCTGGATGGCGTGCAAGTCGATTTCGGGAGCAAGCCGGATGCCCAGGGATGGCTGCCGCTCTTCGATGAGAAGCTGCAGGACAGCTACCTCGCCAAATCCGCCGAACTCGGG
>JAGKWZ010000252.1 GCA_021151605.1 Verrucomicrobiaceae bacterium
GATCCAAAGTCACTTCAGAGCATCTGGCAGCGCTTCAAGCTTACGCCGAGCGGACAAATTCAACACTACCTTTGGGAGGCTTGAATTGGAGAGGCGTCCATGCTGACACCCCACCGCCTGAAGTGGCTGTTTTCAATCCTTTCCACGGCAGCTTCGAACACGACCACTTGCGTTTGGCTCTGCGTGGAATGTCTATTCGTGTAGATCGCGATGCCTCGACTGGACAATGGCACACCACGATGAAGCCAAGATGAGGGTTCCGTAATTTGCCTTGGATAGAAACTCAAATCGATCCCCTCAGGCATAGAAGACGCACGTTTCACCTCAGCCCCGGCCGCCAATCTGACGGTGTCGCCTCCCGCACATCCACGGCGGCGATGCCGGGGCGTGTGAAGCGTATTTTTCGTGCTCGGAACAAAGCTCCAAGCGCCTGCTTAAAGGCGGCTTTGCTGGCTTCGAATGTTTCGCGGATGCGCTCGGGCGAGCTGTCGTCGTCAAACTCGAGTTTGCCGCCATTGGCGGTGAGTACTTCGAGAATGCGTTCGGTGAGTGGGGCGACACGTTGATAGCCGGAGGCGTCGAGACTGAGGTCGATCTTCCCGCCGGGTTGAGTGCCAACGATATAGCCTTTGACCTCCTGCCCGGGCTTCAGCGGCATGGTGATTCGGCTTTCATGCAGCAGGCCCATGTGGGTGCGGCCAACGAGCGCGTTGTAACCCATGGGGGTACGATTGGCGATGATGAGGCTGACTTCCTGGCCTTTGCGATAGGGCACGGGCTGGCGACTGAGGTGCTTGTTCAACTTCGTGGTGGCGATGATTCGGTCTGAGCGCTCATCCAGCTTCACGAAGACGAGCACCTTTTGACCGACCTGCACTTTGTCGAGCTGTTCGCGGAAGGGGAGGAGGAGGTCTTTGGGCAAGCCCCAGTTCAAAAAGGCTCCCATTTGGCGATGCACACCAATCACTTCCAATGAGGCGAACTCACCAACAAAGGCTAGCGGCTTCTCGGTGGTGGCGATGACTCGGTCCTCGGAGTCGCGGTAGATGAAGACATCGAGCAAGTCATCCAAGGCGGTGCCTTTCGGGATGTAGCGAGTGGGGAGGAGGATCTCGCCATGATCGCCACCATCGAGATAAATGCCGTGAGGAGTGCTGTAGAGCACCTTGAGTTGATTGAGTCTGCCGAGATCTGCCATGTGGGCTGAGGTTAGGCGCGAGTGGACTGTTCTACAAACAGCAAAGGGCGGCATCGCTGCCGCCCTTTGGAGAAAGATTTTTGATGGGATTACTTGAGGTCTGCTGGCTTCACGCCGCGCTTGAAGCCACGGAAGCGATGCGGGTCATTAAGATCTTCGCCATCTTTGGTGCCGTACATCAGAGGCTTGAAATCGCCGACGTAGGTCACATCCGCTGAGGCTGGGACTTCGAGCCCAAGTCCCCAATAGACGCCATTCACAACGAGACGACGAAGGCTCTCGTTGGTCAGGTCGGTGGCAGAACCCATGGTGGTGCAAAGCACTTTGTTTGTTTTGCCGGACTCGTTTTTGACCTCACGGGACCAGGCGATGGGCATCATGGGCTCATTCACGGATTGCTCAGCGCCAGCTTTGTTCTTTTTGCGGTAGTCTGCAGGCGGGCTGCCGGGCTCCATGCCCGCTAGCACCTGGCCTCGGGCGAGGATCACTGCGTCGCTTGGAGGGGCGGCTTCATACACATCCGTAGTGCCGAAAAGGTCTGTGACTCCGCGAAGCAGGGCATTGTCTTTGGCCGTGGGCTCCAGGATGCCTTTGGTGGCTTCGGCGCGATGTTTGCCCCAGTGGCTGACCCACGTTTCGCCGAGAAAGATGCGGCCAAAGCCACCTTTCTCATTGTTCCAGGCCCAGGCTCCATAGGTGCTGTCCTTCGCCATATTGAAGGCATGTGTCGAGGTGCGCAGTCCGATGATGGGTACGCCACGCTGCACGGCATCGTGGAAGTGCTTCATGGCTTCGTCGGGCCAGTGGCGGAAGCGGATGGACATTAGGATGGCGTCTGCGCTGTCTAGTGCGGCAGGGTTGGTGACGCTCGCCTGGTTGTTCGAGTCGATGAAGCCATCCTTATTCACTGAGAAGAGAACAGTGGTCTTGAAGCCATGACGCTCGCTGAGAATTTTGGCGAGCATAGGCATGGCCTCCTCGCTGCGGTATTCTTCATCACCCGAGATGAGGACGATGTGCTTACCCTTGGCTTCGCCTTTCGGCTCAAAGGTCAGGAAGTCATCAGCTGCGAGGCAGGAGCCCAGAGGCAGAGCAGCAAGGAGGGAAAGAAGGGGGCGGCGTTTCATAGCGGTGTGGGTTGGAAGCTGTATGGTGAGCTAAGACGGCCCTTGGCGTCCAGTGCTTTTCTAGGGCACACAATTTTTGAATGTTTATCCCAGTCTGCGAGCTGCTTTCTGCCAATCGCCCTGAGAAGATGATTCCCTGGATGAAAATCTAGTAGCTAGCCCATGGCTTCTGCCATTTAGTGCCATTCATCTCTTTTCCACACTGCCACGCCCACCCCTTTCTAGCAATTCACTGACAGCCGCGGAATGGAACCACAGCACCCATCAGATTCAAGCGATTTAAAGGCACGCCACCAGCTCCTAAGCTGCCTGCTGGATTACATTCCTGACCGGATCTATTTTAAGGACAAGAACGGCGCTTTCATCCTGGTGAGTCGCTCAGAGGCGGATTACCTCGGTGCTCGAAACCCGGAGGAGGTCATTGGCAAATCTGATTTCGATTTCTTTGAAGGACCATTGGCTCAGGCAGCTCAGGATGATGAGCGCAATCTGATGGAAACCGGCATCCCCATCACGGGCAAAGAGGAGAAAAAGCTGCTGCTGGATGGCCGCACTGGCTGGGCGCTGGTGGACAAGATCCCACTGCGTGATGCCGATGGCGCGATCATCGGAACTTGCGGCATCTCCAAGGAAATCACCCGGCTGAAAGAAGCTGAGGAAGCCCTGCAGCAAGCCAACGACACACTCGCGGCCCAGAAAGCCGAACTCGAATGCACCATCGCTCTGTGTGAGCAGGCTGAGCGCGAACTGCTCGCGGCCAAGCATGAAGCCGAGGAGGCCAGCAAAGGGCTTGGCCCCTTCTTTCAGGTGGCTTTGGACATGCTCTGCATCGCGGGAATGGACGGCTACTTCAAGCGCATCAACCCCGCTTTTTGCACCACGCTTGGCTACAGTGAAGATGAACTGTTGATCAAGCCTTTTGCCGAATTCGTGCACCCCGAGGATCAAGCCAGGACAGCTGCAGTCATGGTGGATCTCGGGGCGGGCAAGAGTGTGGTGAACTTCCTCAACCGCTACAGGCACCGAGAAGGTCATTACCTTTGGATCGAGTGGACAGCCGCCCCAAACAGCGGCGGGACGGAAATCTATGCTGCGGCGAGAAACATCTCCTCCAGAATCCAGATCGAGTCAGAATTGACCGAGGCGAGGCAGGCGGCTGAAGCTGCGAACAAGGCGAAGAGTTCCTTCCTGGCTAATATGAGTCATGAGATCCGCACTCCGATGAATGGTGTTATCGGAGTGACTGAGCTGCTGCTGAATACGGAAATGACGGCTGACCAGCGCGGCTATCTGAGTCTGGTCAGGCAGTCGGCGGACTCCTTGATGACCGTTTTGAATGACATCCTGGATTTCTCCAAGATCGAGGCGGGCAAACTAGAGCTGGAGCGTTACGAGTTTGACCTTCGCGACTCCATTGGGGACACGCTGCAGTCACTCGCCGTACGTTCTGCGGAAAAGGGGATCGAGCTAGCCTATCAAGTCCGCGCCAGCGTCCCAGACTGCCTCGTGGGGGACCTCACGAGACTGCGCCAGATCATCATCAATCTCGTGGGCAACGCGATCAAATTCACCGAGCACGGCGAAATTGTTGTCGAGATCGATGTCGAGACGCTGACAAAGGATCAGGTGTCTCTTCATGTGGCGGTGCGGGATACCGGCATCGGGATTGCCAAAGAGAAGCAAGAGGATGTTTTTGAGTCATTCACCCAGGCGGAAGGCTCCACCACCCGCCGTTATGGTGGCAGCGGCCTGGGCTTGACCATCTCACGCCAGCTCGCCGAGCTGATGAAAGGCAGGCTCTGGCTGGAGAGTGAACCAGGAACAGGCAGCGTGTTTCACTTTACCGCCCTGTTTGAACTCGGCTCGTCCAAGCCCACAGAGGCTCGTCGGATGCCAGAAACGCTCTACGATTTGCCAGTGCTGATCGTCGATGATAACTCGACCAACCGCACAATTCTTGAACAGCAGGTCAGGAGTTGGGGAATGAAGCCTACTCTGGCCGCGAATGGACCGGACGCCCTGCAAATCCTCGATGACGCTTGGAACGCCTCCATGCCCTTCAAGCTTTTGCTCATGGACTACATGATGCCCGATATGGATGGCATCGAAGTCGCGCGCCAAGTTCATGAACGATTCCGTGATCAGGCACCCAAGGTCTTGATCCTCTCCTCAGGCAATCGCTTTTCCGATAGCAACAGCCCGGCGGAAGTCGGCATCGAGCGCTTCCTGACCAAGCCGGTGAAGCCATCGGATCTTTTTGATGCCATCACCCGTGTCATCGGCAGTGCGACGAGCGAGGACAAGTCGGTCATTTCCAAAGACGCCCCCGCGCCGCTAAGCCCGGGACGGATGAATCTCCTGCTCGTGGAAGATGGCCGAGTAAATCAAATCGTCGCCATGAAGCTGCTGGAGGATCGCGGCCACACCGTCACCCTCGCCACCAATGGGCGTGAAGCCGTGGACATCCTGGCGACGGCCAGCTTTGATGCCATCCTCATGGACATCCAGATGCCGGAAATGAACGGCTATGAGGCCACCACCGTCATCCGCCAGCGTGAACTTTCCTCCGGGAAGCATGTACCCATCATCGCCATGACGGCCAACGCTATGAAGGGCGACCGCGAACAATGTCTCGCCGCCGGCATGGATGACTACATCTCCAAACCGGTGCATTCAGCCCACCTGTATGCCATCATCGAAAAGTATGCCGACCTGCATCCGCTGCGCGATCCAGCGGCACCGGAGACGCCCCAGCCGAGCGAACATCAGTCCGATGTAGCCGCGCCTTTCGATGCCGAGGCATTCAGAAACTCGATCGGCGATGTCGGGCTCATGCGGGAGCTGATCGCGGTTTTCTTCGAGGACGCCCCCCGACTCATGACCGATGCACGTCTGGCACTCACCCAACGGAATGCCGAAGCGCTTCATCACGCGGCGCATTCGCTCAAAGGCATGGTAGGGAATTATTCCGCCCCGCCAGCCTTCCGGGCGGTCTCTGTGCTCTCGGACAGCACTCGTGCTGGCAAACTCAAGAAAGCGGGCAGCCTGCTCGCGGTGGCAGAAAAGGAGATGACAAGGTTGACGGTGGCTCTTGAGGAGTTTCTGAAACACCTCTAAGTCTCCCCTCATGCCGACAACTTCCGCCCAACCCCGCGTTCTCGTCGCCGAGGACGTCCGAGCTATCTCCATGCGAATCACGCATGTCTTGCAGGGCAGGGGATACCAGGTGGAGGTGGCCACCAATGGCGAGGAATGCCTGGCCCTCATCGCCGCCCACAAGCCTGACCTCGTCATCCTGGACCTCATGATGCCGCGGATGAATGGCGTCGAGGTGCTCAAGCGCCTGCGGAGCAACCCGGAGACCGCCGATCTCCCCGTCATCATCTGCACAGCCAAGGACTTCAGTACCGAAATGAAGCATGTGCGTGAACTCGGCATCGCCGATGTGATCATCAAACCCTTCGACCACGATACCCTCGCGGAGAAGGTGGATCATTGCTTCCACCAGTTCTGTGACATCGCCTCTCACAAGGCACCCGAGCCAGCCGTTCCCGCGCCGATGTATGCGCCTACTTTAGAGGCCACTAGGGCGCGCATCGTCCTCTGGGGCACACGCGGCTCCATCCCCGTGTCAGGCCCCCGCTACGTGCGTTATGGCGGGAACACCTCCTGCATGGAGTATGCCTGCGGCAATGACCATCTCGTCTTTGATGCAGGCTCAGGCATCCGTGAACTCGCCTTTGCCCTGCTCTCAGGCGGGCCGCGCCACCTGCATCTCTTCATCACCCACACGCACTGGGATCACATCCAGGGATTCCCATTCTTCACACCTATCTACATTCCCGGCTATGAGATCACCATTTATGGCGAGCGCGGCTTTGGAAAAAATCACGAGGCCCTGCTAAGCGGCCAGTTGGATCGCGATTATTTCCCCATCCAGCGTGAGGATCTGCGCGCGAAGCTGAACTTCCGCTTCCTCGATGACGAGCCCATCTTCATCGGCGATATCAAAGTCACCCGCGAATTTACCCATCACCCCGGAGCCACTGTCGCCTTCAAGATCGAGCATCAGGGCCGAAAGATCGCCTATGTGCCGGACAACGAATTCCTGCAAGGCTACGTCGGCCCGCCCCAGGACATTGGCAGAGACCATGAACTCGTCATTCCCCAGGAACCCATTGTCGAGTTCCTCACAGGTGTCGATCTCATGCTGCACGAGGCGCAGTACCTCGCCCCCGAATACAGCAAGAAGATCGGCTGGGGCCATTCCAACCTCGCCAACGCCTGTGTCCTGGCGAAACTCGCCGCCGTGAAAAAGTGGATCGTCCTCCACCACGACCCCGCACACGACGACACCTTCCTGGACAACAAGCTCAGCCTCACCCGTCAGATCCTCGACGAGATTGGCTGCCCTATTGAGGTGCTCCACGGGCATGATGGCATGGTGGAGTATCTGTGACTTGATCAGTCCATGCCCGATCTGCTCTCGCTCGAAAAGCGCCACCTCTGGCATCCCTTCACCCTCATGCAGGCATGGTGTGCTGACGAGCACGAGCCCCTGCTGCTCGTCTCCGGCAAAGGCTGCACACTGACCGATCAGCACGGGAAAGAGTATCTTGATGGTAACAGCTCCATCTGGACCAACATCCACGGCCACAGCCATCCCACCATCACTGCCGCCATCCACGCGCAGCTTGAGCGCGTGTCCCACACCTCCTTCCTCGGCTTCACCCACGAGCCCGCCATCCAGCTTGGCAAACAGCTCATCGACCTCCTTCCTGGCAGCGCCCTGAGCCGAGTCTTCTTTTCCGATAATGGCTCCACCGCCATCGAGTCCGCCATCCGCATGGCCCTTCAGTTCTGGAAACAAAACGAGCACCCCCAGCGCGATACCATCCTCGCCTTCGACCGCGCCTATCATGGCGATACCCTCGGAGCCGCCAGCGTCGGTGGCATCCCCATTTTCAAAGGCAGCGGCAATGACTTCGGCTACAAAACCCTCCCGCGAATCAACTCGGCTGCGCCGCCGCTCTCGGCAGCCTCCAGGTCTTCTACGAAGAGCGCGTCATGGAGCGCCTGCCTGCCAAAGTCGCACTCTTCACTGATCTACTGAAAAGTCTTCACGACCTCCCGCCAGTTATCGAAATCCGCCAGTGCGGCCTCATCGCTGGTATCGAAATCGGCCCGTATTCGTCCGATGAACTACGCGGCGCCAAAACCTGCCTCGCCGCCAGAAAGCATGGGCTGCTCACAAGACCTGTCGTCGATACCCTCGTCCTCATGCCGCCCTTGTCAGTCACTGATGATGAAATGATCCGCATGGTGCAGGCCCTGCGTTTGGGTATTGAGGAAGTTTGCCTCTAAAAGCTCAGAGAACCGGCTTCATCTGGTTCTTTGAAGATTGCCATTCCTGGCGCGGCAAGGACAAGAGGAGTTACCGGTAGCAGCCGTCCCAAAGTCGCGCCCCAAGCGCCTTCCGCGCTTGCCTTTGAGATTACGAGCCGCTCTTATCGCGCTCGCGCATGGCTGATCCCAATCTCTCCTCCTTCCTCTGGTCCGTCGCCGACCTGCTTCGTGGCGACTACAAGCAGTCGGAGTATGGCAAGGTCATCCTCCCGTTCACTGTGCTGCGCCGTCTCGATTGCGTGCTGGAGGGCACGCGCGATGCGGTTTTGAAGGAAAAGGCCAAGCGTGAGGCCGCCGGGCTGAATCCGGAGCCCTTCCTGCTGCGCACCGCCGGGCAGCTCTTTTACAATACGCACTCGAAGAGCCTGAAGGAGCTCACCGGCGACGCCGCGAACATCGGCGAAAACCTCCGCGCCTACCTGGATGCCTTCTCGCCTGCGGTGCGGGACATCTTTGTGAGCTTCGAGTTCCACACCCAACTCGACAAGCTGGAGAAGGCCGGGCTGCTCTACCTCATCGCGGAGAAGTTCAAGAACATCGACCTCCACCCGGAGACCGTCAGCAATGCGCAGATGGGCGCGGTGTTTGAGGAGCTGATCCGCAAGTTCGCCGAGCTTTCTAATGAGACCGCCGGGGAGCACTTCACCCCGCGTGAGGTCATCCGCCTCATGGTGAATCTCCTCTTCATCGAGGACGATGCCGCGCTGTCAAAACCCGGCGTGGTGCGCAGCCTCTACGATCCGACCGCAGGCACCGGCGGCATGCTCAGCGTCGCGGGCGAGCACCTCGCGGAAATCAATCCCGACGCCCGGCTCGTCATGTATGGGCAGGAGCTGAACCCCGAGTCCTACGCCATCTGCAAGGCGGACATGCTCATCAAAGGCCAGGACATCGCCAACATCGTCTTTGGAAACACCCTCTCCGCCGATGGCCTGCACGGGAAGCAGTTCGACTACATGCTGAGCAATCCGCCCTTTGGCGTCGAGTGGAAGAAGATCGAGAAGGAAATCCGCCGCGAGCACGAGCAGCAGGGCTTCAGCGGCCGCTTCGGCCCCGGCCTGCCGAGGGTGAGTGATGGCTCGCTGCTCTTCCTGCTGCACCTGCTTTCGAAAATGCGGCCCGCGAAGGATGGCGGCAGCCGTTTCGGCATCGTGCTGAATGGCTCGCCACTCTTCACCGGCGGCGCGGGCAGTGGCGAGAGCGAGATCCGCCGCCACGTGCTGGAGAACGACCTCGTGGAGGCCATTATCGGCCTGCCGTCCGACATGTTTTATAACACCGGCATCAGCACCTACGTCTGGATCGTCAGCAACCGGAAGCCCGCTGCGCGGAAGTGCAAGGTGCAGCTCATTGATGCCTCCAGCTTCTGGCAAAAGATGCGCAAGAGCCTCGGCAGCAAGCGCAAGGAGCTCAGCCCCGCGCACATCGAGGACATCACCCGCCTGTTTGGCGAGTTCCGCGAGGAGACGCGTGAGGGCGTGCCTATCTCCCGCATCTTCAAAAACGAAGCCTTCGGTTATCGCACCCTCACCGTGGAGCGACCGGAGCGCGATGCCGCCGGGAAGATCGTCCTCAGTGCCAAAGGCAAGACCAAGGGCAAGCCCGTGCCCGATGCCGCCCTGCGGGACACCGAAAACGTGCCGCTCAGTGAGGATGTGGACGCCTACTTCAAACGCGAAGTCCTCCCGCATGCCCCGGACGCCTGGATTGATCCCGAGAAGACGAAGATCGGCTACGAAATCCCCTTTAACCGACACTTCTACGTCTTCCAGCCCCCGCGCCCTTTGAGCGAGATCGACGCCGAGCTCAAAGGCGTCACAGATCGTATTCTAAACATGATCGGAGGGCTGACACAGTGAGCACGCAAACCGTAGGCCGGATGTGTTTGGCGGAAATAACTGCCGCCAATGCCACCGATCCCCTTCGCCAAACTATCCGGCGGTTTGGGAAGGTTCGAGAGCATCCAGGACTCCCACTCCACCAATCCAGCCGGATAGTTCGGCGAAGAACCTCTTCCGTGTCAGCGAAGCCCCACTCGCCGAACACATCCGGCCTACGGCCAGGCGTCACCGACCCCATCCTCAAACTTATCGGAGGGCTGACGCAGTGATCATGCAGGAAAACTCTGCCTCTTTGTCACTCTGCCACTCTGCGGCAGAACCGTGCCTTGTGAGACCTATTCGCAGGCCTGTAGGTGGAGGATTTTACCGCAGAGAGGCGGAGGAGCTGAGGTGCGGAGGGCAGAAATATCAAATTACCATAGGATTTGGTGTTTTTGAGAGTCGCTCGCAAGGCTCGGAGGCTCGCTCGCAAGGCTTGGAGACCCCCATCCAGCCTACGACTCTCGAAGCAGGCCGTCCCACGCGTTTTCTCCGCTACCGCGCCTACAAGCAGGCATACGTTCCTCACCGGAGAGAGTTCAAGACCGTCGCAAGGTCCATTTCGACAGTAGAATGGGGACAGGAGAATCCTGGCATTCATTCTTTTGTCCCCATTCTTCTGTCGATAGGTTCCTGTTTCGCGGATTCAGCGCTGGAGGCCTCAAAGCCCCGGAAAGGAGGCCGCCCATGAGCTTTCCCCGCTACCCCAGCTACAAGCCCAGCGGCGTCGAATGGCTTGGCGAGGTGCCGGAGCATTGGGTAGTAGGACCAATCAAACGCCTGATTCAGAAAGTCGAATCAGGCACGAGCGTGAATGCATCGGATGAACCCGCAGAAGGGGGCAAACTCGGCGTGTTGAAGACTAGCTGCGTTTACACAGGAACGTTCGATCCCAATGAGAACAAGACAGTCGTCGATGAGGATATTGGGAGGGTTTCGTGCCCTTTAAAGGCAGGGACGCTCATCGTTAGTCGCATGAACACGCCCGAACTGATCGGCGCTGCGGGGCTCGTAACTCAGACACGAGACAACCTCTATCTGCCGGACAGGCTTTGGCAGGTTTCCTTCTCAAATGCTGACCCGCACTTCGTTCATTACTGGACTCTAACCAGCTTATATCGCGGACAGGTCAAAGCGGTCTGCACTGGGACCAGTTCGAGTATGAAGAACCTCGGTCAGGATCAATTTGGAGTCTTTAGCTTTGCAGCACCGCCTGTCGCAGAACAATCCGCCATCGCCGAGTTTCTGGACCGGGAGACGGGGAAGATTGATGCGCTGGTGGCGGAGCAGCGGCGGCTGATGGAGCTGCTGAAGGAGAAGCGCCAGGCCGTCATCTCCCACGCCGTCACCCAGGGTTTACCCCCCGAAGCTTCAGCGAAGGTGGGCCTCAACCCCAAGGCCCCGATGAAGGACTCCGGCATCGAATGGCTCGGGAAGGTGCCGAAGCATTGGAAAGCCGTCCAAGTGAAGCATTTGGCCAAGCCGGGCAAAAAGACCTTCACAGACGGAGATTGGATCGAAGCACCTTATCTGACCGATGAGGGCGTTCGCCTCATCCAGACCGGAAACGTCGGAATCGGCTTCTACAAGGAACAAGGCTACCGCTATGTCTCCGAAGAGACGTTTGAGAAGCTGAACTGCACCGAGTTTCAGCCAGGAGATGTCCTCATCTGCCGACTGGACGGCCCGGTGGGCCGCGCCTGCCTGGCTCCAGACCTCGGCGTGCGCATGATCACCTCCGTGGACAACGCCATTCTGAAGTGTACCGATCATGTGATGCCTGAGTATGTCGTCGCCATCTTGTCATCAGTGCCGTGGATTTCATGGATCGACGCTCTGTGCCGAGTGGACGGCGGGTTCCGCCTGCGCATCAGCCGTAGCCAACTCGGCGAGATTCGCGTCCCCTTGCCACCCCATGAAGAGCAGCTCGCCATCGTGGCCCACCTCAAATCCGTGACCGCCAGCTTCGACACCCTGACCGCCGAAGCGCAGCGAGCCATCGACCTGCTGCAAGAACGTCGCACCGCCCTGATCTCCGCCGCCGTGACCGGGCAGATCGATGTGCGGACGTAGGCCGGATGTGTTCGACGCGTAAAACATCGCCAACACGACGAACATGTTTCGTCGAACTATCCGGCTGGTATGGAAGTGCGGGAGTCCAACGAGCCCACGATCCCCCAAACCGCCGGATAGTTTGGCGAAGGGGCCCGAGAAGAAACGACGCGTCTTCCGCCAAACACATCCGGCCTACGCATGAACGCCCCTCGTAGGCCGGATGTGTTCGACGCGGAAAACATCGCCAACACGATGAACATACTTCGTCGAACTATCCGGCTGGTATGGAAGTGCGGAAGTCCACCGCGCTCACGATCCCCTCCAAACCGCCGGATAGTTTGGCGAAGGAGGCCGAGAAGAAACGACGCGTCTTCCGCCAAACACATCCGGCCTACGAGTTGGCGGCTACGATCTTGGGATGCAACCACACCACCGCCTCCGATGGCTGGAGATGCGCCAGGAAAGGATTCTTCGCGATGTAGCGCACGACGCGCCCGTAATGGTCCGCGTCCCGGATGAGGCGATCAAAGCTCTCCTCCTGCCAGAGCGAGCCTGACCTGCCCAGCAACCGATGGATGCGATCACCGCTGTGGCGCTTCCAGGCACGGCAAAGGCTCTCCAACGAATGCTCCCCCAACGGACGACACAGCACATGGACGTGATTGGGCATGATGGCGTAGGCGAGCATCTCGCAGCGGGTGCTCTCGAAATGGTGAAGGGCCTCGATCAAGGTCTGCTGGTGCTCGCGGTGGCGCAGGAGGCATTCGCCACGACCTTCGTCGAGGATCATTTCCAACTTCCGCATCTGCACCTGCTGAAACTCCTGCCATGCGGCCCATTCCTCGGGCGGCAGTTTGCCCTGATGGCGGTGGGCCGCCTCGGCCAGTCGCTTTTGCCACGCCTGAGCCTCGCCCTTCATCTCCTCCACCACCTCGGCTGGAATAGAATCGCGCAGGCGAAAAGTGGTGAAGTAGCAACGACCCGGAGCCCGCCAGTGCGGCAGGTGACGCTCATACGCCTCGAAGTCCTGGAGCGGGCTTTCAGGATCAAAGCCAAGGAAATCATCCGGCAGCGGAATGTGATGAGGAATCAGCCAAGCCATGGATGAAGAGGAAGCAGAGTGAAGATGAGGCAAGCGCGAAGTGACGTAGGCCGGATGTGTTCGACGCGCAGGACATCGCCAACACGATGGATGACCTTCGTCGAACTATCCGGCTGGTTTGGGCGGCGTGCGGAATCCAACGCGCCAACGATCCCCCAAGCCGCCGGATAGTTTGGCGAAGGGGATCGAGGGCAAGGCGGTGTGCTCTTCCGCCAAACACATCCGGCCTACGCGGCCAAACCTACTCAAGAGCTGAGTATTCCGTTCTTGTCAGGTGGGAGGGAGGCTCTATTCTGCTGGGCAAGCTCTTTCCCTTCCATCCCCAACGTGCCCGCCGCCAAAACCAAGCCCTCCGCTGCCAATCCCATGAAGGCACTGCGCACCCGGCTTTCTGCCGTCGGGGTAAAGCCGAAGTTTCTTAACAAGGTCGTGCTGCCTTCGTGGTGGGAGGACTCCATCGCAGCCACGGCGGGCGGTTTCCGTGAGGCGGCGAGCTACATCGCCGCACGATTGGGCTTCAGCCTGGCCAGTCTGCTGGATGACAAAGCGGCTCTGAGCTATGCCCACCCGAGCGCGGTTAAATACAAGAAGGCGAAGGACGTGACTGCTGAAGATGTCTCTCTGGCAACCCACTATGCTGTGGGCACCGCACGCTCAGTGGCGGCTGCTTTGGCAGAGGCAGCGGAAGTCTCGGCGGTGCCTGCCCCAGAAGAGTGGCGGCAGGCTTTGCAGAAGATCTCGGACAAGCCGTGGGTCTGCCTCCGGCACATCCTGAAATCGTCCTGGGAACTGGGCATCCCGGTGATCCATCTCAAGAACCTGCCAGCCGGGATCAAAAAGCCGGATGCCCTGACGACGATGGTAGGTGAGCGTCCGGTGATCGTGGTGATGAGCGGGCGGAAGAGTCCGTCCTGGATCGCCTTCATCGTGGCGCATGAGTTGGGGCACATCCATCACAAGCACCTCAAAGCAGGTCAGACCTTGGTGGATGAGAAGATCAACCACGCCTCGGATGAGAAGGAGGAAGCCCAGGCGAACGATTTCGCCGTCAGGCTGCTGACGGGGAGGCCTGACCTGGGACTGAGCTCCACCCGCAGCATGGGCATTCCCCAACTGGCGGCGGCAGCGGCGACTTTCGGCAAAAGCTATCGAATCGCCCCCGGCGTGGCCGCTTTGAACTACGGCTTCACGACGGGTGAATGGCCACTGGCGATCGGTGCGCTCGGCCTGCTCGAAAAAGAGGATGATGCCGCGAAGGACCTCGACCAATCGATGAAGGAGCATCTGGATCTGGATGCGCTCTCGGATGACTCGCGGGAGTGGATCACCCGCGCCACCCAGGCGGAAGGATTATCTACTTCAGTGATGTGGACGTGGTGCTGAAACTCGCCCGGTGCGGGTTTCTCCCCTGTCTGGCAGAACTGCTGGGAGTGAAGGAGACCGACATCCAAGTGCAGCACCTCGCCAGCCTGAAGAGCCGGACGAAGAAACTGGTCAAGCAGGAGCACCGGAAGGACTTGGAGGAGTTTTGCGCCAAACATCGCATCATCGACGGCACCTCCGATGTGGCCCGTGAACAGGCCTTGCTCGATGCAGGCATGGATCCCGGCGAGGCGCTGCTCTTTGCCGAGGCGGAGACGACGGGTGGCATATTGGTCACGGGAGACAAGCGGGCGCTCGTCGCTTATGCGAAAGCCTCGACTACCGCCCAACGGTCCAAGATCAGGGTGGTGTGCTGGGAGCAACTCCTGCTCCGCGTGCATGAACTCAAAGGCTACGAAGAACTGAAGCGGGGTGGCTGTGAAGGCATGGCGGACGACGGCCTGCTGCGCCTAGCCTTTAGCAATGGTCTGGCGACGCCCGAAGAGCATGCACTAGAAGCCATTGAATCCTATTTGAATGGGTTGAAGAAGCACTCCGGGGACCTTTTGCATTCATTTCCCACCCCATGAGCCTCCACAAAGAACTCAGCTTCGAGATCGAAATCTGCGAGCACCTCGCGGCACATGGCTGGCTGTATGCGGTGGGCGATGCGGCTGCCTACGACCGGGCACGGTCGCTCTTTCCCGCCGATGTGCTGGCTTGGGTGCAGGAAACGCAGCCGAAGGCCTGGGAGACGCTGACGAAGAACCACGGGGCGAAGGCGGAAGAGACGCTGCTCGGACGTTTGCGGGATCAAATCGACCAGCGCGGCACTTTGGACGTGCTGCGGCATGGGATCGAGCTGCTGGGGCTGAAGCAGCCGCTGAAGCTGGCGGAGTTCAAACCGGCGCTGGCGGTGAATGCGGATATCTTGAAGCGCTACGCGGCAAACCATCTGCGTGTGGTGCGGCAGGTGCGTTACTCGCTGCATAACGAGAACTGCCTCGACCTCGTGCTCTTCCTCAATGGCATGCCGGTGGCGACGGTGGAGCTCAAAACGGACTTCACGCAAAGCCTGGGCGATGCAATTGACCAATACCGCTTTGACCGGCACCCGAGGCCGAAGGGCCAGAACCCGGAGCCGCTGCTGAGCTTCCCGAACGGGGCGCTGGTCCACTTTGCCGTGAGCAATCATGAGGTGGCGATGGTGACGAAGCTGGACGGCCCGGCGACGAAGTTCCTGCCCTTCAATCTGGGCAACGACGGTGGGGCGGGCAATCCGGTGAACCTCGACGGCCACCGCACGGCCTACCTGTGGGAACGAGTCTGGGCACGCGAAAGCTGGCTGGAGATCCTGGGGCGCTACCTGATCGCCAAGCGGGACAAGAAGAAGGTCATCCAGCAGCTGATTTTCCCGCGCTTTCATCAACTGGACGTGACGAGGAAGCTGCAAGCCGCTGTTTTGCACGAC
>JAGKWZ010000507.1 GCA_021151605.1 Verrucomicrobiaceae bacterium
AAGATCATCCTGCTGTCGGAAGGCCGTCTGGTGAACCTGGGCAATGCGACGGGCCATCCCAGCTTTGTCATGAGCGCCAGCGGCAAGCTGGAAGCCGATGCCCGACTGTGGACCTCGGCTCCCGGCATCCACTTCGTGCCGAATGGTAAAAAGCGTGAGTGGCAGGTCACGATCGCCGCCGATGCACCGCTCGGGATGCACCTCGTGCACTGTGCGAATGCCGACGGAGCCTCCGAGCCGCGCTGGTTCAGTGTCGGCAGCTTGCCTGAGCTCGCGGAAGTCGAGCCGAACGACGAAGTTGCCAAACCGCAGGTCATCGAAAAGCTCCCCGCCTGCATCAACGCCCGACTCGACAAAAGCGGCGACGTTGATGGCTACGCCGTGAAGCTCGAAGCTGGGCAGACGCTCGTCGGCATGGTCGAGGCTTACTCACTCGGTTCCGGCGTGGACATGCTCGCGCATGTGATGGACGAAGCAGGCGTGCGGCTCCACACGGCCAGTGATTCACGGAATCTCGATCCCGTGCTGAGCTTCAAAGCACCCAAGGCAGGCCGATACATCGTCCAGCTCGCCGGCTTCCCGCATCCACCAGCGGCCGATGTCCGCTTCACCGGCAGTGCCACCACCGTTTACCGCCTCCACCTCAGCGCCAGTTCTGCCGTGATACAGCTTCTCCCCGCCGCCGTGGCTTCGACAGGCAAGAGCGAGGTCGAGTTCGTCGGCCACAATCTCGACCCGAAGAAGTCGAAGCATACCTTTGAAGCCAAAGACCTCCGTCGTGATGGCGAATTCGCTTTCGTGACACCTCCCGGGGCTGTTTTGCCGATCCAAGTGCTCGTCACCACAAAACCAGCCACGGCTGAAAAAGAGCCCAACAACACCAAGGAGCAAGCCACGCCGATCCAGGTCGGTGCCATCGGCGGACGCATCACCGACAAGAGCGATGTCGATCGTTTCGTCATCACCATGAAGAAGGGCGACAAGTTCCAGGCGCGTGTCTTTGCCAAGCGTCTCGGCATGCCCTTCGATGCCCTGCTGAAGATCGAAGGCCCCGACGGCAAGCTCATCACCAGCGCCGATGACGAAAGCGAGCAGCGCCCCGATCCGCAAGTCATCTGGGCCGCCGCCGTCGATGGAGCGCACGTCATCGTCGTCGAGGATTTGTTCCACCAAGGCGGCACTGAGAAGAGCTACGTCCTCGATGTCGCCGCCCCCGCGCCTGCCTTTGAAGTCGCCCTCGCCGATGCCAAACCCATCACGCTCGAAGCCGGCAAAACCGCGAGCCTGAAAGCCACAGTGAAGCTTCTCAACAGCTTCAAAGGCCCACTCATCGCCCGAGTCGCCAACCTGCAAAAGGCGGTGAAGTGGAGATCAAACTCCAAGCCGCCACGAACGCGCTGAAGTCCGGCCAAGCCCTCCAGATCGAGATTTGGACCAAAGACGCCCCCATCCTCTCCAAACCCGCCGCCGCCCCCCTACGCGGCGAAAATAAACGCGGCTCCAGCCAGCTTGATGACACGACTCAAGTGTGGCTGACGGTGAAATAAGGGAGTCCTGACCTCCGACACCGCTGAACAAAGTTGTGCCAGATCACTCCACCACCTCTCCGACGAGCAGGAGCGCTCCTGGAAAGATCTTGGTGCCGTCGAAGCGCTCGGGTTTGTCGATGGTGTTTTTGTTCTTCGAGAGGATGGCGGCTTTGTCAGGCTGGTCGGGATGGATCTCGATTTTCACGCTATGGACGGTGTCGGGCAGGCCATCGCCGATCATGAGGGAAGCAATGCGGTGGTAGGTACAGTAGGCATCGAAGCGCGGAACGATCTTCGCGGGCTGGTCGTCAAGCGTAACGATGACTTGGCCACAGTCGGGGCCGACGATGTCGTAGAGGGCACAGCGAGTTCCTTTGAATTTGAAGCTGATGGTTTCGCCGGGCTTCGAGCCGGTGTGGAGGTTCGGCAGGCGGGCAGCCCAGCGTTTGCCAAAGTCGTCCGTCTTTACATCGACGGACGTTATGCCGCCGGAGAGTGTGGTGGCGCTGATCGGGACGAGCTTGGCGTTCTCGAAGTTGTTTGGATTCAAAGCGGCGGCGAGAGCATGAGCGGCGGGTTTGCCAGAGGCCTCGGCGATGGGCTTCAACGAACGAACGATGGCGGCTAAGTAGAGTTCGTGGCCGGTTTCGACATGCGGGTGGACGCTGTCGGGAGCGAAGACAAATTTGTCACCGAGAGCTTTCTTTTCCTCATCGGTCTTCGGCAGCTTGGCTTTCCAGTCGAGTTTGCCGACTTTGGCGAGCCTCGCCACTTCCATGCCCATGTGGATGGTGGGGATGCCATAGTGATCGGCCACGCGTTCCATGGCGCTGGCGCTGCGCTGGAATTTGCCCTCCAGCATGGCGGGCACGAGCGCCTCAGTGATCGTATAAACAAAACAGATGTCGCAATCGGGAAGCGCTCGCCAGGTCTGGCGCACGATGCCCTCCATGCAGCGGATGATTTGTTCGGGCTGTGCGCCGCCATCATTCACGGCAAACTCGACGAAAAGCAGGTCGGGCTTTTGATCGAGCATGTCCTGCTTGAGACGGCAGACGCCGAGGTCGGAACCTGTGCCGCCGATGGCCGCATTGATCTCGCTGAGCTTCGCCTGCGGGTAGGTTTTCTGAAAATGGGCGAGCGTCTTCACGCGCCATCCGGGCTGAGCCGTGATGCTGCCGCCGAAGTAGCCGATCTTTAGCTCCGCACCGGGCTGGCCGACTTTGTGCAGGAAGTTTGGCAGGCCATTGCGTGGGCGGCATTCCTGAGCGGCGACGAGGGGGAACTCGGGCTCCGCTGCATGGAGGCTGGCGAGGGTGAGCAGACTGAGAAAGGCAAAACGAAGGACTGTGGTCATGGTTGAATGAAGGAACTTGGTTTCCTTCGGTGCCGGAATGTTTTCGGCAATTCTTTTTCCAGAGCTTGCCATCCGTCGGTCAGTCACCTACAAAATCGCGTTCTCCCAAATATTATGAGCGCTGACTTCTCCACTCCCAAAATCCCTGCCCTTGGCATCATGGAACCCCTCGGCGACGAGGACCGCGACATCCTGAGCGGCTACGGCGAGTTCCGCCCCGTGCAGCCTGGCAGCCATTTGATCGAAGAAGGCAGCGTTCAGACGAGCCTTTATTTCATCATCAGCGGCAAACTCCACGCCACCGCGATGCGCGGCGGCCACAAGGTCCTGCTCGGCAGCGTCAGCACGGGTGAAACGG
>JAGKWZ010000253.1 GCA_021151605.1 Verrucomicrobiaceae bacterium
GGTTCCACGCCCACCGTCTGCTCCATCTGCACCGTCTGCGCCTAAATTCGAAAGCGGTGCGGCCACGGCACCTCTGGCGAAGACTGTTCCTCTCAAACCGGTCTCTCCAGCCGCTCCAAGAGCACCTGGAGCGAGCACTGGCCCGATGGTAACTGCACCTGGAGGCGCGCCTGCTGCCGGGCTGCCTAAGGCAACCGTGAAGCTGCAGGCGACTCAGCCTATGGCTCGTCCTAGCATCTCCGCTCCTCCAAGCGCACCAGTGAAGCGCACCGCCTCGGCTGACTCTGAGCAGTTTTATAATGACGAGAAGGATCCAGAGGAAGGTTTGGTTCCGCTTTCGGTTGTTTGCTTCCTGCTTTCCGCAGTGCTGCTTGTAGTCCAGATGTTCGGTAGTGACCGAGTTTCCTCCAGCAATGACTCGCCGATCATGGTTCCCTCAGCGAATGCAGTGAATTGGGAGCGACTGAACGAGGACCATACTTGGAGCAACGACTTCAGCAAAAAGTTGCCCCAGATTCCTCAGTAAAAGGCTTCTTTTTTCCGCGCACTTCCTGCCTGATTTTAAACTCTTTACTCTGAAATTCATGCCCCTTGCTCTTCTGGTTTTCGTTCTTTCTCTTGCCGCTTTAGCCCTAAACTTCCTCGCCAAAAGTGGCGGTGTTGGCTTTTGACCTAGTTCCGCGAAAAAGTAGTCATGGCTCCAGCCATGTTTTCTCCTGATTCGGCCATAACCGGAATCTCTGGGGTGGTTGGTGTTGGTGCTGCGACTTTGGATAGCCTTTGGACTGTTTCTAGTTTTTCAGGTGCTGAAACGGTTCAGATGGCTGGGACTCACAAAGTCATGGGTGGTGGCCCCGTGGCGACGGCACTTTGTGTGCTTGCCTGCCTTGGGCACAGGGCGACTTTGGTAGATGTTTGTGGAGATGATGCTGTGGGTGATCAGATCATTGAGGAATTGAAACAATTTGGCGTTTCAACCGCATCGATCCAAAGATGCTCTGGGGCAAATTCGGCTCAGGCAGTGGTGATTGTCCGCTGCGGAGACGCGGCGCGGCAAATCATTTTCCATCCCTCTTCAGCGGGTGAGCCAGTGCTGGATGAAGAAACAAAAGGGGGCATAAGAAGTGCAAGGTTACTACATATCAACGGACGGCATGAATCAGTCGCAAGACTAGCTGTTCAAGAGGCTCGCAGAACTGGGGTGATTATTTCCTTTGATGGCGGTGCGGGGCGCTACAGGGAATCAATTCGCGATCTATTGGATGCGAGCCATGTGCGGATCGTTTCGCAGGAGTTCGCCTGTCAATGGAGCGGAAAATCCGAGATGGATGACATGCTGGAGTGTCTAATTCAGCCGCCAGCACTCGTGGCGGTAATTACCAATGGCATGAACGGAAGTGACGTGGTTTGTGCAAACGGAACCAAGCATCATCAGCCAGCTTTTAAAGCTTCCCCGCTCGTGGACTCCACTGGCTGTGGGGATGTGTATCATGGCGGGTTTCTTCATGGCTGGCTCTCTGGCTGGGATCTATCAAGGTGCGCTGAATTCGCCTCCAGACTGGCCGCAAGAAATGCTGAAGGTCTCGGTGGTAGGTATGTTTGCCTTAGCGGCATACCACTTTTAGCGTGCTGATCCGGGGATTGGTCCGTCAGGGCCGACTTTTAGCCAGCCTTGGCCCGGAATGTAGGCGCGCCCGATGGATGATCGCTCGACATTTCTCCATAAGGCAGGATCTCCATGGGTTTTAATACGTTCGGGGTCGCGTGCTGTCGGGCGAGCAGTTTTCTTTTTCCTTTCGGCGATAGTCGCGATCTCATCATTCATACCAATCCGTGCCACTGAGTCACTGGCGCTGGTTGATATATTGGCAGTTGGGGGTGGGCGCACTGACGATCCAAAAGGAGCTGTTTCTATTCGCTCCTCAATCACGAGAGCGTTTGCGGTAACGCCACCTGGGCTAAAGCCAAATTTGAAGCGTTCCAGGAGTGATTTTGGCAGTGTCGTGCTAGGAACTTTTGAAACACCTTCTGAGTGCTGAAATATGGTGATTTCCGAATCGATGGACTGGATCCGAGCTTGCCTGAAAGTAGTTCCTGTGACGAGGATAACCTCTGGAATCAGTACTCCAATAAACTCTTCTCTAGCCCTTTGTATGGAACTGAGGAAAGTGTTGGCTAGATTGGTTCTGTCTCGCTTGATCGTTTCTATCTCGGCGGCCAGTTTCAGATTGTCCTGCTCGATGATCCGAGCGGCTGCGATTAGGGCCGCAGCCTCTTTGCGGGCAACCAACCAAGCTTTGGCTAGGTTGATGCTTTCTGCAATTACAGCGGTCTGCTGCTTGGCCTCAAATACTTCCTTCTGAGCTTCATCAATCTCCATTGTGTAAGCCCAAAAACTCGTGCCAGCGATGATGGCCACAAGACAGAAACCATAAACAAATATTTTGGCGTCCATGAAGGTAGTTCTACAGGATTAGAGCATCAAGGATAGCGACTTTTTTGTCGGTTCATTAATGCATGGGACTTCACTTTGGCAGGAGAACCTAGCGGTGACAGAGCGTTGGTGGCACCAGCGCTCATTGTTTGAAACCAATTGCTTGGATAAACAGAATCTAAGCAATTCTGAAGTCCAATGTGCTGCATTCATTGGGGCATTACTGTTACTCCTAGAACTTGTTTCCTTTTTTTTCTTTGGCTGGCACACCGAGTCCACCGGGATTGAAGCCAAATCTAAGCCGGTCTTTAATCTCGGGCGGAAGGTCAGCCGTGGGAACTTTAGAGACTCCCCCTGAATGGTGAATGACTGTAATCTCCGAATCGAGCGATTGGATTTTAGCATTCGTGAACTTAGTTCCCGATGCCAGCTTCACTTCTGGAAGTGTGGTGCCGACCAATTCATTGCGGGCACGCTCAATGGAGCTTGTGTACACTTTGGAGACATCACTACGTTGGGCAAGGATCGTAGAGATTTCATTTCGCAGAGTTTCATTCTGCTTCTCGATGATGGCAGCCGCTAAAACAAGAGCTGCGGCTTCCTTTCGGGCGGCCAGCCAAGCCTTGGCCTTTTTCAGGCTCTCTTCGGTGACCGCTAGTTGCTGGCGGGCAGAGAAGACATCCTTCTGAACCTCATCAATTTCCATGGTGAAAGACCAGAAAGTGGCTCCACAAAAAATGGCTACGAGGCAGGAACCGTAAACGATGATTTTGGCATCCATTGCTAATGAAGCTGCGCTTGGCTATTTGAGATAGCGTGCCCGGTATTCGTCGAGTTCTTTTTGTAAGTTATCTACATCCTTTTGGGCGGATGCCTTCTCTTCTGTGAGGCTAATGGTTTGCTCCCTTAGTGTTTTGATCATTGAGCGCAATTGATCCATGTGGACCTGCTGGGGGTAGTTGTAGTTTCCCAGATCACCGACTGCGGCGGACTCTGCCTCAATGGATTTGAGGATGGAGTTTTGCTCAGTGGCACTAGACCGGAGCTGTGCTGCCTCAACTTCGAGTTGTGCTTTCTTGCCACAACTAGAAAGGATCAATGGTAGCAGGATCAGCGTACCGGAAAAAAGACTTGGATGATACTTGGGAGGCATGATCGAATTGACGTTAGCTTTATAAGGATCTGCCTGAATTCACAAGCAGCATTCTAGCCATATTCGAATGGAACCCGAGTTGTGACAGCGTTTATTGCCAAAGGTCAATTTTCCGATTTTTAGCGTATCGGAGAAAAGTCCACCGCTCGCATGTAGATACTTTTCACTCCATCGGGATTCACGGTGAGAGTGCCTGTTTTTTCAGACTCAGCTTTGGCTTTGATCCAGTCCGGATCTGCACGGAAGGCGGTAAAGGATGCCTTTCCTGATTCCTTGCTGGCATGGGCGAGGATGTAGATGAGCTGGGTGTCTGCGCCTTTTTCGATATCTGTGGGTGTCCAGTAGGCGATATGTGTCATGCCATGCTTGGTGAATAGACCGATGGTGTGATTTTGAAACCGGGAATGGAGGTCTGGCAGTTTGCCTGGGGGCGTGGTGTAATGGCGGAGTTCAAAAACACGGCTCTGAGTGCCAATACCGCCATTGACAGAGGGGAAGTAGGGCGTGGTAACGAGAAAAACGGAGTCCGGGGCTTTGGCGAGGATTTTCCCATCCGCTTCACTGGCCTTGCGTGCAGCCTGCCATTCTGGGTCAGCACCAAAGGCTTTCCAACTTTCCTTGGCAGCGTCTCGGCTTGCGTGGGCGATGATGTAAATCAAAGTGTTTTCTGCCCCGTCTTCCTTTTCCAGAGGCACCCAGTAGCCAATATTTTCGATGCCATGTTTTTCAAAGAGGCGGCAGGTGTGGTCGCGAAAGCGCTTGAGCAGAGCTTCAAGCCTGCCCTCATTGGTCACATAGGTCCGCATTTCATAAACCTTGCCTTCAGCGGCTGGCAGTGGGTTGGCAGACATGATGGCGTGAATGGCGAAAAAGAGGATGATGTTGCGGCAGTTCATGGGGATGACGATTAGAGACAGTTCCCGACGATCACGTTTCAAAGCGATCTCGTATTGCAGCCAATCTGAAGGAATCAAAGCCGCTCATGACAAGTGCCTGACGATGAGTATGATGATTTCCTCTATTTGACCCATGCCTGAACGCCCCTCTACTCCGGCAGCAAGCCTTACTTGGCGCTTGAGCCAGTCCGTGCCTCTCAGCGTGACGGGAGATGATGCCCTGCGTCTGAGGCTGGCAGCATTGAGTTCCATCGGATTCCTGCTCGGCTTTTATGCCATGCATAACCAGTGGATACAGGTGGCCTGGGTTTGTGGCTGGACCTGCGCTTGGTTCTGGGCGGGAGGGCTTCAGGATTTTCTTGAAGGCTTGCTCCGCGACCGCTGGCTTGTGGCGGTGGCTGGCATGATGTTGCTGATGCTGGCACGTTCATCTCTTTTGGAATCTCCCGGTTTGACGATGCATTCGTTGTGGCGTGGCTGGCTTGGCACTGGTCTGCTCGCCATGGTTTTGATGACGCTTTGGAGTGTTGGGCGTCAGCCGCGAGCCATAGCTTGGCTGGGCATTTCGACCGTAGGTATTGCTTTGATTGCCTCCATTGGAAGTACGTTGATCTTCTATGCTCTGGATGAGGAGGCGGTCTTTGGAGCCAGACTACGCAACTGGTTCATTTACGGAGGCTGGAATTCTGTCTGCACGGGGATGACCTTTGGCTTCGCCGCAATGTGGGCTTCTTGTTCGTGGCGAAAGGCTCAGATGAAAAAGGAGAAGCGCGCATGGCTTTCCGCTGCGGTCATTCTGATCTTCGGCACACTTCTGACGATGAGCCGCGGAGCACTCCTCGCGCTAGTGTTGGCTCATGGTGTCTGGATGCTGACGCTGGGATGGAGAGTTGCTCTGAAACCAGCACTTTTGCTTCTTAGCTGTATCGCCATTTTCCAGTCGAGCGCCCCGTTAATCGTAAACATCGCCACGCAGGAGGTGTCCCAGAAGTTCGGGATCGAGCGGTCTGAGGTAACAGAGGAAATGCTGGCGGATGGCGTAGTGGCATCGAACCCTGCAGCTAGAATTCTGGAGAGGGCTGACAATGGGCGATTTGCGATTTACACGGCTGCTTTGAGCAGCATGACCACCTGGCAGGACTGGCTTTTTGGCAAAGGTCTGTGGTCGGAAAATGATTTCTGGTCCTGCTCGCTGGACTGGTATCCTGAACATCTCCACAGCATTTTTATGGATGCTTTTGTGCGTGGTGGCTTGCCTGGGCTGGTCGGCCTTCTACTAATCATCGGATGGGCTTTGCGGCGCGCATTTTTGCTGGCTAGTGCCGGTGAGGAACAGTGGCTCATGCTTGCTGCTTTTGGTATCACCGGGCTTGTTTTTGATGGTGACAGCGCTTTCTCTTTACTCACGCTGCCACGCTACGAGAGCCTGCTTTTATGGGTGCCTCTGGTGATCGCTTCTGCGCGTTTTCAGGCCGCAGAGAGATTAAGCTGTGCCTTTGCCAAGCCTGCTATCCAGGCCTAATTTCGCCCAGTGTCTGGTCATCGCCCCCCATCCTCATGGCATCTTTTCCGCCACTTGTTGCGGCAAGGGCAATCGTGGCTGCGTGACCTGCTCGCTAGCAATACATTGGATCCCTTCCCATTTCGCCGCTGGCTGGCTGGTTACGGGCCCCGGCGATTTAAAGCGGATGTGAAGGCCGCTTTTTCTGTGGCCCTACTCGACCTGCCACAAGGTATGGCATACGCAGCCATCGCCGGGCTACCCTTGCAGTTCGGAACAATGTGCAGTGCGGTTTCGGGAATCGTGGGGTCTTTCTTCGGAAGTTCCCGTTACACGGTTCTCGGGCCGACGAATGCGACGGCGTTCATGATCTTTTCTTTCTTTGCCGCTAACCCGCAGTTGGATCGTTTGAGCATGATGCCGCTGCTGGTGTTTATGGTCGGCACCTTGCTGCTCTTCGGTGCCTTTTTGCGAGTAGCTGAGCTGGCACAATACATCAGCCGCACGGTCGTCGTCGCCTACGTCACGGGAGCTTCGCTGCTTATCATCACGAATCAGTTGGCCAACATTTTTGGCATCGTCATGACGGTGACCATGGAGGATGGCAGTTCATTTCAGCGGCGCACCCTGCCGGGAATTTTGATTCATCTCATGACCCATCTTACCGAGGTGCACTGGGAAAGTCTCGCCGTAGCGGCAGGCACTGCGCTGATTTACATCATCGTCCGGCGGCTGCGGCCCAGTTGGCCCGCGCTGGCGATCAGTCTGGTCCTCGCATCAGCCATCGCGGTAGGACTGAATGGATTCGGCATCGAGGTCGCGACTTACGCAAATGCACGCTTCGGGTTCTTTGATCTTTTACCGCCCTTCCCAGACTTCGTCTCGCCGCGTTTCTTTTCGGACTTCAGCCATCTCTTCGGTCTCGCCGTGGCGCTGGCCTTCCTAGCCACTTTGGAAAGCTCGAGCATGGCAAAGACACTTGCCAGCGTGAGCGGCCAGAAAGTGGATGCAAACCAGGACATGTTCAGTCTTGGCATGGCAAATCTAAGCTCCGCCTATCTGAGCGGGATGCCGTGTTCTGGCTCACTGACTCGCAGCGCGCTGAATTTTCAGAGTGGCGCGCGCACACCTCTTTCGTCCTTGTTTAA
The DNA here is from genome assembly GCA_021151605.1 of Verrucomicrobiaceae bacterium. Taxonomy (GTDB): domain Bacteria; phylum Verrucomicrobiota; class Verrucomicrobiia; order Verrucomicrobiales; family Verrucomicrobiaceae; genus Prosthecobacter. Next base: position 7,133 of record JAGKWZ010000253.1, read on the forward strand.
CGGTCTGCTCTGCCTCGGAGGTGCCCTCACCCTGGGACATCTTGTCGGCTACATCCCACGGGCTTCCCTGGCAGTTCTCATTATTTGCGTCGCCGTCTCGCTGATCAATCGCCGCAACATCCGCATCTGCCTAAGCGCAACTGGATCTGACGCGCTGGTCTTTCTCATTACTCTGGCCGCCACGCTCCTGGTCCCCCTGCATGTGGCCATTTTTACCGGAGTGGGCATATCGGTGGTGCTCTATCTCCGCAAAGTCAGCCAACCCACGCTCATCGAGTATGAGTTTAATCAGGACGGAAATCTGGCTGAAGCCACCAGGCCTGGCCTTAGGGCCGATCCTGCCGTCTCCATCGTTCACGTCGAAGGTGAGCTCTTCTTCGGCGCGGCGGACCTCTTTCGCACCCAGATTCAGCGCACCTGCAGTGACCCAAACCTTCGCATCATCATCCTGCGGCTGAAAAGAGCACGCCATCTGGATGCTACCTGCGTGATTGCCATCGAAGAACTCGTCCATCTGCTACGCAGAGACGGACGCGATTTGCTTATCAGCGGCGTGATGAAAGATGTCTATCAGGTGCTGCGGGATTCTGGCCTCATCGACACCATCGGCAGAGACAACATCTTCCCCGCTAGTCCGAGTAATCCCAACCTGGCGACGCGCAATGCCCTGAAACGAGCCCAGCAGCTCCTCGGCACCACTGAGGCAGACGTGAAGATTTTCTTTGATCCCTCCAAAAAAAGCTGATCACCGCCCCGCTTAAAGAGTGCTCCAAACACGTCCGGGGGCACAGACCCAGGTGCCAATGCGCTTGTGGGTTGATTCATACTTCCCGCCCGCTGCCCACGGTGAAAAGGCTGGCAAAATCCAGCGCTGGGTTTTCGGAGAGGTCTGCTCCTGGATCAGGGCTGGCAGGCGCAATTGCAGTCCTGCCCCATCTTTGAAACGCACCGAAGGGTGCTCATGCCCGGTGATCACCACCCCCGCGTGCTCCGAAAGCGGCAGATGGCCGTGCTCAAAGAGAAATGCTCCCTCGCGGTGAGACTTCACAAAAGTCCGGCCTCTGCGCAGGCTGACACGGTCGTGATTGCCCTCAACACAGATCAGAGGCACATCCTCACGCAGCCGGTCCAGAAGAGCTAGCGTCTCTTCTGCAGACGCCCCACCATCCATGATGTCACCCACTAGGATTAGTCGCTGTGGACGGTGATCTCTGACCAAGGCCAGCAGCATCGTTTCACACTGCTTCATCCCCCAGTCCGGCATTAAAGCTCCACCGCGAGACCGCCGGACCTCGTAGCCAAAGTGAATATCTGCCACAGCCATCCATCCCTGCGCCACGTGCACCAGGGCTCGGCGGGAATCCAGGATCACTCCGGGCGAGATTTCCTTTCGTGCCGTGGGGGGGCAGGTGGGGAGG
>JAGKWZ010000254.1 GCA_021151605.1 Verrucomicrobiaceae bacterium
CTTCATCCCGGCGGCGTTCATGGCGTCTTCAAAGCCCGCTTTGCGCTGCTGACTGTTGAAGGCCGTGGTGACGCCTTCGAGGATGGCGACCTCATCACCCGCCTTGAGCTTTTTCGCGAGCACTTCGCCCACGGCCTTGGCACCAGCACGATTGTCGGGTCCGACAAAAGGCGCGGTGAGGCCAGCCTGCTTCAGTGTGTCGGCATCGAGCTTGTTGTCGATATTGATGATGAGCACGCTGCCGGTTTGCGCACGCTTCAGCGCTGGAATCAGCGCCTTGGAGTCCGCCGGAGCGATGACGATGGCCTGCATGCCCTGCGCCATCATTTGCTCCACCAAACCGACCTGCTCAGCGAGGTCCGTCTCGTTCTTGATGCCGTTCACGATCAGTTCGTAGTCGGACGAATGCGCGGCCTGATGCTTCTTCGCGCCCTCGGCCATAGTTTGGAAAAACTCGTTCGCCAGCGACTTCATCACCAGTGCGACCTTAGGCTTGCCAGAGGCGGTTTGATCTGTTTCAGCCGGTTTGCAGGCTGGAAAGAGCAGGGTGGCAAAGAGAAGGGGGAAGCAGGATTTCATGATCGATGGGTCGGACGGCGCGGGATGTGAGAAACCAGCGTGGAAGCCGTTCTCTTGCGCCACAATAGGCTTTTATCATGCGTCACCTCTCCTTACTGCTTCTATTCATTTTGATGTCCATCGCCAGCGCCGAGCCCTTGCTCGAAAAAGTCGATGTCTTCCCTGCCAACACGAACGGCATCGCCCGCTACCGCATTCCAGGCATCGTCGTGACGCCAAAGGGCACTGTGTTGGCCTACTCAGAGGCGCGGAGGAATAGCAGCTCGGACTGGGGCGAGATCGAGATCCATCTGCGTAGCTCCACCGATGGTGGAAAGACCTGGGAGGCTGGAAAGCACATCGCGCATCATGGCGCACGCTTGGAAGGCAATCCGCACAAGAAAAAGGACGGCGGCGAGAAGGAGCAGACGGTGAACAATCCAGTCGCCATCGTGGATCGCGACACGGGAGCCATCGAGTTCCTCTACTGCATCAACTACGCCCGCTGCTACGCCATGCGCAGCACGGATGACGGCCTCACCTGGAGCACGCCGGTGGATGTCACAGCCACGTTTGAGCCGTTTCGGAAGCACTACGATTGGAAAGTCATCGCCACCGGCCCTGGGCATGGCATTCAGATGAAAAGCGGACGCCTCGTCGTGCCCATCTGGCTCGCTTACGGCAAAGAAGGCGATCATTCACCCTCCGCTGCCGCCACGATCTACAGCGACGATCATGGCAAAACCTGGCTCGCCGGTGATCTCGCCGTGCCAAACAACAGCGAGTTCGGCAATCCGAATGAAACCATGCTCGCCGAGCTTTCCGATGGCGGCGTGATGCTCGTCACGCGCAGTGTTTCGAAGCCGAATCGCAAACTCATCACCACCAGCCCGAACGGAGCCACTAACTGGAGCAAGCCCGCGTTTCACGATCAACTCTGGGAGCCGATCTGCATGGCCAGCATCACCGCTCATCCCGCCAAGCCCGGCACGCTCATCTATTCCAATCCCCACACGCTGAAGCTCGACAAGGACGGCCAAGAAACACCCGCAGGTCGTGGCAAACGCGAGAACCTCAGCATCAAGCTCAGCCGCGACGACGGCCAAACCTGGCCCATCAGCAAAACGCTCGACGCCGGCCCCAGCGCCTACTCCGACCTCGCCGTGTTGCCAGACGGCACTGTGCTGTGCCTTTGGGAAACGAAGAACGACATCCAATGCGCCCGCTTCAATCTCGACTGGATCACCGCGCCATGAAGACCTTCGCTCTTTGTCTCGTGTTGCTTTCGCAGATGGCTCTGGCGCAAAGCCCCGTGCCACGCGGCGAAGAAGTGTATTCCGTCGAGCGCTGGGGAGCCACGGGCTTTCCCTCAGATGACACGACGGCGATCCAGGCGGCGCTCGATTTTGCCCGCGAGACGCCATGCGTGCTGTTTTTCCCCGCGCAGCGCTATCTCATCCATCGCACTCTCACGATCAGTAATCCGGGTGACACACGAGCCTCCGCTCCCACGCTTCGCGGACGTGGCTCGGAGTTCACCAGCATCGAGTTTCGTGGTGCCAGCGGACCGTTGTTTCGCGTCACGGGCGTGAAAAAAGCGGGGCAGTTCCTGCATGATCTGAGCTTTGAAAAACTCCGCCTCATCGGCAAAGGCCGCGACAATGACGAGCACGCCATCGAGCTGATGGGCTGCTATGCTCCGAGTATTCGAAACGTCTCCATCACCGGCTTTGGCGGTGATGGCATCCGCGTGATCGGCGATCTCACAAAGGATGCGAAGCCGGACTTCACCGCCACCATCTTCCTCGCCATCGAAGGCTGCACCATCAGCCGCATCGGCGGCCTCGGCTTTCGCGATCATCATCCCATCGGCTGCCCCAGCGTGTCCATCGAGCGCAGCGTCTTCAACATGTGCGGTGAAGGCGGTGCTTTGATCCGCAGCGCTGGTTTCGTCATTGATCGCAGCTCTTTCGCCGGCTGCGGATGGAGTGGCGAGACCACACTCGTGAATGCGGAAGGCATCGGCCTGCAAATCCTCACGCCCGGTGCCAGCGTGTCACGCGGCCTCGTGCGAGCCTGTGAGTTCGACGCGAACCGCGCCGAGCATCTGCGCATGGATAACTTCGCCATGGCCCGCCTGGAGAACAATCGCTTCATCTACAATGATCGCTACGCCGCCGGACTCCTCACCCCGCCCATCGGCGCGAACATGGCCCCGCTCAGCGCCAAATCTGTGCTTACCGAGATCGTCATCGACGGCCTCTTCCACCGCCTCGACCAACCCGGCAAAGCCATCGGCATCCAATGGTCCAATTCCGCCAACGTGGATGAAAACTCGATCGAAGTGATCCGCGTCCGCACCACGAACGCTCCGAAGGCCGACTTCCAGCCCGTGGTGGGCAATCCTTAGCTCTCATGCGCACACTCGCCGTCCTCCTTTCGTCATTCGTCCTTCTGCATTCGTCATTTTCGGCGCGTCCGAACATCCTCTTCATCTACGCCGACGACTGGGGCTTCGGCGATCTCGCCTGCCACGGGCATCCGCATTTGAAGACACCGAACCTCGACCGCCTCGCCCGCGAGGGCACGGACTTCCATCAGTTCACCGTGTGCAATCCCGTGTGCTCGCCCAGCCGCACCGCCATCGTGACCGGGCAGTATCCGGCGCGGCATGGCGTGCATCAGCACTTTGCGGGTCATGCGGAGAATGTCGCTCGCGGCATGCCGGACTGGCTCGATCCGAAAGCACCGCTGCTGCCGCGAGTGCTGCATGAGGCGGGCTACGCCACCGCGCACTACGGCAAATGGCATCTCAGCGGCCAGGAGAAGAGCATGAGCGCTCCGCTGCCTGCCGAATACGGCTACGACGATGCCGCCGTGTGGGTCGGCCCTGGTCGCGATGTGTTTGAAGGCACGAGCCTCGCCAACGTGCCCGCCAAAGACGGCCCCATTTACCAAACCACCGCCGCCACGGAGAACGCGCTGCGCTTCATCCGCAGCGTCAAAGACAAGCCTTTCTACCTCAACCTCTGGCTGCACGAGACACATCACCTCGTCGCCGCCTCCGACGAGGACAAAAAAGAATACCCCGACACCGCCGAGCCGCAGCGCACCTACTACTCGGCGGTCACGCGTGCCGACAAGCAAATCGGCCGTGTGCTTGCTCTGCTCGATGAACTCAAGCTCGCCAACAACACGCTCGTCTTCTTCTCTAGCGACAACGGCCCCGAAAACTCCCACGCCGAACCGGGACAGAAGTTTTATCACAGCGTCGGCACCACCGGCGGCCTTCGCGGGCGCAAACGCAGCCTCTACCTCGGCGGCGTGAACGTGCCCTTCCTCGTCCGCTGGCCCGGTGTGGTGCCCGCAGGCCGCGTGGACAAGACCAGCGTGCTCGCCGGTGTCGATGTCATGCCGACGATCCTCGCCGCGCTCGATGTGAAAGCGCCCGCCGGTTATCAAAGCGATGGCCTCAACGTCCTCGCCGCCCTCCAAGGTCAGCCATTCACCCGCGAAGCTCCCGTTTTCTGGGAATGGCGCGGTCCGCATTCCCAGGAACCCGACTGGCCCACGCACGCTATTCGCGATGGCGATCACGTTTTGCTCCACGACGAAAAATTCGCCCGCATTGAGCTCTACAACGTCATCACCGACCGCGAGCAGCAGCAGAACCTCGCGAACAAGCAACCTGACCTCGTCGCTACGCTCAAAGCCAAGCTCGACGCCTGGCGCCAAACGCTTCCCACGCCCTTTGTGCAGTCCGGTGGCCGCCCACCAGTCGCCGTGCCCAAAAAAGCCCCCACCGTGGACCGCGCCGCCGCCTTCACCCGCTGGGACAAAAACACCGACGGCATCCTCACGCTCGAAGAATACACCAACGGCCTCGCGAAGAAGGAAGACGCTCCGAAACGCTTCAAGGCCTTCGATAAGGATGAAGACGGTCAATTGACCCGCGAAGAGTTTACCAATCCAGGCCGCTGATCCTCCGTCGAGACGGGCCACAGGCCTGGAGCCTTGAGCGCCAGGCTCACCACAAAAAAACCCGTGCCGCAGGGATGCGACACGGGTTTTCTGATGATTGGCTGGCGCGGAAGCTTAGCTGATGGTCGGCAGTTCGAAGCCGGCGACGTATTCTTCCGTGGCGATCTTGTTCGCCTCTTCGGCGAACTCGCCGATGAACTTCTCGGACACAGGATCGAACTCGAGCATCGGGCCGCAAGAGGCGAGCTCGGCTTTCACGTCGATCTTATTGTCCACGAGGTTCTGGACGAAGTGGTCGAAGGTCTCCTGGGCGGCTTTGTTGCCGCTGAGGCGCTCTTTGATCTCTTCGTTGCTGATCTTCTTACCGAGGCGGTAGGAGACGTTGGCCATGTGGGCCAGGGCGGCGGCGTGATGACCATGGGCGACGTTGAGGACGTCCTTGGTGATCTTGCCAGCGCGGACGGAGTCGATGAAGTTCTTCATGTGGTCCGGGCCATCCTGGAAGTTGTCGAACTTCTCGATGGCTTTGCCGTCGTTGTCGTAAGCCTTGGCTTCCGCGACGAAACCGCCTTCACAATGGATGACGTTGCCGATACGGGGAGCAGAGGTCTTGCCGTTGATGCGATAGACGGGCTCGTAGCCTTTGGTCCAGTTCATGTCCTTCATGGGCAGGCCACGGTTGTCGAAGAGCAGCGGAGCGCCTTCAGCAAATTCGTAGAAGGCCATCTGGTTGTTGGCGGTTTCGCCATCGTCCTGGTAGCCCCAGCGTCCGCCGAAGCTCATGACGCGCTTTGGAAGCTGGTCAGGATTGCCGAGTGCCCATCGGGCCACGTCGAGCTGATGAGGGCCCTGGTTGCCGATGTCGCCATTGCCGTAGGCCCACTGCCAGTGCCAGTCATAGTGGAACTGGGTGCGCTGGACGGGGATGATGCCGCGAGGTCCGCTCCAAAGCTTGTAATCGACGGTACCGGCGAGGCCTTTGCCGCTGGCATCGGTAAGGGTGCCGGGCTGGAACTGACCGTTGGCGTCTGGGGAGAGAGGGGCAGCGATCTTGCCGATGCTCTTGCGGGCTTTGTAGTTGATGCCGCGGCTGAGGGTGACTTTGCCGATTTTGCCGCTCTTCACATACTCCATGGCGGCGGCCCAACCGAGGTCGGAGCGGCGCTGCATGCCGTGCTGGACGACGAGGCCTTTTTTGGCGGCGACGAGGGAGGCTTCGACGAGCTTGCGGCCTTCCCAGATGTTGTGGGAGACGGGCTTCTCGACGTAAACGTGCTTGCCATTGGCGATGGCGGTCATGCCGATGAGCGTGTGCGTGTGATTCGGCGTGGCGATGGTGATGGCGTCGATGTCTGGATCAGCGCAGCACTCGCGGAAGTCCTTGTAGGCCTTCACCTTGATGCCTTTTTTGCCCAAGTCGGCGACGTGCTTTTCCAGCACAGCGCTATCGACATCGCAGAGAGCCACGAGGCGGACGCCTGGGATCTTCAACAGGCTAGCGATGTGGCCTGAGCCGCGGGATTTGAAACCAATGACGGCGACGCGGACGTCACTGTTGGCTCCGATGGGGGCTGCCCAGGTGGGCAGGGTGGCGAGACCGGCAGCGCCGGCGACAGTGCCGCGCAGGAAGGTGCGGCGGGTGGTTTGGTTTGTGTTCATAGCAGTAGGAAGTCTGGGGGACGCGGGCTCCCCAGGCACGATATATGACGAGGAGGAATGCGAGGCTACCAAGTACGACAGGCACTAGGCAACCTTTCTTTTGCTTCCGCCGACGGCATAAAAGCACGCAGATTGTGGCGTGGAGCGTGCTGCCTTGCTCTAATCAGCATCAAAAATGCCTCCCTTCCGCACCTTGCGGAACCGTGAAATTTCCCGCCAAGGGGATTTGAGTCCTGCGACGGACTCGTCTAGTCTCGGCCTCTTTCACTCCCCCAGAACCCGATTTTACCCCACCCACGCCATGCCGAAGATCATCGAAATGCCCAAGCTCAGCGACACCATGACCGAGGGCACACTTGCCAAATGGACCGTAAAGGAAGGGGATTCGGTGGAAGTGGGCAAACCCATCGCTGATGTGGAGACAGACAAGGCCACGATGGAATATGCCAGCCCCTTTGAGGGAACGATCTTCAAGATCATCGCCGCCACTGGCGTGAAGGTGCCACTTGGCAGCCCGTTGGCCGTCATTCTTGAAGAGGGCGAAGAAGCTCCTGCCAATCTGGATGAACTTATCGCCAAAGCCCAGGCTGCAGCCGCGCCAGCACCGAAAGAGGAAAAGCCTGCCGCTGGTGCACCAAAGAAAGTTTCAGCTCCAGGCCCACGTCTGCCCACCGCTCCGCAGCCCACCCGCCGCGCCGCCGCAGCCAGCGATGTCCGCGTGAAGGCCAGCCCGCTGGCACGCAAGATCGCCGCTGAGCGCGGAGTGGACCTCGCCTCCGTCGTCGGCACTGGCCCTGGCGGACGTGTCGTCCGTGCTGATGTGGAAAGCGCCCCCGTCGGCGGTGCCAGCGCCGCTCGTGGTCCCGCCACTCCTGCCATCCGCCCGACCTACGGCCCTGAAGATGAGCGCGTGCCCACCAGCACCATGCGGAACATCATCGCCGAGCGTCTCCTGGCCTCGAAGACGCAGATCCCGCATTTCTACCTCCAGATCGAGATCGACTCCGCTCCGCTCATGGACTTCCGCGCGCACCTGAACGCCAGCGCCGAGAAGACCGGCGGCATCAAATACACCGTCAACGACTTCATCCTCAAGTCCGTCATCCGTGCCGCCCAGGCCCAGCCTGCCATCAATGCCGCCTGGGATGGTGATGCCATCGTGAAGTATAAGTCCGTCGGCCTTAGCGTCGCCATCGCCATCGATGACGGCCTGGTCACTCCGGTCATCAAGCAGGCGGAGAAAAAGACACTCGCCGAGATCAGCACTGCTGTGAAAGACCTCGCAGGCAAAGCCAAGAACAAGAAGCTCAGCCCCGATGACTTCGCTGGTGGCACCATTACCGTCTCGAACCTCGGTGCCTTCGGCATCGATCAGTTCTCCGCCATCATCAATCCTCCACAGGCCGCCATCCTTTCCATCGGCAGCATCCGCAAGGTGCCCGTCGTGAATGACAAGGGCGCCGTCGTCGCCGGACAGCGCATGTGGATCGGCCTCAGCGGAGATCATCGCGTCGTCGATGGCGCCGTCGCCGCCACTTTCCTGGCAGAAATGCGTAAGCTGCTGGAGAACCCAGCGCTCATGCTGGTTTAATGCTGGTCGTCTCGGGACCGCGCTTCAGAGCTTGGCTTTTTGGTGCTCTTCGAGCTTCTTCTCGAGGATTTCCCAGGCTTTCTTCTTGGCTCCTTCCAGCAGTGTCTGGCTGGGAGGTAGGGCTGGCGGTGTCGGAGTGGGTTTGACATAAGCCGCCCAGCACCACACCAGCGTCGCGATGAACCCAACTGAGGCGGTTCGTCTGAGAGCTGTCTTCCAACGCTCCGGCACTTCCTTTTGGCTGCCTCCCTTGGACCAAAACGGTGCGCTGATCCAGCCAACGAGCAGCACCAGGATGTTCACTATCAGCTCCAGCAATACGAGATAGACCGTGACGAGCAGTTCAAACATCAAAACTGCCAAGGCAATCATGCCCTCGAATATTGCTTCCATGGTGCATTCTTCCATCATCGGCAGCATCCGCAAGGTGCCCGTCGTGAATGACAAGTGAGCCCTCGTCGCCGGACAGCGCATGTGGATCGGCCTCAGCGGAGATCATCGCGTCGTCGATGGTGCCGTCGCCGCCACTTTCCTGGCAGAAATGCGTAAGCTGCTGGAAAATCCAGCGCTCATGCTGGTCTGAGTCTGAACGTCAGGCTTGGCTTCTTCATCTGTGTCCGGCACTCTTGGGAGCCGAGACATGAAATCCGCCGCGCTTTTCACCTGTTTACACCTCTTTGCAGCCCAGGCTGCGAGGGCGGACTGGCGTGATCTGGCGGAGTTCCCTCAGCTTCAGACGGAATTGGGTGCCAGTTTGCCGAGTGAGTGAGCTGCACGTCTGGTGGGCGGACGAGTTCGCTGGGGAGATCTATTATGGGGCACCGATCCGCAGTTTCCCTGGCAGTGTGCAGAATCACAGCTGGGTCGGGGAAAATGCCGACGACGGGGTGAACACGGAGTTCCTCCGCCGCTTCGATTTCATGGTGAACCGAGATCACGTCGTGGCCACGACGCCGCTGAACAATGGTGGTGCCATGGTGAAGTGGCTGGCAAACGCCTATCACGGCATCACCCCCGGTCTGCGCAATGGCAACCATCCGCATACGCATAGCAATCTCGATGGCCTCGGGCGCATGAAGCCGGACATCGTGGTGGAGGAGGCCTACACCAGCCTTGCCTCACCTGCGGTGGCCTCGGTGGCGACCTTGCTTCTCGATGCCATCCGCCCCGGCTTCCCGGAGGCCGATGATCCCCGCGTGCTGAAGGCCATCCTGCTCAGCGGTGCCTCGAAGCAAAACCTGCTCGGCTGGAAGCGCACGGGGACAAGCCGCCCCTATGATGAAGTCCATGGCGCCGGGGAACTGAACGTGCTGAATGCCTACCACATCCTAGCCGCAGGCCGCCAGGCTGAGAGCAGCAGCGTTTATCGGTCTTTGCGTGGCTGGGACAGGGCGACGAGCAGCATCGCCAACCCAAGGCGCTACTTTTTCAAGCTGCTACCCGGCCAGTGGGGCACGATCTCCGCCACGATCACCTGGCACCGCACGATTCCAGGGAACTATGCGAGCTCCACCCTGGCAAATCTGAACCTTCATTTGAAAAACGCCTCGGGCTTCAGCGCCGGAGCCACTGTGGATGAAAGCATCAGCGCCGTGGACAATGTGGAGCACCTCTTCCTCCGCCATCTGCCGCCAGGCGACTATGCGCTCGAAGTAAGCGCTGGTACACCCAACGTGACCTACGGCATCGCCTGGGAAGTGCAGACAAACTCCGGCCCCCAGCTCACAGCGCAGAGAGATGGATCACAGATCACGCTGTCACTCGCCCAGCTCGATCCCCTGGAGACTTACACGATCGAGAGCTGCACGGATCTCGAAAACTGGCAGCCCATGACCACGATCCGTACCGCAGATACCACGCCAGCGACCACAGCGACTTGGCAAGAGACTACCGGTGCCGAGATGAAGTTTTACCGCCTGAATTGGACGCCTTGAGATGCCCGCAACGGCGCGATTTACTCCGCCAGATGACGGCGGAAGAAATCGACGGTGAGGCTCAGTGCCTGGCGAGCGAGTTCGGCGTCATAGCGCAGGCCTTCATCACGAAGGAAGGCGTGGGCGGCGTTGAACTCATGCCAGGTGAAGCTCACACCGGCAGCGGTCAGCGTCTGGTAGATCATCGCGCGGCCTTCGGCGGGCACATGGGGATCTTGTCGGCCAAAGACAAGCATCAGCTCCCCCTTGATGTCGGCAGCGCGAGCCAGTGAGTCGTCGTTCATGCCGGCACCGAGGCTGCGTTTGTGCAGGTCAGTCGGGTAAAAGCAGGCCGCAGCGGCGACTTCAGGCTGGAGCGCGGCGCGGTAGGTGAGATGACCGCCGATGCAGGGGCCAAAGGAGCCGAGACGCCCCGTGCAGGCCTCGTGACCCTGCAGGAACTCCAGCACGGCGCGGTTGTCCGCATCATAGGCGGCCACAGGTTTTTCCGTCTTCAGGCGATTCCCGACATCTGAGCCCGCCTGATCATAGGCCAGCACGGTCCCGGCAGGCAGGTATTCGTGGTAGATCTCCGGCAGCGCGACGATGAAACCATGACCCGCCAGGCTGGCGGCAGTGCGGCAGATGGGCCCGGTGTTCTGAAAGATCTCCGAGTGGAATAGCAGGCCAGGAAAACGCCCCGCTGCCGCAGGCCGCAGCACCAAAGTGCGCATCGGGCCAGTGGGCGTGGAGAGTTCGACGATTTCAGGTTCGCGCAGAGTCATGGGCAGGAGTGTGTTCAGCAGGAGATCAGCCAACCTCAGGATGACGAGTGCCCATGGGTGATACAAGCGCTCGATCGATGATTGTTGAACTTCGGTGAAACCTTCGGCCGAAAAGGGAGCACTGCCTTCACATGGCTAACGTTTTCCCATCGCCTTCGACCTTGAGTTCTGCTGCTGTTTCTGACAGAAACGGGGTCATGTCTGACACGAGCCGACGTTCCTCCACTGCTGGAGCTGCCTTTCCCATCACGGCCTGGACGCAGGTGATGCAGGTGCAGCGCGGGGATGCCGAGGCACGGCAGGCGCTGGAGGTCTTTTGCCAGAACTACTGGCCGGCCATCTACACCTACCTGCGAGCGCTGGGATGCCAGCGGGAGGAGGCGCTGGACGAGACGCAGGAGTTCCTCACCCACTTCATCAGCGGTGGCGGTATCCAATGCGTGGCCCCGGAGCGCGGGCGGCTGCGCAGTTATCTGCGGCAGTCCTTGAGAAATCATCTCGCGACGGCGCGGCGGGATGCAGCACGGCAGAAGCGTGGCGGCGGGCAGATGCAGATCTCGCTGGATGATTTGGAGACTTTTGACGTACCGAGCGAGCCGGAGGCAGCGGATCAGTGGTTCGACAAGCGCTGGGCCTGGAGCGTGATCCGCACGGCCATCGAGCGCATGGAGTCCCGCTACGTGGCGCGCGGGCGGAAGGATCTCTTTGCCGAGCTAAAAGCGGGACTCATCAGCCCGGATCTGCTGAAGCCCTACGCGGAGATCGCGAAGCTGGTGGGCATGACGGAGAGTCAGGTAAAGCTGGAGGTGCATCGCGCCCGGCGGCGTCTGGCGGATGAGCTCCGCGCCGAGGTGGCGGTGACCTTGCCACCTGGAGGTGATGTGGAAGAAGAGCTGCGCTATCTGCTTTCTGTGATGAGCCATGAGTGAAACCTCTCCCAGCCTGATCACCTGTCCGCGCTGTGGAAAACCGCAGCCTGCGAAGATGCTCGTGGGTGGCCTCTGCGCTCAATGCGTGGCGCGGAGTGTGCAGGTGGACTTCCTGGCGAGCACGGATGCGGAGTTGGAAGAAAAGGAGCCCCTTTCGCTCAATGTGCAGGGCTACGAGGTCATCGAGCTGATCGGCGGTGGTGGCATGGGGGAAGTTTACCGCGCGGTGATGGTGGCGCGTGCACGTGAGGTGGCGATGAAGGTGGTCGCGGGTCGCCTGACTCGTGATCCTGAGACCACGGCACGCTTCGAGGCGGAGGTGGCGGCGCTCTCTCAGCTCGATCACCCGAACGTGGTGCGCGTGCTGGATCATGGCGAGATGCCAAACGGGCGGCACTTTCTCGTCATGGAGTATGTGGACGGCTGTGATCTGCGCCGCCTGCTGCGTGTGCAAAGGCTGGAGCCCGAGCGCGCGATCGATATTTTCCTCAAAGTCTGCGCTGGGGTGCAGCACGCGCATCATCGCGGCCTCGTGCATCGCGATATCAAGCCGGCGAACATCCTCATCGGTCTCGATGACACGGTAAAGGTGGCGGACTTCGGGCTGGCGAAGGCTCTGGTGGAGGAGTCCTTCGCCTATGGTTTCACGCAGACGCGGGATACTTTTGGCACGCCGTATTACGTCGCGCCTGAAGTCACGCAGAAGGCACAGTCTGCGGATGCGCGCGCGGACGTGTATGCCCTCGGCGTCCTCCTTTATGAGCTGCTGACAGGTGCGGTCCCGATGGGGCAGTTCACGCCACTTTCCAAACGCACGGGGCTCGACAAGCGGCTGGATACCATCGTGGCAGCTGCCCTGGTGGATGATCCCGCCGGGCGCACTGCGAGTGTGGCGGAGATGGCGGAAGCGGTGCAGAAAGTGTGGAGCCAGCACGTCAGCATGGCCGAACGGAAGGCCAGCCAATACCGCCTGCTCGTCCTCGCGGCATTACTGGCCGTACTCGGAGTCGGTGCAGCGGTGGGATCATGGCTGACCGTAAAAAACAACCGTCCCGCCGCACGACCGACTTATGCTTCTCCGACCACCGCTACCCGCGAGAGTCCCTGGACGAACAGCCTCGGTATGAAATTCGTGCCCGTGCCCGCGACGAAGCTGCTTTGCTCCATCTGGGAGACGCGCGTGCGGGATTTCGAGGTCTTCTTTGAAGCTGACAACGCGGTCATGCCGAGCTGGCGCACGGGCCCCAACGATCCACGCACTCAAATCCGCGAAGGATCTCGCCGCCCCAGAGACGCCGTCTTGAAAGAACTCGGGGTGGAGC
>JAGKWZ010000255.1 GCA_021151605.1 Verrucomicrobiaceae bacterium
AGCCAGTGACGCGCCCAGCGCTCGCCGTAGTGGGGGGAGGCGAGGAGGCTGGCGATCTGAGATTTGGGGTCGGAAATTTGAGATGCGCCCTGCGGCGGCAGCCCAGTGAGGTCAAAGGCGAGTCGGCGGCTGAGCGTGCGCGCATCGGCCTGCGGGGCGGGTTTGAGCCCGGCAGCCTCCATTTTGGCAAGGATGTAGTGGTCGATCCTCGTTTTCGGCCAGGAGGTGTCTTTGACCGCTGGTGGGTCGAGCCGACGGAGCGGGGAAAAGGACCAGGGGATGGGCTTGGGGCCGTCATCCTTGGCCCAGGCAGGGCAGGGGAGGATAGTGAATGCTAGGAGCCAAGTCAGGCTTTGAGAGAAAGTCATGCTCCAACTACACACTGGCACGGCGGCGGCTTTCATGAGTCTTTTGTCCTTACCTCGGGCGTTTTGCCGGGTGGACAGTTTCACAGTGGTCACTTAGAATGTCCTTCCTCAACTCCCGGCTCACGCATGGAACCAAACCCTCCATTTTCACCTCCTACGATCCCAACCTTGCCAACGGCAGGTGCGGCCTACGATCCCCTGACCACAGGAGGTACAGACTACATGGACAGAACCATTGTGGTGAAGATGCCAGGATCAGGGATGACGATCTTTAACCGCTATAAACTCGACCGAGTGCTCGGACGCGGAGGCATGGGGGTAGTTTGGCTGGCAGACGACCTGAAGCTGGAGCGCCCAGTGGCGCTGAAATTCCTTCCCAGCCTGATCGGTCTGGACCCTGCGGCTGTGAAGGAGCTGAAGACGGAGACGCGGCGTGGGCTGGAGCTTTCTCATCCGCACATCGTCCGTATTTATGACTTTGTGGACGATGATGACGCGGCGGCGATCTCCATGGAGTTTGTGGACGGAAAAACCCTGTCCGAACTGCGTCTGGCCACGGCAAGTGGAGTGTTCACGACGGAAGAGGTTTCCCAATGGCTGCTCGGGGTGTGTGATGCCCTGGATTACGCACACTTTCAGAGGAAGGTGGTGCATCGCGATCTAAAGCCCGCGAATATCATGATCACCACGCGAGACGCCGTGGCGAAGGTGGCCGATTTCGGCATCGCACGCAGTCTTTCAGATACGATGAGCCGGCTCTCTGCTGCCAACATGGGGGCCAGTGGCACTCTGCCCTACATGAGCCCGCAGCAGGCCATGGGAGAGCGGCCCCTGCCCACAGATGATGTGTATTCGCTGGGAGCGACGCTTTACGAACTCTTCACCGGAAAACCTCCCTTCTACCGCGGGGATCTGCCTATGCAGATCAATTCGAAAATCCCGCCGAGCGTGGCGGAGCGGCGCCAGGAGCTGGATGTCAAAGCCAGCGAGGTTTTGCCAAAGATTTGGGAAGACGCCATCGCCGCCTGCTTGAACAAAGATCCCAACATGCGGCCAAGTTGTGCTGGGACTTTGGCTGAAATGCTGGGGCTGAAGCCCAGTACATGCACCGCCAGGACGATGAGTTTTGCCAGTGCGCCGCGCGCCATGACCGCCGAGAAACCCGCGAAAAGCTCCAAGTCGTGGGTTGGCATCGCTGCAGCTTTGGCCGTGGTGGCTGGCGGGGCTGCCTTTTTCCTGAAGAAGGAACCTGTGAGCACGGCTGAAAAGGTCTCCTCCAAGGAAACCAAAGCTGGTGCGCAAGACAAAGAGGTGGTGGATGCCAAGGCAACCACTGAGACCAAGCCTGCGCCGAAACAGACATCACCAGTGGCGCAGGCCAAGCCTGTGGAGACATCAAGGCTAGCCGTGGTAACCACCGTGCCCAAACCGGCGGAGGCATTGCCTATGCCGAATGTCCCTGCGGCAGCCCAGCCAGCAGTCACTGCGGCTCCTGCGGTGGTTACACCGCCCACACCCACGCCTGCTCCAGTTCCCAGCACGGTGGTCGCCGCTGCCGCACCCAACGTGGCTGCAATGTCTCCGCCAACAGCCACACCCTCCGTGGCTGTAATGCCTCCGCCAGCCGCGACACCGCCCTCGTTTGGCTCCGCCGCTGCCATTTTACCGACACCGACGGCGGCCCCGGCATCGATGTTTAGGGCTCCGGTAACCAACGTCGCCCCTGCTCCAGTGGTTCCAAGCGTTCCGCTGCCCCCTGGCTACACTCCTCCGCCAGAAGTCGCCAGCCAGTTGGCGAATCAACCCATCGTCGCAGATCCGCCGAGTGGCTTCTGGACCGTGGAGCAGATGTTTCCCACCGTGCCCTTTACGAACTATTCAGCGACGGGTAAGCGCTATCTTCTTTTCCGCACGCAGACGCTGCTGAAAGAGAAAAACATCTACACTTCGACTGTGGATGGCAAGGAGGGCAAAGGCACCCACACTGCGATTCGGAAATTCCAGGAAACAGTCGGCCTGCGTCCCACTGGAATGCTTGATGTGCCGACTCTCGCCGCACTCCAACTCTCCCAGGAGACCGATAATCTGGCCTGGAGTCCGCCGGCTTCTGCGAGTTCGGGCAGCCGCTATGGTCGTTCCCCTGGCGGTGGGCGTTACTCACCTCAGACGGAGGAGCAGCCGGGCAAGTTTAAGCGCGCTCTAAACAGCATTTTTGGCGATGATTAATCGTTAGTGTTGGAGTTGCTGTTTGAAGCTTCTCGCCAAAACAAACGCGCCTCACCCAACGAAACTTGGATGAGGCGCGGCGAGTGGTCCGAGGGTCTAGATCAATTGCTGCCGACCATGAACAACATGGTTTCACCTTTGCGCCATGCTTTGAGTAGCACCGTTTTGCCGCTGTCTTTGGCCATCTGGCGAGCTTCGCCAACGGCACGCACAGACTTGCGATTGACCTGGGTGATGACATCTCCCTCCTCCACACCCATGGCGGCGGCGCGGCTGTTGGGATCGATCTGAGTGATGATCACGCCTGAGATGTCTTCAGGCACTTCATAGCGCTCACGCGTGCCGGGGGTGAGGTTTTGGATGGTCACGCCGGGCAAAATTTCGCCCACACTGGCGCTGCCTTTATCTGGGCCTGAGGGTGTTTTCTCTTCTTCTACGGCCTCGCTGCCAGCGATGATCTCAGGGGTGAGTTTGGCGAGCTTTGCAGTGACATTGAATGGTTTGCCATCGCGTAGCACTTCGAGAGATATCTCAGACCCAGGTTTGTAACTGCTGACGATGACCGGCAGTTTCGAGGCATTTTCTACTTTCTGGCCTGAAACCGAAAGGATGACATCGCCCACCTGAAGCCCAGCTTTGGCAGCTGGAGAATTTTTGGTCACCTTGCGGACGAGAGCACCGCTTTCGTCGTTGAGGTTATAGATCTTCGCGATCTCGGAGTCGATGTCGGCTGGCAGGATGCCGAGGAAGCCGCGGGTGACTTCGCCGTCGTCGGTGAGGTCTTCGGCGATGCGTAGGGCCAGGTTGATCGGGATCGAGAAACCGATGCCTGCGTTCATGCCAGAGCGGGAGTAGATGGCAGTATTGATGCCGATCACGCGCCCCATGGCATCGACCAGCGGACCGCCGGAGTTGCCAGGATTGATGGAGGCATCGGTTTGAATGAAGTCTTCGTAGCCCTGCATATCCCGACGGCCGATGATGCCCATGCCACTGCGTCCGAGAGCGCTGACGATGCCCTGAGTCACCGAGCGGCTGAGTTCCATCGGAGCTCCGAGCGCGAGAACGATGTCACCAACTCGAATTTTCGAGCTGTCTGCCAGGGTCGCGGCTGGCAGGCCACTGGCACTGATCTTGATCAAAGCCACATCGGTTTGCGGATCGGCTCCGATGACCTTCGCGTCATGGCGTTTGGTGCTGCCATTGATCGTGACGACGACCTCGATCTTGTCCGCTTCACCGACGACGTGGTTGTTTGTGAGGATATATCCATCAGCGGAGACGATGAAGCCGGAGCCGATGCCATTGGGCTCGAGCTTTTTGTCTTGGTCAGGGACCTCGCGCTGCTGGCCACGACGCCCACGTGGGTTAGGGCGCTGGGGAGTTTCTCCACCACCTTCTTCCTGCTGTTGGCGGAACCATTCTTCGAAGTATTCGCGGAACATTGGCGGCACCTGATCGAGGTCAGGCATTCCACCATGCCCTTGCATTGAGGTGCCGGCTTTCTCTCCATACGCAAAGATGGTGACGACGCTGGGCAGGATTTTGTCCACGACACCGGCATAGCTCATCTGGAGTTGGCCGCCCGCGGGAAGCGGAGTGTCGTCCCTTTGGAGTCGCGTGTGGAATTCTTCCGAAGTGAGTTTGATCTCAGGCGATTTAATGTCCGCATGGAGCAGGCCGCTGCCGATCAGACTGACGGAGGCATAAGCGAGGGTGATGCGAGTGATGGGGTTCATGGTAGGGGGTAGTGTTTGGGTGCGGTTTAATACGCACGCCATCTGACGAAAACGTTGAGGCATTGTTGAAAACTATTCTACACACAAAAAAGCACCGCAGTGACGTTTGCGGTGCTTTTTTGCCCGAGTTTAGAGCCCCAGATTTGAGGGGAAAACAGGGTTACTTTGCGGCTTCCGCGTTGGCTTTGTCCATGACTTCCTTCAGGGTGACTTCGGCACCACTGCGGCGCTTGCTCTCATCTGCAGCCTCCATGAAGGCGTAGATCTCGAGGGTTTCTTCCGGAGTCACGGGGGCGATGCCATTGCGGAAAAACTGCACTGCGGCGAAGAGCAACGGGTCATAGCCATCGTAGGCACCGACGGCGGACTCGCCTTTGTCACCCACCGCCTTGCCGCCGTATCCTTTGTTTTCCTCAAAGATACCCGTGCGACCACCTGACCAGGTGCCAGTGACTCGGATTTTGCCGTCGGCATTGGTGTCACGCTTGACGCTCTGGCATCCGGTTCCCATGACGGTAAAAAGACTCTCCACGCCGTGAACTCCATACCAAAAGAGATCGGGATGCGTGACCTCCAACGAAGCCGGGCTGAAAGTGGAGGCACTCTTCACGGCACCGATACTACCACTGCGGACAGCTTGGGTGTTTTTGCCAAAGCGAAGCGAGGAGGATGAGAATAAAGGCACTCCTGCGGCCTTGGCTTCTTTGAAGATCTTGATCGCATCCACGAGCGTGCCTGCGATGGGTTTGTCGATGAATACTGGCTTGTGCGCGGCGAGGCAGGGACGGAGTTGCTCCAGGTGTGGGCGTCCATCATTGGTTTCCAGGAAGACGACATCCACTTTGTTGAGCAGCGCGTCGATGCTTTCCACGATCTCCACGCCCATCTCCTTCACCTTGGCGGTGTATTCTGGGACGCGCTTCACACTGCCCTCAATGTCTTTAGATCCCTGCGGATAGGCGGCAACTACGTGCACACCCATGACTTCAGGCTTCTGCGGGCTCGCATTCAGAGTCTTGGTGAAAGCTAGAACATGTGAGGTATCGAGACCGATGATCCCGGCGCGGATGTTTTGTGCCTGTGCAGATAAGGTGAAGAAGTAAACCGTGAGGACGAGGAGGATGGAGCGAGTCATGCTCCAATATAACGGCTGAGGTTTTCAGCCCTTGCGTCTCTGCATGACAGGATGTGGGTGGTTTGTGTTCCTAGAAGAAGCCTTACACTCATTCACGGATGGCTTGATCCGGGCGCTGTGAATGCTTCACTGATCTCTCAATTTTTCAGGCACCGCCCATGTCCCAGCCCCAGCCCAAACCTGTCGATCCTGCCGAAGTTTCCGACCTCGCGCTCGCGACCATCCGCCGCGCCAAGTTCCCCATGCTTGCCACGGTGGAGGGGGATCAGCCGCGCCTGCGCCCCGTTTCACCCGTGAAAACAGATGGATTCATCATCTATGTCGCGAATCTCCGGCGCTATGGGAAGACCGCCCAACTCGCAGCCAACCCAAAGGCGGAACTATGCTACACGGATGATGACCACCATCAGGTGCGCATCACTGCCACGGCGGAAATCGTCACCGATCCGGCTTTGCTTCAGGAGATCTGGGGGGGCAATCCCCTCCTGCGCGCCTACCTGCGCACGCCGGACAACCCCGAGCTGATCATTTATCGCTTCACGCCGACTCAGGTGCGTTACATGCGGGAGTGGGCGCTGGAGTATTTTGAAGTGCCTCTGGCTTGAAACACCTCTGGGGCAAGGCGAGAGGAGCGCCTGATCTGGCATGAGCCGGAACTGACCAGACCAGCCTTTCATGTCACCGCTCAAACAACTCGTCCTCTTCATCCATCCGCTGGGCTTTGCCTGGCTGGTCATCGGACTTTGGCTGATTCGGCGGCTGTGGAAGAGGGAACTCCGCTCCGCCTGGCTGCCTGGGATCGCCTGGCTCGGGCTCACTTTTTTCACCTGCACACCTCTGACGTCCTTGCTGCTCCTTAGCTTGGAGGATCAATATCCATCAGTAAAAATCGAGGATGCCCCGACGGCGGACGCCATCATATGTCTGGGGGGAGGGGCGGCCCCTTCGCTGCATGAACCTGCCCAGGTGAACTTCAATAATAGCGTGGATCGCATGACCAGCGCGCTTGGCCTCTTGGCTGTGGGGAAAGCCCCGATCCTGATCATTACGGGGGGAGGCTATGAACAGGAGGGTGTCATGCACTCAGAGGCAGATGCGGCCGTGGCTTATCTCAAAGAAACCCTCAAACTGCCTCAAAACATCGAGAGTCTCGGCGTCTGCCTCGACACCCATGATGAAGCACTGAAGATCTCCGCCATGGCGAAGGAGAGAGGCTGGAAGCGCGTGCTGCTCGTCACCTCAGCTGCACACATGCCGCGTTCCGTGGCGGTCTTTGCTAAAGCTGGAGTGAAGGTCGATCCCATCCCCTGCGACTACCTCAGCAGCTTCAAGAACATCGGCGACCGGAAGTGGATTCACCTGCCGAGCCTCAGCTCAAACCAGGGCATCGCGGCCTGGATTCATGAGGTCCTCGGGCTCGTGGTTTATCGGCTTCGTGGATGGATTTGATCTGAAAGTATCCCGCTCAACGCATCGCTTATTCTCCCCCTCATGTTTACTCTTTCTCAAAAGACCGCCGTCATCACTGGCGCAGGCTCTGGCATCGGCCAGGCCATCGCGCTTCTCTTCGCCAAGCAAGGTGCGCACGTCGAAGTGCTCGATCTGAAACTCGAAGCAGCCCAAGTCACCGTGGATCAAATCATCACTGCTGGAGGCAGTGCACGAGCCGGTGCGTTGGATGTCGGAGACCAAGCGGCGGTGAAGTCGGTTTTTGCAGACATCAGCGCACATCGGCTAAAGCTGGACATCCTGGTGAACAACGCTGGCATCGCCCACATCGGCAATGTTTTGACCACGGAGGAAGCGGACATGGATCGCCTCTACCGCGTGAATATTAAAGGCGTCTATAATTGCGCGCAGGCAGCCATCGAGCGCATGGTCGCCCAGGGCGGTGGCGTGGTGCTGAACATGTGCAGCATCGCCGCACAGATGGGGCTGGCGGATAGATTCTCCTACTCGATGACCAAGGGGGCAGTGCTGATGATGACCTACTCCATAGCGAAGGACTTCATCAAACAAGGCATCCGCTGCAACTGCATCGCTCCAGCACGAGTGCACACGCCATTTGTGGATGGCTACCTAGCGGCGACCTATCCTGGACGCGAGGCAGAGATGTTTCAGAAATTGAGCGAAGCTCAGCCCATCGGGCGCATGGCCAAGCCTGACGAGATCGCTGCCCTGGCACTCTATCTTTGCAGCGATGAAGCCAGCTTCGTCACAGGCAGCTCGTATCCCATTGATGGTGGAGCGGTGAATTTGCGGTGAGTCGTTGCTCACCGCTAAAGCGGCATTCTGAAATCCACCGCCATCGGGTTAGTGAGGGGAGTTGATCAAGCCGGGCGCTTGCCTGTCTTTCGGCTCCGTGGCATGGACTCGGCCTCGCACCCGCTGATGTCTCTCTACTTTACCCTCCTCATCTACAATCTCCTCCTGCCTCTCGGGCTGGTCATCATGCTGCCCGGAGCACTGCGGAAGATGCGGGCGCGTGGTGGAAAGTGGTCTGACATGGCGGAGAGATTTGGTGCGCTGCCGCTGGAGAAACGGGCCAGGATCGCCGCCCTACCTTGTGGCCTGGACCGACTTTGGATTCATGCGGTGAGCGTGGGAGAGGTGGGAATCGCCATCAAATTGATCACTCGGCTGCTTACTGAAGCGCCGCAGTCCGGCATCGTCCTGACCACGACCACACCGACGGGTCACGCCATGGCAGATGAATTCGCACTCAAACAAAGTGGGCGTGTCGTGGTCCTCTACTCGCCGGTCGATCTGCCCTTGGTCGGCGAGTGTTTCCTTGATCTCATCCGCCCGTCGCAAATCATTCTCGTCGAGGCCGAAGTCTGGCCCAATCTCGTCTCCGCCGCTCGTCGCCAGAGCATCCGCGTCAGCATGGTAAATGCCCGACTCTCTGCCAAATCCGAACGCCGCTTTCACCAGCTCGGATTCCTCATGCGGCCCGTCTTCGCCATGCTCGAGCAGGTGCTCGTCCAGGAGCCCGGAGATGTCGCTCGTTTCACCGCCCTCGGTGCCAGGGCGGACAACCTCAAGCCGAGCGCGGTGAACTCACAACCCTACTGATCGACACCACGGGAGAGCTGCGTGCTTGGCAATGCCTCGCCAGCATCGTCATCGTCGGCAAAAGCTTCCTCGCTACCGGCGGCCAAAATCCCGCCGAAGCCGTCATGGCGAAGAAGCCCGTGCTCTTTGGCCCGCACATGGAGAATTTCGAAGCACTCGTGGAACTGCTTTTGAAAAGAGGCGGGGCCTTGCAGGTGCCTCACACTTCAGCCTTGGAAAAAGAACTCGCCACCCTCCTCTCGAACCCCGAGAAATGCCTGGGCCTCGGCGAATCAGGCTATGCTGCCCTCCGTGCCCATGAAGGTGCGACTCTGGAAACTCTCAAAAGACTGAAGACCGCATCTCTGCCCGAACCAACATGAAACGAATCCTCTCCTTTTGTGCACTTTGTTCCGCTCTCAGCGGTGCCGACATTCATGTCGGAAAAGAGGTGCCCACCATTCATGCGGCGATCAAGGCAGCTCAACCCGGGGACACGATTCATCTGGAGCCAAAGATCTATCGCGACTACGCGGGCTTTTACGGCAAGAAAGGCGAGCCAGGGAAGCCGATCACACTAGATGGACATGGCGCGACATTGGAGGGGAGTGACCCGATTGATCCAGCCAAGTGGCGTGAGGTATCCTCTGGCTTGTTCGCGAACGGCGATCTGATGCCAGGCCTGAGCGATGCCGCCATCGGTCGTTGGTTTTTTCTCTTCGACGGCAAAATGCAGCTCATGGGCCGCACCTCGAAAGGCAAGAGTGCTCCGCTGAAAAAGCCAGAGGAGCTTCAAAGTGGCGAGTGGACCTTTATCAAGGATACCAGCCGTGAGAAACCACCTTCAAAGGCCATTTACGGCACTTTCTTCATCAAATTGGCTCCTGGTCAGCGATTGGCAGAAGCGAAAATCTTCGTCCCGATGCGCAGCGCGGGCGTGCAATTCGGCGGCGACAACGCGCACCTAGTGATCAAGAACCTCACTGCGACACATCCCTATAACGACGGCTTCAACATCCATGGCGACTGCCGCGACGTGGTGTTTGAAAACATCCGCGCCATCGAATGTGGTGATGACGGCATCAGCGCCCATGAATCGGCGCAGTATCGCGTGGATGGCTTTGTGAGCATTGGCAATAGCACAGGGATTTGTGACACCGGCACCGCGCAGACGAGTTACAAAAACATCTTCCTCGCCCGAAACGTGGCCTTTGATCTGTATTTTCTCGATGAGGGCCGCTACTCGATCACAAACGCACTTGTGCTATCCTCGGCGCAGAATCCCTTCACGACGACAGGTCGAGTGAAAGGCACCTGCCGACTCGATCTCGACAACGTGCTCCTGCGGCGTCTCGTGGAACCGAAAATAGGCATCATCGCACTGAATTCAGTCGTCACTGGCAAGCGCTGTACCTTTGAAGGTCTCGATTTCAAGGTGAGTGGCACAGCCAACTGGGAAAACTGTCTCATCAATCAAAAAAGTGCACCAGATGGCACTCTGGCGACCGGTGCTGACGAGATAATCCTTCAGAAGCTCGAGCCGAAAGAGGCATTACCGCAGTAGGTAGCTAAGGGGTTTTGCTTGAAGGCAGCCCTTGGCGTTGAGCTGGATCAGTGTGGCTGGCAGCATATCAAAAAAAGGCTTCTCAACCTTATTGAGCTTCCGAGCTGACATCGCTATTTGAGTAGGCCTTCAGTACAGAAGCTTCTGCCGTAAGCTAGATCGATCACTTTTTTAACCCTACAATGTCACAAGCTTGGTGAAATTGTGCGCTTGCAGGGCTTTCTAATTTGGAAGTAGATAAACCACGAACCAAGGAGTTCGCTCGCCGAAAATTTTTTGATCTCGACAATGTCACAGAAATTCGGTAACGATTCTGCAAATTCGGGGTTAATTCCACTGACAGACTTTTCAACTCACCATGAAATCGCTAAAATACATCGCCACATTTACCGCTATGGCCCTCAACTCGGCATTGGCGGCCACCACTGACCCAGTGGGTTTTGTTTCCGTTTCGGTGCCAGCCAACTCTGATGCGGTGCTCGCAGTGCCATTGAATCGTGCAGCTACCTTTAAAGGCATGATTCAAAGCATCAGTGGTAATACAATCACAGTTGCGGGTGCTCCGGCTTGGGCGACTGCCCCTGCGCAATTTGTGCAAGCCCTCCCAGGACAAGTAGAAACCTACGCTGTACAGCTAGCCTCGGGGACCAAGGAGGGGATGATTGCTAAAATCGTTTCCAACACAGCAAATTCGGTTACAATTCAGCTTGATGCAGGTGATGACTTAACTGGTGTGGTTGCTGAAAATGCAGACGCGATAGCTAACAATGGCGATCAGATTGACATTTTTCCTTATTGGACACCGGGTTCTCTTCTGGGGACGACATTGCCCGCTGCAACAGAGTTTCTGAGCTTCGAAGGTGTTGGAGCAGGAATTAACAAGGCTGCCACAGCTGTTTATGGAGCGACTGGGTCCAGTTGGGAAGATGGTGATACGAGTGAGGATGTAACATATAAACCTCTTCAATTCGGGCGTGCATTCATTCTTCGTAATAACGGTGGAACCGTTATTAACATCAGCATGGTTGGCTCGGTTCCAATGAGCGCTTCACGTATTCGCCTAACAACCTTGGGAGCAAACCAGGATCAAGACTTACGCATTGGTTATATCAGTCCAATTCCGGAAACCGTTGCATCTCTTAACATTCCAGCTCAAGCAGGTGATATTATTTTTGGCTTCAATAATGCTGCAATCGGCAAAAATAAATCTGCTTCTACTACATATGCATTCGATGGGGTCCAATGGGTGAACGATGAAACTGGTGATCCTCTTACGGCCACTGACAAATTGCAGCCAGGGTTTGGATACGTTTTCCGCAAGTTCAGAACAGCGACTCCGACTTCTGTTGTGTGGCAGAAACTCCCCAGCTACCTTCAATAATTATTGCTGCCTTAACTATTTATCACCAAGCCAAATACAATTAGCATGAAATTACACACTCTACTATTTATTGCCATCGCTGCTTTCTCAGCACAATCCGCTTCAGCTACGGTAACCCTTCAATTCGGTCAAACCGGTGTGGCCCGTGCAACCGGGTTTGGGAACGCCGCTGGAACTCCAACCAATGGGATGCGTTGGGGCATCGTCATTGATTCCGCCAATGATGGATTTGGTGCGGGCAATTACGATGTTTTTGATCAAAATACGAGTGGATTTCTGAAGCTCAGTGGTGCAGATGATGACGATTATTACGTCACGACTGGTCTTTCAACTGTATCGGCCCTTGCCACGGGAACGGATGCAGCTGTGTCAGCTGGTGCGATTACGCAGCTTTCGAACATTCTTGGTCCTACTTTCCCATCCGGTGTTACAAGCGGTGATGCGTTTAGGATTATTTGGTTTGATGGTGCGCCAGCATCTGGAAGTTTCTACGGAATGTTGGGAAATACTGGAACAACGGCTCCATTTGTCATTCCATCTGATGGGAGTACACAATCCTTTGCAGACTTCTTTGTCGGGAATGATCCCAATAAGCAAGCAAATCTTCAGTTTCCAGGAGGTACTGTCATCCCCGAGCCTTCACGCATGATGCTTCTCGGCTTTGGCTTGGTTGGTTTCTTCTACCGCCGCCGTCGTTAATCTGGAAGATTCTTCCTTCTCAGCCTCAGAGCTTCGGCTCTGAGGCTTTTTTGTTTTCCAAATCCTTCCATTAGCTGCCAGCTTGAAGTGGAGCGGCAGGAAGAAATGATCCTTCAAAGCCCTGCCAAAGCCCCAGGCCGCAGATGTATCGATGGCGCTTGGATGATGTGCTTTACAGGATGCGATCTTCGTCCATTCATGGCCGCCCTTTCCGACCAACCTGAATGACCACCAAGCTCGACCCCAAGTTCCTCGCACTTCTTTCCGATACTGCCCAGAAACTCAGCTCTCTCGATATCCAGTCACGAGTGCTATCCGACTCTGTTACCGCGTTGAGCGAGTCCGCTACCTCTCTCGCTCAGCAGTTGCTCGACTACGCTGCCCAGCTCACCGCCGCTCAAGAGGCCAAAGTCGCAGCTGAACTTGCTGCTAAAGCCGCCGCGATCGCTGCCCGCGAGCAGGCCGCTACTGAAAAGGAGGCTGCGAGAGCTGCCGCCATCGCTGAAAAAGAGGCAGCCAAGGCCGCTGCCGAAGCAGCCAAAGCCCTTGCTCTCGCCGAGAAGGAAGCCTTTCGTGCAGCTGCTGAGGCCGCCAAAGCTCAGGCATTGGCCGATAAAGAGGCTGCTCGCATCGCCAAAGAACAGGCTGACGCAGAAAAAGCCGCAGCCAAAGCCCAGGCCCTCGCAGACAAAGAAGCCGCCAAAGTTGCTGCTGCGGAGGCCAAGGCCAAAGAATTGGCAGAAAAGGAGGCCGCCAAAGCGCAGGCCCTCGCCGAAAAGCTCGCCGCCATTGAGGCCAAGGTCCAGGCCGCTGCTCAGAGAGAAGCAGAGAAGGCCGCTGAAAAGGCTCGAATCCTAGCCGAGAAGGAAGCTGCACGTGCCGCTGCCGCCGAAGCGAAGGTTCAAGCCCTTGCTGAAAAAGAGGCTGCTCGTCTTGCTAAAG
>JAGKWZ010000256.1 GCA_021151605.1 Verrucomicrobiaceae bacterium
AAGATTGGCTTTCGTGAGGCTGCCCGCTGCCTGCACCTGCCTGAAAGCCTGCGGACAAAATTGGTCATTCTGGATGATTTTGGCAGCCATCCGCCAAACTGGACCGCCGGACTCGCTGAGTGGGTAGAGCGGCGGCAGACAGGCAGCGGCGCAGCCGCCCCCTTCGTCTATGAACTCAATCAGCAGGACGAAGAGCCTCTTCACCCTCACACTTTCTTGCGCTGGATTCCCGCAGGCATCAATGCGGAAAATATGCGTGGCGAGGCGGAAAAGCTGGGGGAAAAGATCAGCAAGATCACCGCACACAAACACCGCACAGGGCTGGGCCGCTATGATGCGGATACCCTCGTGCATGTCATCTTCCATGAGTTGTTCCAGAACACGCTAGATCATGCTGGATCTGAAACCACTCATTGCCTCGTTGGCATCTGGGCACGAAAGGTGGCGCAGTTGGTCATTCCTGAAGACTACTTGCAGGATGAGCAGAGATTTTATGAGCAGTGGGTAAAGAAGCATGATTTCCCGCTCATTGAGATGGCTATCGGGGACTCGGGAGATGGGATTCTGCGCTCGCTGCGCCCCACCTTCGAAATGGAGCAGGGGAAGTTAGAGGGCGTGCCCACGGATATTGCCACCCAACCGGACTACGCAGACGAGCGCCTCTTGTTCTGGTCCATGGCCCGCTGGTCATCCTGCTCAGAGACGGAGAAAAAAGACACGCGCGGCACACGCGGACTCTACAGGGTCAAGCGCTTGGCACGCTCTTATCAGTCCCTATTTACCGTTCGTTCAGGCACGGTTTCCGCGGGTTGGGATTGGGGCGGCTTGGACCAGCCGAAGGCCACTCATTCGCGAGGACGCAGTTGGCTGCCTGGAACCCTGGTGCAGATTCGCTTTGTTTCCCAGTCCTACGGCAAAAAGCCACAGGGGGCACCACCGATGTCTCCCTTCCAGATGGAATATCTGTTTGGTCATCCCTTGGAGCTAGCTAACCCACTCAACAATCAACATCTAGCGCATCTGCAAGAGATGTTATCAAGACGTGATCCTGGGGCTAGACATCGCTGTGTGATCTTGCCGATCAGTTCTCTGCCCACCGACCCTGAAAGGCGCAAGATCGCCTTCACCGAGTTGTTTCGTGCTCTTCGGCCCATTGCAAATCCGGGAGCACTGGTCTTGCTCGCGATGGGGCTACCACCCCAGGATTTGAGCATTCATATTGACTCCTTCAACCAACAGATCACGGATGATGAGGAACTCCGCTGGGCGGATAAGTCCTACCATCCGAGCAATCCTTTCTGGGTACTAGATCGCGATCTGCGCCTTCATTGGGCTGGTGTATGTATGTGGGAGCTGTCCCTGCTGCGCAAGATCTTACCCGATGACCTTCAACTCTGGGAACGGAACGCCCCTCTTGTTGCCTCACCTAGAGCTTTGTCAGATGAACAAGCATTGAGCGACTACCGGCAGCAAGCCGACCTTTTCGTGATGGCAGAAGATCGCAGTCTGACGGCCAGATTTACTCCGGCAGACATTCGTCATGTGGTCGTCACGAAAACATCGGACCGCTTGCTCGACTCAGTGATCAAAGACCCACGGCGGGAAGACAAAGACCATTGTCGCACTGGGATTTACCTGACACCGTCTTTGCAGGTCACCAACGGCTGGATTGACGTACAGCAGGTCGTGCGTGAGTTCGCCGTCTTTCAAACAAGCCCAAAGGCTTTGTCATGCTTAGCCTTACTCAGCCCACCCAAAAATGCACCCAAACAGTGGGAACAGTGGCTGGGACATCTGACGCATGTCGCTTCAGATCAGTTTGAAACGGTGAAGGAGATTGAGGACTTGAGTCCTCACTCGAATCCCTTCAAAGACCCAAAGAGAAAGAGCTTCTTCAAAAGTGTCTTGGCCTGCCTTGAACTACCTCTCGGTTCTTCATGGATCACCCATGCACTGGCACTGAAGGTACGTCGGATGCTGACTGATAGTGGTGAGGGGGAGAGGTGGCCTGGCTTTGTCTTGCGTGAGCCTGGAGCGATGGACGACGTTTCAGGCGGGCTTCGACGCTTTCTGGGGCTGCCGAGGCGAATGATTGACCTCCCTGAAATAGGCCCGCTGAAGGTGGCCGAAGAAGTCTGGGAGATCATCGAGAACCAATGTGTGCTAGTCTATACCGACACCCTGGTTTCTGGCAGCGGTGTCATGCGCATCATCTCTCAGGTGGCCAAACAAAATGCCATACCCGTGGCTGTGGCCTGCGTCCTTGACCTTCGTCACGATGATCAGCTCGGCAAGCCACTCATAGATGCAGGGCTGAAGATTCCCGTGATTTCTCTGGGAGAAGTCAGAGGATTTGTACAACAAACAGACCCTCATCAGATTCAGGAACTATGGCAGGTCGTAAATCCTGCCGTGGGTGCCACTTGGGGACACAGCCTGAAGTCAGCACCCGGAAGCCGCCACCCCGTTAGCGAGGAGCAGGTGTCTCGCCTGCTGGTGGACTCCAAGTCCCTTCGCTTCGGCCACTTCATCCTGCCGCAGAATCGCCACTTTCTCTTCTTGGTGGACCCTGCGGCTTTTCTTGGTTTCCCACGGACTCTGGAGATCTCGCGAGATTGCATTGCTAGGGAGTGGCAGCAATTCAAAGCCCAACTACCACCTGAACAGGTGGCAGTGGATCCCATCATCCTCCTCGAAGCTCCAGGCTGGAGCTTCGAAATGGGTTTGTTTATCTTTGGAAAAGAAGAGAAGAGTGAAGAGGATAAAATCTACAATAAGGAGAAAGTAGTCCCTCGACTGTTTGTGGTGAAGAAGACCTCAGACCGCAGCTATCTGCGTGATCTGCCTGACGTTCGCCAGCGCCCAGTCATCCTGCTGCTCTGGAGCAGCATCAGTGGCAACAGTGCCCAGCAGTTCACTTATCAACTTGCCAATGCCAACGCAGGAGCAGTCTTGGTCATCACTTGGCTGAGCCGAATGACCTCCATCCACGAGGAGATTCTCCGTGGATGGCGTGAGTTAGCGGTGACGCTCCCTACCGGAACTCCTGCAACTTTGATCCCCGGTGAGGTGCAAGAGACCATTATCCCAACTCTTCCCCAGTATAGGAACCTGCCAGTCAGATTCCGCTTCCTCGCGCGCGGTAGTATCCCATCATTCGGCAGTCATAACTGCCCAGTCTGCCAGCAGCGTGACCGCATTGGCGGTGAATTGAAGCGGTACCGCTCGACCCATCTGCGTGATTTCGCAGAGAAGTACGTTCAGGCCACGCGCCCTGAGGACATGAGCTTCATGCCCGAAGAGCCTGAAGACTACTCCCTTTGGTCCAAGTTCCCTGCGGAATACCCGCCTCTGATGCTGGAACTGAGAACACGCTTCGAAAGCATGAGGACAGACACACGAGCACGGCTGGAAATGCGTGCCGAGCTGGCTGCCCTAAACGAACAATTAGTGGAACGGAAGTTCAGTGCCGTCTCTAAGGCTTGTGCATTGCTATGCTTGGTTGCCATTGAGACGGACTGGCTCAAAGAGCCGCCTCTTTCGTTCCCCCGGGTCCGACATGAAATCTCCACGATGGCGCGCATGCTTCTGGAGAATGAAATGCTGCTACAGGATGATGATGTCCTGCTCCGGCATCTCATAGTAGCTCTGCGTTCATCCAACAAGACCGCGTTTGCAACGGCACTGCCCGATCTCTTCCGCATCTATTCCGGCAAGAAGGCGGTGCTCGAACAACTGCTCTATGACAGCTTCAGCTATCTAGACCAGCTCTACCACCGCACACCACATTACCTGGAACCCATGTCTGCCAGCTTGGCCTCAGTCTGCGACTTTCTGCGTGATCAGCGAGCGGGAGGTCCTGATGAATCCGCCATTGAGTCCACGGCTTCTAGTCTGGCGACTCTGTCTGAAGAATACCTCGCGCGCGCCGTGGAGAATCCCACACCAGAGCAGGCATGGCGGGCGCTTTGCCTGTTTCTGGAGACTGAATTGTCTGACAACCATCATCCCTTCGGGCTGTGCGCGAAGAGCTTCCGCTATCAGCCTCCGAAAATGCCAGATGAGACTCTGGGCAGCATTCGCTTTTGGAGCGGCGTGAAGCAAAAGTGGCAGAAGTCAAAGGACCTGATCCAGCGCCAGATCGTGCCTCGAATCTCCGTGATTCTGCCTCTGCTGAAAGCGCCGTATGCCGAAAGCCTCTTTGTAGGCAGTCCTGTGGGTGTGGACCGCCTGACCTTCCTTCAAGGATTATCTGACGACGGTGGCGGCCCAGATCTGCTGAAGATGGATGAAATCCTGGAACGCTTCAGCCAGCAACCACCACACCTGGGTAGCCAAGATTGGGCGCGCTACACCCAACTGCGCCGCCTCATTCGGGAGATGCTGCTAGAGCCTCTCGGACGCACGATGGTCGAGGGAGGGGCGGTTCTCTGGAGATTTCTCGGCGGCTGTCCTTGTGTTGTCGGAGACATCGTGGGCGACGCGCTGAGTACACAGGAATGGGCAGACAAAGCTGCAAGTCACCAGATCACCTTTGAACCCAGCATGGATGACCTCGCTATTTCCGTGTTTTGCCATGAAGAGATCATCAAAGACTTGATCGCCGAGACCATGCACAATGCCCTGATGAAGCATCGGAAGCCAGAATTCGACCTCGCCAAGGTGAAGATTGAAATTTGCCGACGAGACATCAGCACGCCTGGTCTGAATTCTGGTGACCAATTGTGCCTGATCATCACCAATTCCGGCTCCTCTCCTGACATCGTGAATCCGGGAGAATTAGAAGGGGGCAAGGGACTTGAGCGTCTGCGCGAGAGCCTGCATGTGTTTGGTGGAGACCTTTTCCACGGCAGCCATCTTCTAACTGAGGCGGAGCGTTCTGTCTGGGACTACCGCTTGATTGCCTTTCTAGGCAAAGAAACCTAAAAACTGAATCGCGATGAAATGCTATCACTTTGACGATGATGGGGAAGACCTGGAAATGCTTTTTCCCAAGCTCCTATCATGCTGGCCGGTCCTGCGAAAGATCGTGCATCTGGAAATGGGGCTAGATGACCCTGGAGAGCTTTCCATTGAGCAGCAAGAAAGTGGTCCCAAAGCGGTCGCCGAGCTATCTAAGGATTGGGCCAAGTATCAACTCTACTTCCTCGACCTCATGGACATGGAAAACCCTCCTCCTGAGGGTGGCCTCTATCGCGGTACTGAGCTTGCCAAGCTAATCCGTGAGCAAGAGCGAAGAAATCTATCCAAGACGACAGCGGCTATAATCGCCATCAGTCGGGCGGAGCAGTCTGTGGTTCACGTTGGGCGAGTGCGCCGACAGTTCGAAGAGTATGCCAAAGGGGTTTTAAGGCCGGGCGCTCACGGGAGCTGGGGCTGCGGGTATCTCAACAAGAGCGAATTGATCGTGGACGACGATGAACCTGGCTACGAACTAACGGACGAAGAGTTTGCTCGATTCTTGATTTCGATCCTCACGGATGCTGGAGCCATTGATACGAGGGTGTCCGTAGACCGCCTGAAACTCAACCCAAACAATTTTCGCCTCGCAGGAGTCGAGTGGTCAGGAAATGCCTCTGGCCTTGATGAAAAGACCTTGGTGAGGCTCTTCTGGGATGAATTGGACGCTGAAGAACTGGCTCGTTCCATGCGCACCCAAGGCTATTGGGATGAAGAGCCACTCTATGTCGAGCGTCAGGAAGACGGAAACCTGCTGGTGCAGGAAGGCAACCGACGCCTCGCAGCACTGAAGGGTCTTCGTGATCCAGATATCTGTCGTAGATTTGATGTTAAGCTGACGGATGAACAATACGAGCTTCTTTCGAAGGTGCCGATAGTGCTCTTGCCCAAAGATCCCTCAGATCCAGTCCGGCTTCGCTTTGAACGTTATGTGGCCTTTCGGCACATCAATAGCTCCCTGCGCTGGGGCACCTATGCGAAAGCGCACTACATTGCTGAATTGGTGAATGGCAAAGGAAGCATTGAAGGTCGCCAGCTGGATGACCTGCCTCATGCCCTCGGAGACAGCTTCGGAACGGTGCCCATGCTCTACCGAGCATATCAGGTGCTAGATCAAGCCGAACGCGCGGGCGTGTATGACCGGCGCTGGCGGGCCAACTACCCCGACAAACTGGCCTTTGCGCAGCTTGTGTTTGGCCTGCAACGCCCTGGCGTCGTGGACTTTCTGGGGATGAAGGAATCCGAGGACGATGCACCTGATCCTGTGCCCAAAAGCCATCTGGAAAACTTGCGGCTGCTGATGCGCTGGATCTTTGGGAACAGACACGAGAAATTGGAATCCGTGATGACTCCTTCCGATGACTGGGCTGCCCTGGAGGAGGTACTGTTAGACTCTGCAGCTCTTGCAAAGCTCAAAGCAGGCGCTTCCATTTCCGAGGCCAACGAGGAAATCCAATCCACTACCGCCCAACTGACAGCAGCCCTCGTTTCCTGTGAGCAGGGACTCGTCGAGATCAAGGACCTTCTCCCCCTCATCAGCACCGCTAATGTGCTGGAAATGGACATCGCCAAGAACATGGCCAAGCTCGCTACAGCCTGCCAAACCCTCGCAGAAACCATAACATCAAACGCACCTCGAATGAGTGTGCCTGAATGACGCATGAAGGATGCATCTGCCAAGCCTGTCTCTGGCTATGAGCCGCCGAACGCTGGAAGCCGCGACTATGAGGCATGGGCCGACTGCCTCGAGCTGATGGCCTTGCTGGGAAAATCACAGGGCGTCTCAACCCAGGACATGCCACAAACTGTCCGTCAGCAGTTGACTCCAGCGACCGGCCCCAAAGTCAAGGCCAAGAAACGGCGAGATTACCCGCGAGCCGCAATGAAAAAGATCGGTGAAGAGGATCTCGATGCGCCCTGGAGTGAGCTTCGGACAAAGGTGCTTGAGGTCATTCGCATCCGCGAACAAGCCTGCGCGGGAGGCTATCCATTCGTTGTTGTGAATCAGGAGGGGTTTAGGATTTCACGGTGTGAAGAGCCTGCCAAAAGCAGTGCTTCGCAATGTGCCTACTTTTTCATGCTTCTGGCCACAAGGATGGACATGGGCAAGAACCGGAGTGCTCATCTGCAAGGATCACGCTGGCGCATTGAGGCCAAATCGGGAGGTGCTCACAATAAAGAGGATTGGCTAGATGGTGCCGAGCTTTTCGAGAAACTGTGTTGCCTCGCGATCAAGGGCTACCTTGGACAACGATGTGGAACGCACCACTTTGGTGCAGGGCCTGATGGTGCCAAAATGAAACTCCAAGAGAAGTTCAAGGAGGTAGAGGCAACGTTTGGTGATGAAATTCAAGTGAAGGCAGAGCACGAGATCGAGCAGGTACATGGAGATGGCGGCTTGGACTTGATTGCTTGGGTTAGTTTTGCTGAGAACTCATTGGTCGATGTTGGTCAGAAAAGGAACGGCAAAATGCTGATCTTCGGCCAGTGTAAGACCGGCACCAGCTATGACCTCGATGCTGCGCGGCGACTGGATCCTACAGGGATTGTGGAAGACTTCCTCAAGCAGGCATTCGCCATCTCAAGCACCAATATCGTTCGAGTTTTCCTGATCGCAGATCGTCCAGACCTTAACAAATCAAAAAAGTTCAACCGCGCCGGAGGGTTGCTGTTTGATCGGTGCCGAATCACGGATTGTCTGGAAACTGCGCCAACAGACCCAGATTTGATGCCGCAGATCCTCAACTGGACTTCAGCCGCCCAGGCATTCGAAGGATTCAATAGTTGTCTCCCGAGATTGTAGGGAAAGTTGCATCCCCGCTGTAGCCGGGTAGATAGCGCGCCCCATGCCCGCCTCCACCAACCGTATCGACGCCCATTTCGCCCACCTTCGTGCTTCTGGGAAGCGCGCCTTCGTGGCCTACGTCTGCGCGGGTGATCCGACGCTGGACGCCACCATCGACATCGTTCTGGCTCTGGAGCGCGCCGGGGTGGACATCGTGGAGCTCGGTGTGCCTTTCTCAGATCCGCTGGCCGATGGCGTGGTGAATCAGATGGCCGCTGACCGCGCGCTAAAAGCCGGTGCCTCCATGCCCAAGGTGCTGGAGATGATCCGCCAGCTCCGCACCAAGAGTCAGATCCCACTCGTGCTCTTCACCTACCTGAACCCGGTGTACACTTATGGCTACGAGCGCTTCCACATCGATGCCGCCGCCGCAGGGGCTGATGGCGTGCTCGTGCTGGACCTGCCGCCGGATGAGGTGGCCGAGAATCCTGAACTGAAGCCCACGCCGGAGCTGCGCCATATTCAGCTCATCGCCCCCACCTCGCCACCTGAGCGAATCGCTAGCATCGCCAGCATCGCGGAAGGTTTTGTCTATTACGTGAGCCGCCTCGGAGTGACTGGTGCGCAGGTGGAGATCGCCAGCGGCATCGCCGAGCAAGTCGCGGTGATCAAAGCCAGCACGCAGGTGCCCGTGTGCGTCGGCTTCGGCGTCTCGAACCCCGAGCAAGCTGCCAAAGTCGCCAGCAGGCTATCGGTCACACGTCCTTCGAGGATGGCCTCCCAGGTGGCATTGGAGGCGTCTAGGGCTGCGGCGAGGCTTTGATCCAGCACAGGCATCCTCAGGACGATGTCCTGCGGACGAATGATCTCGTCGAGCGTTTCCGGGCTGACAGGGCCGTCCTTTAGACTTACCACGATGATGGAAGGCGCATCCCCAAAAACTGCCGTGCGCCACTGCTTAATGGCAGGAAGACTTGCCGCCTTGGAGGTGACTGGATGGATCGGCAGCCAATGCAGGCCGTCATCGAGACGCAAACTCTCAATGATGTCGGGATTAAGATCTCGCGCCAGAACGTCTTGGCAGCTCGCTGGGAGGTCGGCCAGGACCAGTTTGCCCTCCATCGCGGACTCGACGATCCGACGCATGGTATCCACGTTATCGATGGGCATGGACTCGATTTTATGAGGTGAGATCTTTTGAAAGTCGCGGTTGCCCAGCGCATCACAGTCGAAGAGCGCCACATCATTGCGCTTCTCGAAACCTGCGAGTTCGTAAATCAAGCGCGCGAGGGTGCTCTTTCCGGTGCCGCCACTGCCGGCGGTGATCAGGATCATCTTCATAGGTCTTCGAGGTAGGGTATCCAGGGTGTTGTCGGGAGAAAATTGGGGAGCCAGATCAGGGGTCTTTTTCGTGGCAGCAACCTCAGGCGTGGCAGCAACCTCAGGCGTGGTAACTACTGGAGTTGTTGCAACCGCAGACATGGCAACAACGACGGGCGTGGTGGCAGCAGAAGGCATGACAACAATCGCAGGCGTTGTGCCAACCGCAGGCATGGCAACAACCACAGGAGTGGTGGCAACTGTGGGTTCAGAGACAAGTTTTAGTTCCGGCATCTTCACCTCCTCATGGGCGGGCTTGTAGCGGGCAGTACCTCGAAGCAGGTGATTGCCCAGATAGCAGGTGAAGAGTCCTGGCATCTCCAGACCTTTGGCGGAGTCCAGATCATAGCTGGAGAGGCCAAAGGCACCGTCCTGCAAACACTGCCAGAGCCGATTGAACTGTGCGCGCCAGTCAGTCCCGATATCCGTGTAAGTCTTGCCAGGCTCACAGGCTTCTCGGATGACGATTGGGGAGCGCCCCATGGAAAGACAGCCTTGACGAGATTCGAGCATCACCGCGAGCCCGCTGTTGCTGTCGAGCCTGACATCCAGTGACCGCGGCGTTTGCGAAGTTTCCCGCTGCCCTGGCAGACGTAGAAGGATATGCTGTGGGTCTAAGCTGAGTTTATCAGCAGGGACCTCCGTGACCACCCGAGCGAAAATCTCCCGCAAGACTTCGATCTCCCCCTGCCCCAGGCTATGGCGGTGGGCCAGTAGCCGGGAAAGGCGAATGTAAGGGACCGAATTTGAAGACGAGGTCACATGCCCGAAAACCTCTGGGGGCTCATTTCGCGCAGGGATCTTCGGCATCAGACTCGGTACCAGAGAAAGCTGAGCCAGCATGTTCGACCCCTTCAGACCATGCGTCACATTGGCGATGGTCATCAGCATAACGCCTTTCAGTTGCTTGAGATTCAGGGATGACGGCCCACGCTCGATCTCACGCAAATGGGAAAGCAAGGCCACAGGCACGCGCGCCATGGCAGCAGTCGTCACATTGATGCCAGGGCGTCCGTTCATCAGCATGGCACACACTTCGAGCAGACGAGTCGTCAGTAGCTCGGGAGCGCAGGCACGGGCCTCGAAGCGATCCAAAAACAACTGGATAAACTCCTCCTGCCATACTCCCACACGGCAGTTCAAGGGATTAAGATAGCGGACCGCCTCAGGCAGCCAGGCCTCGAGCGACTCCAGTTCCGCGGAAAGCCGCCAGACCAGGGCACAGGCCACCCCCACAGGCAGCGGCCCCACCCTCGTGACGTAATCACTCAGCGGCTCGGCGGGTGCACTTCCCAGCATCGACATGACTTGATTGCCGTTGTTTTGCACCTCCATCACTCGCGGCAATGAGGGGAAAAAGGCACCCAGCAGAGGGCAGAGCCAAACTAGTTCCGACTGCTGGAAGCTCTGCCGAACCGTGTAGGGTTCGCCTTCGGAGTGCAGTTCCCTCGTCGGCCTGCTGGGGAGAGGCAGAGCGATGAGATCGGTCTTTTGGGAAGTGGTCGGCAGCGGAAACATCAAGGATTTGGGAGGGAAGAAGGCGTTATGGTTCTCAGCATGAATCATGCAAGCTTAGATTCAGCCTTAGCGAAAGAATCCGAACGTGACAATACAGGCCGGAATATCGGAATCCACATCACTCCGAGGACGGGGTAACGCAAAAAAGCAGTGACTCAGGCCTTGATTGCAGCCTTTGCCCCTGAGATGCAGGCATCGCCAGTGCGGGGAACGAGGAGGATGGCTGGAGTGTTCTAGGCTGTCCAGCCTGCTTGGATCCCCAGCCCCTCTGAAGGAGAGCTAGGCGGCGGCAGCGTAGAAGCCTTTGCCTTGTAGTCGAGAAATAAGCGGCAGTCACCGGGCTACCTCCTGCCCAGGGTATCTGACGCAAACTTGTTCGGCGAGGGTTACATGGGGAAAGTTCAGCCAAAGAAGCAGCCGTTGGCATCTTCGTCGATCACGCGCAGGGCTTCCGCAAAGGGACGGGGCCTCGGGACAGGGCTGGTAGCGAAACCAGCGTCCACTGGCGCGTTGCCAAAAAATGCGCCACACGCCCTGATGAACCATGCACTGCACCTTGGCGATGCTTTCCTCCACCGAGCAGTTCGCTTCTGGCAAACTGTCGGGGATGACACAGTTGACACCAACGTTCCCTGAGCGTGTCACGACAACATCACCGGGGCGGAGGGTTGATATTCTTATGGAGCGGTGAAACTCCTCGGAGATGAAGGTGAGTCCAATCGGTTCATAGCGGTTCACCCGCACGTTCTTGCACCTAAGGAAAGGCACTCCTCCCTCTCGATGTTCCTCTTTCATGGAGCCGACAAAGCCAACGGTCACTTTCCCGTCGACATCCAAGACGTGCGTCCATTCCCATCCCGGAGGGGGATCGTAGAGGCTCCTTCTTGACCAAGCCCGCTTCGCTCAAACGAGTTTTCTCGGCTCGAGCTTTCTCAAATAGGACTGAGGTGGGTTCGTCATTCGGATCCTGTGAAACTAGCTTTCCAGCGAAGGCGAGGGTGAGGATGGATTTTCGGAAGTCGGCGGGTGGACGACATGGGCGTTGGGAACATCGACGATGGACAGAACCCCGTTGAGGTCCGGCACCATCTCACGGTGGGGACCGTAGCGCCGGAGGAGCGAGGCAAGACTGGGGGACGTGCATCGCACGGAAAATTGGAGACTTGGAGACGCACGGCGCGTCTCGCGGCACTTCATCCTTCGCAGTGTTGCTACGGAGAACGGAAGCCGCTCTCCAAGTCTCCGTGCTCAAGGTGCCTGAGGTTCGACGATGATGCGGAAGAAGGTGCTACTTTTGCCTGGGGGAAGGGCTGGGAAGGGCACGGCAACTTGTTCGGTGATGCCTTCGTTACTGAGGATTTCGGGTTCGGTCTCGCTCTGCGTCCAGGTGCTCAGGTCGTGGCTAAATTCAACCTGGTAGGTGATGCCTGCTGTCTGGTGGTTTTTGCGGCGGTGGAAGATGGCTTTCAGGCCGTTGCTATCGGCGATGCTGCCCTGGGCGGCTGCGGCTCCTTCCGCCTGGCTTGGGTCGAGGCCGAAGGCGAACTCGGCGAGGTTGCTCAGGCCGTCGTGATCGGGGTCGGCGTCTTCGGCGCTCTGTGCGCTCAGGGCGGTGCTGCCGAAGTAGGAGAAGCGCCAGGCTCGCGCGGGGTTGTTGCTGCTGATGGTCAGGCTGATGGCGAGGCTGCTGCTGGCTCCGGCGCTGTCCTCGGCGGTGATGATGACTTCATGCTCACCGGCACTCAGGCGGCTGGTGTC
>JAGKWZ010000257.1 GCA_021151605.1 Verrucomicrobiaceae bacterium
GCCACGAACTGACCCGCCGCGGCCTGCCCTGGATGGAGGTGCACGGCAGCGTGGACCAGCGTGTGGCACAAGTGACGGCCAGGATCACCAATCCGTCACCGCGCCATCCGGGCTGAATTCTCGCAGCACGATCTCCTGCTGGAAGGGATGCTTCTTCACCTCGGCTTCGTTGATGGTGATGCCGAGGCCGGGTTTGGTGTTCGGGCGGACGATGCGGCCTTGGTTTTCGACGGTGAAGCCTTCCTCGACCACGTCCTGCCGCCACGGCACGTCGTTGTGGACGGTTTCGCAGATGATGTAGCTCGGCTGGCTGAAGCCGAACTCGAGTGACGCGGCGGTGCTCACAGGTCCCTGCGGATTGTGCGGGGCCAAAGCGATGCGATGCGCCTCGGCGAGCGCGGCGATGCGTTTCGCCGCGCTGAGGCCGCCGCAGTGCGTGATGTCGAGCTGGCAGATCTCGACGGCGCGTTTCTCGAACATGTCTTTGAAGGCCTCCAGGTTCGTCACGCGCTCGCCGCTGGCCACGGGCGTGGTGAGAGCGGCGTTGATCTTCGCCAGGCCATCGACGGCCTCCGGCCAGCAGGGCTCCTCGAAGAAGTAGAGGCCGAAATCATCGAGTGCCTTGCCAAACTTCAGCCCCATGGCCGGTGAGGGCCGCGCATGGCAATCGACCATAATGTCGATGTCCGGCCCCACCGCTTCGCGCATCGCGGCGACGGCGGCTGCGGCAGCGCGGACGGGTTTCATGCCCTCAATGGGCATCGTGCTCGGCACGGCCATGCTTTTGAAGGCCGTGTAACCATCCGCCACAGCCTGCTGCGCCAGTTCGGCGAAGCGTTTCGCGTTGTCGGCAGGCGTCTGATAAAAATCCTCCATCTTCCCGCCGCCGAGGTGGCAGTAGGTGCGCACCCAATCCCGCACCGGCCCGCCAAACACCTTCGAGAGTGGCATGTTCGCCACCTTGCCCACGATGTCCCACAGGGCGAGATCAATGCCCGCGATGGCTGTGGCCCGCACGATGCCATGCCCGTGCCAGAAGTGCTGCCGATACATCATCTGCCAAAGATATTCCACCCGCGTCGGGTCCTCGCCGACCAGCAGATGCGACATGTCTTCAATCGCCCCCACGATGCTTCGCGTGTGCCACTCCAGCGTCGCCTCGCCCCAACCAATGAGACCGGGCTGATCCGTGACGACTTTGACAAAGACCCAGTTTCGCATCCGGGCATGGCAGACAAGCGTTTCGATGGCGGTGATTTTCATTGGGGTGATTTCAGATCAGTTATTCGGAGTGTGCTTGGAGCCAGTGTTCGTAAGCCGTCAGCATACTGGCCGCCGCATCCTTTGGATCAACGCCGCCGACTAAAGTGGTAAGCCCAGGACAGAAAACGTCTTCTCCAAGGTATGGCTCCTTATCTATCAGCCGCAAGGCAGCTCGAAGTGCTCTACCTGCATGCGATGCCGAAACGGTTTCTGGAACCTCCATCGTTGGAGCGATTATCAGGTATGGAATTCGCGCGTGGTTTGTTGAAACTGCCAAGGCTGCTCCGACTGGAAGCAACCCTTCAGGTCGCCGCAGAATAGCTTCTTGCACTGTGTTCTGAATGGAAGGCCCGAAAAAACGGCAATAGTCCGCGTCGATGCCACCGTCCATGAATCCATAACTATTTGCTGGCGAGACTACGCAGTGGGTAGCCACAGTAAGCATGTCTGCGCAGCGAGCCTCAACATTTGCATGGACAGCAAAAGCGGAACAAAGAGCATCCACAACTGCTTGATTGGTGTCCACGAAGTGAAGCCTCATAAAGTGATTTAAAAGCGAAGTATCCTGTCTGCGACCTCTTCAATCAACTGCTCCAAGCTCCCCGCTGCGACGACGGCGATGGTCTCTTGGTAGATGCCGGTGTCGTAAAGCTCGCGGGGCGGGAGATAGGAGGCTCCCCAGTCGGCGGCGATGGTCGAAACGACGATGATTTTGTCGGGGAAGCGGCGGCGGAGTTCGGTTTGGAGGAGGCTGTAGCTTTCGCCTTGGACGCCGAGCCAGATGGCATCGCCGAGGTGCCAGAGGACGACTTGGAGAGGGTAAGTTTCGCCGCGTGGGAGCTGGTGAAGGCGGTGGAGGAGGCGGGTTTTGCGTTCGGCCATGGCGCGGCAGTCGGCAGCGCGGGGTTCATCGCCAGCGGTGCGGGCGGTAGCTTCGTCAGCTTTGAATTGATCGAGTTCGGTCTGGGTTTGCTCGATCGTTGGCTGGCCGGGGCGGTAGCGCAGCGGCTCGTGCCAGCGTTGGAGCTTCCAGGTGGCTTTTTCGGCGAGGTCGATGCGTTGATGCTTCCACGAGCCGAGCGTGGCTCCGGAGACGACGGGGCCGGCATACACGAAAGTCGTCCCAGCGGCGGGAAGGGCCGTGAGGGCTGAAAGTGCGGCGTAACCGAGTTCGCGGCCGTTTCGATCCGCCACGGCGGTGTCGCCGACGAAGCCTTCGCGGGGACCGAGTTCGCCGCTGGCACCTTGGAGGAAGAGGCAGGGAGCTCCGGTGTCGCGTTCGACGAGTTCGCGCATGGCGCCGATGTAGTCGGGGCTGATGAGCGTGTTTTCCCACGCGAGCGTCGTGGGATGGCAGGCGTAGTTCACGATGCTGGTGAGCATCTTGCCCTCATCATCGGTCACGCGGGCGACGATGACGGTGTCATCCGCGGGCACGCCGGGATTATGACCGCAGACGAACTGCTTCCCGTCCCAGAAATC
This sequence comes from Verrucomicrobiaceae bacterium, assembly GCA_021151605.1. GTDB lineage: Bacteria > Verrucomicrobiota > Verrucomicrobiia > Verrucomicrobiales > Verrucomicrobiaceae > Prosthecobacter. The sequence goes on from JAGKWZ010000257.1 coordinate 2,746, forward strand.
GCGATGCGTGGCCAGCGAGCACTTTCCACGGCCATACACGATTCCCGCGGGTTGTAGCGACGCGATGGCGTCGCGGATCAAATCGCCTGCTTTCTCGCCGAGCGAGTGCAAATACGGCGGAATGAGGTCGCCACCGGGCAGATTCGCCCGATCCAGGCCCATCAAACCCGCGCCGTGCGTGTGCGAGAAGACGACGAGGATCTCCTCCTTCGCCACACCGCCGATCTCCGCTGCTTGAGCGACGAGGTTCGCGTGCTCGGTAGCTCCCATCACGCAATGATCGAGCGCGAGCAGGATTTGCCGCTCGCTGCCTTCCATCGGCGCAAAGACGGTCACGGTGGCCCGCAGCGGACGATGCACGCCCGTGGCGCGTTCATGCTTCGCTGCGCCCCACATGCGGTGGTAAATGTCCGCTGGCGGTGTGATGTCGCACCAAGCGATGGCGAAGCGGCAGCGGCTTTGCGGCGTGGGGTCTTCGGTGCGGGAAGGCTTCATCGGATGGGTAGAATGATGAAGGGTAAAATGGTGAGGGAACTGAAATCCTTCAGAACATCCGTTTACCCATCATTCTTTTGCGCTTCACAGAGACCAAGTGAGCGTGAGGAGTAAAAAAGAGTTCATTTTACTCCTAAGCTCTGGCACAAATGCCTCATGGTCCACGCGCTGCTGCTTAAACGAGCTCTCCTTCTTTTCTTTTTGATCTGTGTTTCTGCAGGGCAGGCAAAGGCACAGCAGGCTTCGAGCGTGGTGGGTCTTTTCCATGGCTTGGTCGAGCGCACTGCTGAACCAGCGCCCTGGGGAAACAGCCATCTGGGTGCTCGGCTCGAACTGACGGTGGCGGCCAACAAGAGCTACACGGGAAAAGTCATCAGCCTCGGGACTCCGCTGACTTTTGCCAGCACGATCAGCGAGACTGCCCCAGGCACAGGCACCAGCACGGCCACGATTCTGCGCGGCAGCCAGCCTGCGCTGACAGTGCAGCTAAACTTTGAGAATGACGAGGTCACGGGCTCGATCTCGCATCCGAATGGGGACAGCGCCAATTTGAGTGGCTGGCGCAAGGTCTGGGATGCCAAGACTCGCCCGGTCAGCTCAAGTTTCCTTGGCCGCTTTAATTTTCACGTCGCCGCTGGAAGTCTGAGCACCAGTTGGTTTGGCGCGGGTACTGGTTTTGGCAGCTTCACGGTTCCGGCTGGTGGGGATGTCAGCGTCATTGGCAGGCTGCCAGATGGGAGTGAGTTTAAGACCACCACCTTCCTGGGACCTCGGGGCCAGGTCCTGATTTACCAGCCGCTTTATCGCACCCCGGGCAGCTTCATCGGTGTCATGGGGGTTTCTCTGGACCCGTCAGAGAGCAGGCCTGCGGTGCAAGACTTCGCGGAGATAAGCTGGCATAAGCCGAATCAGCACCCAGCACCAGACCGCTATGCCACGGAGGGCTTTAAGACTGTGAGCGGTGTGAGCGGCAAACTGTATCTGCCACCTGTTTCTGGGGATGTGGCAGGTGGTTTAATGGATGTTTCGAACAATGGAAGTCTCATGTCCTCTGGCGCGGTGACCTCCTCGGAAACACCCCCAGACAACACTTTCACCCTGACTTCCTCCGGGGTCCTGACGATGAGCCAGCCAAACCCGGCCAAAACGACCCTTTCAGTGAAACCTGCCACGGGTGAGTACAGCGGCAGTTTCACCCTGACTGACACAGATACCGGTCAACAGACTGGCACAGATCCTGACGGCAATCCCATCTACAGGAAAGTCTCCCGCACCGTGAAGTTTCAGGGTCTTATCATTGATGACGGCAAATCAGCAGCAACTGCTGGCTTCTACCTGCTACCGAGCATGCCGGACGCATCCGCAACTCCGCCTGTCACTCTTGCCAATTCCACACTCTATGGCGGTGAAGTCGCATTTTCCCCAAATAGTGGTGCCCCTGAGCCTGTCGTCTTTGGTTTCGATGGGGATGCCACCAATATTGTCGAGGGTGAGATTGGCTGGATCAGGCTCGTAGCCCCGGCCGTCCTGGAGGAGAATCGGACCTTTACCGTCCAGGTGGTGCCTGGCACTGCTGGCAAAGCGGATCTCTCCGCCACGCAGATCAGTGTCACCATTCCCGCAGGCCAGAGCCTCGCCAGAATTCGTCTGCCAGTCTTGGATGATGGTGAAGATGAGCCTGAGGAGTCTTTCACCTTGGTTCTCGTGGATGGTCCCGGCTACGATATTAACGTCGGCTTCTGCAACGTGTTCATCAGTGACGATGAAGAACCGGTGGAAGTGAGATCCGGACTGACTTCTCAGCTGGTGCCGCTGGGCGATGTGGCTGAATTTACTGTCTCCGACGTGCAAGGCAGCGACCTCCAATTCGAGTGGCAGCGTGATCTCGTCGCCATCCCTGGCCCTGGGGGAAATCCATTGGGTCTGACGAATGTGCAGTTTTCCCAGGCTGGCAGCTACCGGGTGAAAGTCTTCAACACGCTGAATGAAGTGTTCACCGACGCGGTGGATCTCGCGGTGGTGGACACCAGGAACAAGAATGTGGCACTAAGCGCAGGTGCCACCGCGACATTGACCGCCGGGGTTTCTGGCATCCCAGGAGGACTCAGCTACCAATGGAACTTTTCCGGTCAGCCCGTGGAGGACGACACGGGCCCCAATCCCCGCATTTCAGGAGGGCAGACACCTGTTCTGACCATCAGAGGTATCTCCGAAGCCGACGTCGGGAACTACACCTGCGTCGTCAGCCAGCTCTCAAGCGGGGAAGAGCTTTCCTCCGGAGTGTTTGCGGTTCGTATCCCGACGGCCCAGCCCGAACTGACGGCGGGCGTTCTGCCGGATGGCACCATTCTGAAACCCTACCTCCATCAAGTGCTCTACAATTTGGAGTCCGAGTTAGCCCCGGGTGGATTCACCGCCAAGGGTTTGCCGGAGGGGCTAAAGATCGACCCAGATTCTGGGATCATCAGCGGAGCACCGACCCGCGCGGTGCAAAACGCCCCGATCACAATCACCTGCACGAATCCAGTCGGGACGACTACCCTCCAGACCAAGCTCACCATCCATCCTTTCCCAGCGGGTGCCCTGGGCACCTTTCACGGTCTAGTGGCCCGCGTGACATCAGATACTTTAGGACTGGGCAGCCCTGAATGGTCCAAAGCAGATCTCGGCGCACGTCTGGAATTACAGACCACCGCCACGGGTGCCTTTACGGGCAAGCTGCTCAATGGCAGCACGGTCGGCTTCGCTGGCCAACTAGCTTTCAATGGAGACAAGCTCTCATGCAGTGGCGTCAAAGTGCCGGTCGGTGGTAAGGATGAGCCTCCCTGCTATCTCTGGCTTACCATCGAGCCCGCGAGTCAGACCTTCATCGGTGGGCTTTCGCTCCTCCCGGCGGATGTGGGAGATTATCCTGAGGTCTTTACACGGGTCGGCGGGTGGCGGAATGCGTGGTCAAAAACTGCTCCCGCCCTCAGCTATGCCGGAGTCTATAACTTCACGCTCACGCCAGCCAATGTGGCAAACCCCCAGGACGCACCCAGCGGAGTCTGTTTTGGCTCCTCTGTTGTGCCGACTTCGGGCACCTTCAATATCTCCGGGATGCTTGCCGATGGCACCACCTTCACCTGCAATACCTTCCTCGGCCCAGATGGGCAGTTCCTCATCTACCAGCCCATTTATAAGGTTCCCGGCAGCCTGATCGGTGCCTTCCAGATCAGTCAACCTGCGGCGACAGCCACTGCTGGAGCGGCCACCATCACCCAGTTGCCCGATGACCCGACATCTACTCTGCCGCTGTTTGCCTGCTCCTGGAGCAAGCCCAACCAATCCGACCCCCAGGGAAAGATCTATCCCCGTGGCTACCAGCCGATCACTCTGAATGTCGAAGGTGGCCTCTACCTCCCTCCAGAGAGTGGAGCGGTAGTCATGGATCTCTTTGATACTCAGGAAAACGCCTTGCTGGAATTCATCACCATCGACAGGCAGTTTAGCCCTCAGATTCTGACGATCAGTTCCACCGGGAAAATTACCTTTCCCCCAGGAGCCGACGGCAATCCCATGCAGATGAGCGCCACTTTGAATGCCGCTACTGGACAGTTCAGCGGTGCCTTCACCAGGCGTGATGAAGACCCGGACCGCCCTCCCCTTTACGATGACAACACGGGAAGGCTCATCCGGGGCCAGGGTTACTTTGCCCGCAGCGGACGCTTCTTTGGAGTCATCAGCCCAAGTATATCCAACGGAATGGTCGGGCGTGGTTTCTTCCTCCTGCCCGCCCTGCCAGACCCGACGGTATCTCCCCCCGTCACGACAGCGAATGCGCGGACCCTCAGCAACAGGCTCTCTCTCTACCAATCAAACGCCGAGCCGCCTCTCTTTGTCAGCCTGGGAGATGGCACCCCCGTGAATCTGGATGAAGATCCAAATTCAGGTCTCAGTGTGGTGGGTGTCACCGTGCGCCTGAGTCAGAGTCTTCCCATCCAGCGCACTTTTGCCCTCACAGTCCGGCATCTGACCACCGCCAGCACAGACTTTGTTCTTTCCACCCGCAGCGTCACCTTCGCTCCTGAACAAACGGAGGCTTTCATCACGCTCTCTAGTACTGATGATCTGCTCGACGAGGCGGACGAGCTTTTTGAAATCCAACTGATCGATGGTCCCGGCTACAACGTCAGTCCCGCCAAGCAGCGGGTGGTCATCGTGGATGATGACGAAGCACCCCGAGTGACTACCCAGCCGACGAGCCAGCTCCTTAGCCAAGGCAGCCCGCTCAATCTCCAGGTCAGAACCGAGGGCTCCGGAACACTTTCCTACCAATGGCGCCTGGATGGCGTCCCCATTCTAGGGGCCATCCAGTCTGAACTTGGCCTCTCTAATCCTCGCGGCGGCCAGTACGATGTCGTCGTGTCCAATCGCGTCGGCACGACCACGTCTTCGGTGGCCGATGTAATTCTTGTTTCAGTCGGTGAGCGGTACATCCCGGTCACGTTCGGTGGCAATGCCACGCTCCCGCTGAAGCTCAGCGGGCCGGCTGAGACTGCGACGTTTGAATGGATCAAGCTGCCGGCGGGGACAGTGCTCACCAATAGCGCACGCATTTCTGGCAGCAGCACGCAGACCCTGACGATCAAAAACATCAGCTTTACTGACGAGGCTGACTACAGCTGCATCGTCACCAAACCGGCCAAAATGATCCTCGTCGATGGTGTGGAAACCGAAGTGGAGCCGGAGGTCCAACTCCAGAGCCCTTTGTTTCACGTCGTCATTATTAACCAAGCACCCGAACTTATACAGATCCCACCGCTGACTGCCGCCCCTGCCTCAGCTGTGGTGGCCCGGCCGTTCAGTTATCAGGTCACCTTTGATCCAGATCCGTTGCGCCGGCCGTCCAGCTTTAGCGCCAGCTCACTCCCCGCGGGCCTGACCATCGATCCTGATTCGGGGCTGATTTCGGGCATCCCAACGGCGGCCGTCAGCAACCAAAGCATCACAATCACCGCACTGAATGCCGTCGGCGCTGACTCTGTCACCACCACGATCACCGTTGATCCGCTCGATTCCTCGGCTCTGGGTACCTTCCACGGCTATGTGGAGCGAAATCTCGGGATCCAGCTTTCCGAAGAGGTCGTGGACTACCAGCCACCCTGGGAAGACGCAGACCTAGGGGGCTTGATCGAGATCACCACCACCGGCTCTGGCAGCTTCAGCGGCAAACTGACCTATACGCGGGTCAATATACCTTTTCCATCCAAGCTCAAGAGAGTGAATCGAGCCTCGTCCCAGGCGGTGCTGGATTCGCGAGCTGCGCCGTGCCTGCCAATGGCGCACCTTTCATCGTGAAGGGCAGGCTCCCTGATGGCACTGCCTTCGCTTCCAGCACCATCCTCGGGCCACGTGGAGAGTTTTTAGTCTATCAGAGTCTCTACAAACGGCCTGGCAGTGTCCTCAGCTCCCTTCGTCTGGGAACCGAGCCGACCGCCACCGCTGGCGACCCCGTCTTTGTGGTGACAGAAGCCTCGACCTGGTACAAACCGGCTCAGACTGCGGCAGGAGAGATCTACAGGAACGGGATCTCTCACGTGGGCCTCAGCTTTGGCGGTGGGCGCGCGCCAGTGACCACACCAGGTCAGATCGTCCTCGGGTTGCCTGACATGGATGACAACGCCTACATTGTTATCTCCGGCGCCGGAGCCAACCTCTCCGACACCAACCCTGAAACCTACTTCCGCATCAGGCCCAGCGGAGCCACGGTGATGAAAACCGGAGAAAACAATCCTGCCAGGATCACGGTCACCGTGAAGCCAGGCACCTTGGAATTCAGCGGCGGATTCACCCTGAAGAATAGTGAGCCAGTCCTCACCCGCAGTGCCACCTTCCAGGGCGTCTTCATCCAGCAAAGTGATGGCTCTAAGCTAGGGAGTGGCTTTTTCACGCTCAAGCAACTGCCAGATCCCCCTGCCACGACAGTGACAACAGCGCCCAGCTACACTGGACAGGTAGAAATCTACCCCAGCCAGTAAGCCCATCCCAAGTGGCGGGCTGAGATCACGCCATCACCGCAGGCTGACCGGTGCATTCCAGGACGGAGTGCCACAGCTCCTGCGTGGGATCGACCTTGCGGCGTCCGTGGATGACTAGCTCCAGCGGCAGATGCACAAAGGAACCGTGCCAGCGGCCCACGAGCATGCCTGTTTTCCCCGCCATAGCAGCGTGGACGGCGGATTGGGCGAGGCGTGAGCAATAGACATTGTCCTGCGCATTCGCCGGGACGCTGCGGACGATGTAGCTGGGGTCGATGTACTTCAGATTCACCTCCATGCGGCGCTCTTTGAAGAAGCCGTTGATCCGCTCCTTCATGAACTGGCCGATGTCCCCATAGCGCTTGTTCCCGCTGGCGTCAGTGGCGTCGCTCGTCTGCATCAGGTGCTGGCCCGCGCCCTCAGCCACCACGATGACTGCGCTGCCGCGCTTCGAAAGACGGTGGCGGAGGGACTCCAGCAGGCCGCCATCGCCATCGAGTTCAAAAGGCACCTCGGGGATGAGCACGAAATCGACATTGCTGCCCGCCAGCGCTGCGTAGCAGGAGATGAAGCCGGAGTCGCGCCCCATGAGCTTCACCAAGCCCACACCATTCACCGCGCCGGTGGCCTCTACATAGGCGCACTTCACCGCCTGCACGGCGGCATCAAAGGCGCTCTCGAAGCCGAAGCTCTTGTCCAGGTAGCGGATGTCGTTGTCGATGGTCTTCGGGATGCCGACGACTGACTTTTTCAGCCCACGTCGCTCGATTTCCTTCACGATCTCCGCCGCGCCACGCAGGGTGCCGTCACCGCCGATCACGAAGAGGATGTCCACCTTCATGTCTTCCAGCGTGTCCACCATCTCGCCGATGTCCTGCTGCCCGCGTGAGCTGCCAAGCATCGTGCCTCCAAAATGATGTGCCTGCTCCACGGATGAAGGCCGCAGCAGCAGCGGCGTATGCCCGTAGCGCTGCACGAGCCCTTCATAGCCGTAACGGAAGCCGTAGGTGCGCGAGACGCCGTATTGCAGATGGCAGCGGTTCACGAGACCGCGGATGATGTCATTCAGCCCCGGGCAAAGGCCGCCGCAGGTGACGATCCCGACCGTGGTGCGCGCCGGGTCAAAGAAGACCTTTTCGCGTGGTCCAGCCTCCTCGTAGCTCGGCGTGGACACATCCCGCCCGTCTTCCAGCAGATGGCTGTGGTAGAGGATGCGGTCGATGGCGTCTTCTTTAAAGGGGGCCGAGATTGCTCCGGCCCGCGCGAGAGGCGAAGTGAAAAGGCAGGGGCCGAGCGTGGGAATGCTCGTATCAGGCGGCGCGGGTGTCATGGTTGGCTGCCATCAGCTAAGCAGGAGCAGTGCCAGGGGTGCACCTTCCCTCACCTGCCCGTGAACCCAAACTTCGTGAGCTGCTCCTCGATGATCTGCTCGCAGGCGGCGAGCTGCTTTTCGCGCTCGCGGCGGCCTTCGTCGGCGATGGCTTGGAGGGCGTCGATGTCGTAGAGATAGACGCCTTCGATGTCGTTCACCTGCGGGTCCACATCTCGCGGCACAGCGATGTCGATGACGAGCAGCGGCTCCCAGCGGCGCTTGCGCATCACCTCGCGGATGAGCTCCGGCTTGATGATGAAATGCGGCGCGCTGGTGCTGGAGATGATCACATCCACCTCATGCAGGGCGGACTCCCATTCATCAAAGCGGATGGCTTTGCCCTTCATCTCCGCCGCCAACTCCACAGCGCGGTCGTGGCTGCGGTTCGAGACGATGATGCTCTGCGCACCGCGTGAAAGCAGGCTTTGCGCGCAGGTGCGGCTCATTTCGCCAGCGCCGACGAGCATGACGCGGCATTTGTTCAGGTCGTGGACCTTCTCCGCCAAGTCCACCGCGACGCTGCCGACACTGGTGGAGCCGCGCTGGATGCTGGTCTCGTTGCGCACTTTTTTGCCGACGGTGAAGGCCTGCTGGAAGAGCTTGTTCAGTGTGCGACTGGTGGTGCCAGCGCCGAGCGCATTTTGGTAGGCAGCTTTCACCTGGCCAAAGATCTCCGTCTCGCCCAGCACCATGCTGTCCAGCCCGCTCACGACACGGAAAAGGTGCCGCGCGGCTTCAGCGGAGTCGAGTTTGTAGGTCACCAGCGCCTCCGCCTGCTCGGGTGCCAGTTCAAAGCGGCGGACGAGGTAGTCCACGAGAGTCTCATGGGCCAGGTGGGGGCTCTCATGAGCATGCGTGGCGTAGAGCTCGACACGATTGCAGGTGCTCAGGACCACACCTTCCTCGAATCCAGGCAGGCCGCGTACCTGCTGCACCGCCTCTGTCACCTGGGCTTCAGGGAAGGCCACGCGCTCACGCACCTCGACAGGTGTCGTGCGGTAGTTCAGGCCGAGGCAGACCAGTTGGGTAGGGGCGGGAACTGGATCAGCCATGCGTCGTCACGAGCCAGAGTGAGATGAAAGGAATGATAAACCCGACCGCCGCCAGCCAGGCGGTCTGTCTGGGTGACAGCACATGCCGCCACATGACGAGTCCGATCACTGCGTAGAGCCCCCACACCGCCCAGGCGAAGATCAGCTTCGGGTTTGAGATCGGCGTGTTGAGTTTAAAGGAGACCGCGAGGCTGGCACTCAGCAGGATGACGCCCAGCAAAATCAGTTTTTGGATCGCCTTCGCCAGATCCTGGATCGGCGGAAGCTGGTAAAACAGGCCGCTGATGCGGTGCCGCTTCAGCAATCTCTCCTGTAGCAAATACATGACCCCCGTGATGCAACCCAGGGCAAACGCCGCATAGGCGATCAGAGCCAGCGCTGCGTGAAGCTCCACGTAGGGATCGATCTTCGCCTTCTGCGCATAGTCGGGAAAGGCATTCGGCAGCACAAAGGCCAGCACATGCATGGCAGTGACGACCGGCGCGGTGAAGACTCCCAGTAAAGAAACGCGATAGGCCGGCCCGACGAGGAAGTAGAGCAACACCACACTCCAGGAGATGAAGACCAGCACATCAGAGAGGCTCTTCATCGGGCACTGGCCCACTGCTTGCCCGCGCAGATAGACGGCCCCAGTTTGCAGCAGGAAGCCGATCAGCATCGCGATCCACTGCCGACTCGGACGCCAGTGGCTACTCACCAGCGCACGCACCGCAGGCACGACCGCTGCGAGGAACGCAGCCGTGGCGAGTAGGAGCAATTGACGGTCGAGAGGCATGTTGGGGGGATGCAGTTACGCGAGAACCCATACTGCTGGCAACTGCGACTTCTTCCCCACTCTTGAGGTCGTATGCCTTGACTCACCTCCGCATCGCCTCTCTTACTGCCCGCTCATGACCTCTCCCGACTGGCAAAACTGGCAGCCTGGCATCCGTGCCACGCTGATGTTCATCGTCGATGAGCAGGCTCAAACCGTGCTCCTCATCCGCAAAAAACGCGGCCTCGGCGCTGGCAAGATCAACGGCCCCGGCGGCAAGATCGATCCCGGTGAAACTAGCCTGGAATGCGCCATCCGGGAGACTCAGGAGGAACTCGGCGTCACCGCCTTTGAGCCCGTAAAGCACGGCGAGCTTTGGTTCCAGTTCGTCGATGGGCTCGCCCTCCATGTCGATGTCTTCCGCGCCACCCGCTGGGAGGGTGAAGCCATCGAAACCCCGGAGGCCATTCCGCTCTGGACCTCGCTCGCCGCCCTGCCCTTTGACGAAATGTGGGCCGACGACCGCTTCTGGCTCGCCGAGCTGCTCATCGAAAAGAAGCACTTCACCGGGAAATTCCTCTTTGATGACGACACCATGCTCTCGAACGAAGTCGTCTGGCACTAATCCTCACCATTTCACCACGCAAAAAGGCTGCCTGGAGATTCAGGCAGCCTTTCAGAATAGCAGGTTGGGGACTTCAGCGGGCGCTTACGCCGCAGCTTCTGGAGCACCTTCGGTCGGAGCCTTTGGCATCGTGAAGCGGAAGCGGATCTTGCCACGCTTGGCGGCAGCACGGGCCTTACGCTTGGTGCGCTCCTTTGGAGTTTCGTGAGCGCGCAGACGGCGGACTTCTTCGAAGATGCCTTCCATCTCGAGCTTGGTCTTCAGGCGCTTCAGAGCGCGGTCGATCGGCTCACCTTTGCGGATTTGAACTTCGGGCATATCTGGGAACAGGGGTGGGGTTGAAAAAGGGCCGCGATACTACGAGCCCGACCCCATCCGTCAACCGGAAAGATGGCTCTCTCGTGACCTGCGGGTTGCACCTGCGCCTAAGCCGTCCATCATCGCCGCCCCTCGCTGCCGTAGAACGAGTTTCCAAACTCGTTCCCTCCGGCATGATTTTCCCGCCCTCACCCTGCCATGCTCACTGAACTCGACTCTCTCAAATCCGAAGCCCTCGCCTCCCTCACCACCCTGACGGATGAAGCCGCGCTGGAGGCCTTCCGCATCGACTACCTGGGCAAAAAGGGCAAGCTCACCGCCCTCAGCGCCGGGATGCGCGATGTGCCGGTCGATCTGAAAAAAGAAGTCGGCGCCAAGCTCAACGAAGTCCGCGATGCCATCACGGGCGAGCTCGCCAGCCGCAAGGAAGCCCTGCAAAACGCCAAGGACGCCGAAGCCGTTGCAGGCATCGACCTCAGCCTCCCGGGCCGCCCCGGCGCAGGTGTCGGCACGCTGCACCCGCTCACCCAGATCCGCGATCTCGCTGTGCGCACCCTGCGCCGCATGGGCTTCACGCTGGCGGATGGACCCGAAGTCGAGACCGAGTGGCATTGCTTCGACGCGCTGAACACGCCCGCCGATCACCCTGCCCGCAATGAGAGCGACACCTTCTACATGCCTGACGGCAAGCTCCTCCGCACCCACACCTCCAGCGTGCAGATCCGCACCATGGAGACGGTGAAAGCTTTGCCCGTCCGCATCATCGCCCCCGGTGCCGCCTATCGCCGCGATGAGATCGACGCCACCCACCTCAGCGTCTTCAATCAGATCGAGGCCCTCTATGTGGATAAAAACGTCAGCCTCGCCGACCTCAAAGGCACGCTGGAGTTCTTCTTCCGCGAGGTCTTCGGCCCCGGCACCGCCGTCCGCTTCCGCCCGCACTTCTTCCCCTTCACCGAGCCCAGCTTCGAGATCGACGTGAAGCTCGAAGCCAAAGGCAAAGAAGCCCGCTGGATCGAAATCGCCGGCTGCGGCATGGTCGATCCCGCCGTCTTCGCCGCTGTGAGCAAAACTCGCGGTGATGCTTTGTTTGATCCCGAGCAAGTCACAGGATTTGCTTTTGGGATGGGTCTGGATCGTCTGGCGATGATCCTCCACGGCATCTCCGATATCCGCCACCTCATCGAAAATGACGTGCGCTTCCTCAACCAGTTCGCCGCCTGAGCGCCTGCTTGCCCCTTCCTTGACGAATCTTTGACCTCCTGACTGCCCCCATCCCATGCAAGTCTCCCTCAACTGGCTCCAGACCCATCTCGACCTCAGCGCTTACACCACGCCTCAGCTCTCCGACCTCCTGACCTTCGCGGGCATTGAGGTGGAAGGCATTGAGCAAAAGGGTGTTGCTTCCGACAAGGTCATCGTCGCTCAGATCCAGTCCTTCGAGCAGCACAGCGGCAAGGAACTCGGCATCGGCGAAGACACCGGCGGCTTGTGGATTCTCGACAGCTCACTGCCCGTCGGCAAACCCATCAATCAGATCGTCGAAAGCGACACCCTCTTCGACCTCGAGATCACCCCGAACCGCTCCGACCTCCTCAGCCACCTCGGCCTCGCCCGCGAACTCTCCGCCCTAACCGGCATCCCGCTCAAAGGCGAACGCGATCACACGAAAGCGACCTCACAAACCCGCGCCGCCAAGGCCGACGAAGTCACGCTCGAAGCCACCGACGGCTGCCCCTACTACACCGCCCGCGTCATCAAAGGCGTCAAAGTCGGCCCCAGCCCCGCTTGGCTCAAAGCCCGCCTCGAAAGCATCGGCCTCCGCCCCATCAACAACATCGTCGATATCACCAACTATGTGATGATGGAGATGGGCCAGAGCCTGCACGCTTTCGACCTCGATAAACTCCAGGGCGGCATCACCGTCCGCCGCGCCAAGGAAGGCGAAAAAATCCTCGCGCTCGACGGCCAGGAATACGCCCTGCTCACTGAAGACCTCGTCATCGCCGACAACGCCCGCCCCGTCGCCATCGCCGGCGTCATGGGTGGTGAGAAAACCGGCGTCGTCGAAGGCACCACGAACATCCTTCTCGAAAGCGCCTACTTCACCCCGAGCAACATCCGCCGCACCGCTCGCCGACTCACGCTGCATTCCGACTCCTGCTACCGCTTCGAACGCGGCATCGACCCGCATCAGGTCCAGGGTGGCAGCGACCTCGCCGTCAAACTTATTTTGGAAATCGCCGGCGGCACCGCCGAGCCCGAACTCAAAATCGCCGGTGCAGCCCCGCAGCTCGTCAGCGACATCGTTTTCGATGAAAAGCGCGCTTTGAGCCTGCTCGGCATCGACGGCTTCAAAATCGAAGAAGCCCACACCATCCTCACCAAGCTCGGTTTGACCCAAAACGGCACCTCCTGGACCATCCCAAGCTATCGCCTGGACCTCCAGCGCAGCGTCGATCTCGTCGAAGAAGTCGCCCGCGTCATCGGACTCGACCGCGTGCCCGCGAAGTTCACCGCCACCTTCGCCCAAGGTGACGCCACCGACCGTCAATACGACCACGCCATGCAGCTCCGGCAGGCTTTGGCAAATCGCGGCTTCAACGAAGCCCAGACCCTCCGCCTCATCTCCACCCCACAAACCAACGATGCCCTCGGCAACCCCACCGGTGGCCTCGCCGCGCTGAAAAATCCGCTCAGCGAAGACCACACCACCCTCCGCCCCAGCATCGTCCCCGGCCTGCTCGCCAGCGCCGCGCTGAACATCCGCCAGGGTGCCGACCGTCTTCGCCTCTTCGAGATCGGCCGCGTCTTCCTGAAAATGCCCAACGGCATGGTCCGCGAAGAAGAGCGCCTCACCATCCTCCTCAGCGGCCCTGTTTCGCCTAGCTCCTGGCACGCCCGCGTGGCCAAAGCCGCCGACATCTTCGACCTGCGCGGCATCATCGAAAGCCTACCTGGCGTCACCGCTTTGGAAACCAAAGCCCTCAAAGACAACGGCACCTTCCTCCTCCACAGCGAACTGAAGGCCGGCAACCGCGTCCTCGGTTGGATCGCCCAACTCCATCCTGCCCGCGCCCGTCAGCTCGATGCCCGCGACCCCGTTTATGTCTGCGAACTCCTCCTCAGCGCCCTGCGCCAAGGCAGCACCGGCCCCGCCAAGTTCACCGACCTCCCCCGCTTCCCCGGCATGACCCGTGACGTCGCCTTCGAGCTCCCCGCCGACGTGCCGAACGCCAAAGTCGCCGCCTTCTTCGGCAGCATCAAAGAGCCCCTGCTCATCAGCACCTCCCTCTTCGACGTCTTCACCGACCCCACCGGCACCAAACTCGCCGCCGACCGCAAATCCCTCGCCTGGACCCTCACCTACCGCGCCCCCGACAAAACCCTCGAAACCGCCGAAGTCGATGCCACGCATAACCGCATCGTCTCCGCGCTTGAGAAGGCTTTGCCAGTGGTGGTGAGGCGGTAGTCGAAGTCCGCTGTTGATTGGCTAGTTGTTTTTGTGCATCCTCCTCGTATGATCGCGACACTTGAACCTTCTGTGCTTGGACGCATGCTTCGCCCGATGACTCAAGGCATGAGTTTGGAACTCGCGCGTGAACTAGTGGCCCTCAAAGCCGAGGAGGAGACGCAGCAACACTATGAACATCTCGCCGAAGGAAGGCGTGAGGGTACGCTCTCGGCTGAACAGGAGGCCGAGCTGCAAAATATCGTCCAGGTGAATTCGGTGCTCAGCATGCTCAAATCTGAGGCGAGGTTGTTGCTTGCTGGTGCCAAAGCCTGATTCTCTGCCAGTTCATGACACGCGCCATCGTCGAGCGAGTCCGATTGCGAGCAGGTGAGTGCTGCGAGTATTGCGGTATTCCAGAAACGGATTCGGGTCTGCGCTTCCATGTGGAGCATATTGTAGCTCGCCAGCATGGCGGATCTGACAACGACGACAATTTGGCGCTCGCTTGCCCCGACTGCAATTGGCACAAAGGCACGAACCTCACGGGCATTGACCCCGATAGTGGTGAAGTGACTCTGCTTTTTCACCCGCGCCGTCAGCCGTGGCCGGATCATTTTTACAGTGATTCACCCCGGATTTATGGTTCTTCCAACTGCGGACGCACAACAGTGTGGCTACTGGACATGAACAGCCCGATTCGACTCCAGCATCGCAAGTGGCTAGCCAGACTCGGAGAATGGCCACGATGATTCCTACCATCCACAATCCTCGCTGTGACTGCCACTGCTCATTCGGTAGAAGATGAGATGCTTCCCAAAAGCACCCTCCATGCGGATGCTGCTCAGGTTGGCGAGCTGGCGGCTGCGAAAGTGACAGATGCGGCCCAGGTCAGGCTGTTTCCTCAGAGAATCAGCCGTCCGAATGAAGGACGACACCTAGCGCTCAGCGATGTCCCTGCCCGCATGTTGATCATACCAGCTCGTCTGAAGACGGATGTCTTCGGTCGCATTCGGAGAACTCTGGATGCTCAAACTTGGCATTGGGCGGCTTTTTGACTGGAGGGCCAGCTTTGGCGAATGGAGTCCCAAAAGGCAGCATCCACCGGTATCCACGGACCATCCGCCGCCTTGAGCAGTTCTGCCTCCAGCCCCGGGGATTCATAAGCAATCGCTTCACGCCGCACTGACAGGCGCTCAAAAAGCTCCAAAAAGCTATCCTGCGGCAATTCCAGAATGGCGGCTTCGATTTGGGCGACCGTGCTCATGGGCAGAGATTCTTTTTCCAGGCCGAAAGATGCTTCTCCCGAAAATCTGCCAGCCAAGGATCGGAGGAGGCGTCGAGCTTCCGCGCCGTGTTCAGAGTCGGCTCAGCTCAGGCTGTTTGCACAGCGTGAGCCCCGACTTCTTTATCGCAGCCAGCTAGTTCGACCATGAGGATGCGTGGGGTTATGGAAGGGTGATCGGGCCTTCCTTGATCTCGCCGGGCTTGCCTTGCAGATGCTTGTCGAAGAAGACCCGCATCTTATTGAGGAGATCGGCGGAGAAGAACACATGCGGTGCGTCTTTGCCGGTGATGAGCGTGCTGGAGACGCCGACCTTTTCCAGCGCGGCATCGAACTCCTGCGCCTGAGCATAGGGCACGAGGTTGTCGGCGGTGCCGTGGATGTGCAGGAAGGGTGGATCATCTTTGCTGACGTAGGTCACGGGAGAGGCGGCTTTCGCTTCGACGGGGTGCTGGCTCATCGGGCCACCGAAGAGTTTGAAGAGAGCACTGCCGGGCTTGTCGCCGACGATGATGCTGCCTTTGCCATTGAAGGTGAGGAAGTTCGCCGGGCCGCAGAAGTTCGCCACGCAGGCGATTTTGGGCAATTCACCAGCGGTGACCACAGTGCCGTCGAGTTCTTTCACATCGCCACTGGTTCCGAGAAGGCTGACGAGATGTCCGCCTGCGGAGATGCCGGTGAGGCCGATCTTGTCGGCATCGATGCCGTGGTCTTTGGCGTGGGCTTTCAGCCAACGCAGGGCCGCTTTGACATCGTGAATCTGAGCGGGCCACTTCTGCTCCTGGGTGAATCGGTAGCCGATGCTGGCTCCGGCATAGCCGCCGCTTTTGATGAGTTCAAAAAGCAGGCCGGTATCGCTTTTGTCGCCACCTTCCCAGCCGCCGCCATGGATATAGACGATGAGTGGCAGCGGCTTTTCCGTCGGCTTTTCAGGCAAGTAGAGATCGAGCTTCTGGCGTGGGTTGTCCTGGCCCGCGTAATCGAGGTCACGCAGGGCGATGAATCCGGGAGGTGGTGGTGTCTGCGCGCAGGCGCTGAGTGTGAGAGAGGCGAGGGCAATAAAAGGAAAGAGGTGGCGCATGGGGTGAGTTTGCCTGATTGAAAACGGAGAACGCTTAACTGAGAACCGAAAACTTCCTCCGCCCATGAAATACCTCTGCTGCCTGCTGCTCGCCTTTAGCCTTCACGCCGCTGATCTGCCCATCACCGTCACGTTCAATGGCGCAGATGGAGACTACACGGTGGAGCGCTGGAAGATGGACTGGCCGGGCTGTGAGTTTGAAGACGGCATCAAAGAAGGCCATGTGCAGGTGAAGGTGCGCGAGGATGGCCAGAAGTGGTTGCGCGTGAACTACGCAGTCGGTGGCATCGGCCCGGAAAAGGGCGGCGCTGGCTGGCGCTGGCCCATCGGCAAACACAAGGCGGCGGAGCTGCGCTACACGCTCCGGTTCAACCAGGATTTCGACTTCGTGAAAGGGGGCAAACTGCCGGGGCTCTGCGGCGGACCCGAGAACGTGAGTGGTGGCCGCCCAGCTGATGGCGCGAATGGTTTCTCCGCTCGCCTGATGTGGCGGCGCGATGGCCGGGGCGAGGCCTATGTGTATCACAAAAACCAGCCTGAAAAGTATGGCGAGAGCTTTCCTTTCCCCGAGGACTTCCGCTTCCCGCCGGGCAAGCCCGTGCAGGTGCGGATCGCCGTGGTGATGAACACGGGCGGCAAGCGAGATGGCACGCTGCGTGTCTGGACCACACTTCCCGGACAGGGCGAACGGCTCGTGGTGGAGCGCACGGACATGGAGTGGCGCAGCGCGGAGACTTTTAATGTGGATAGCCTCTACTTCGAGACCTTCCACGGCGGCAATGACAGCTCCTGGGCACCGACGCGGCCCTGCTACGCGGAGTTCACGGGCTTTGAAGTCGTTAAGGCGAAGTGATTTTCATGTGTCTGATTATTCGCTGGCTCGTCTGGGCTCAAACTTTCCCACACGCCCTCACACGCCCTCAAGAAATCGCCTTTCGAACTGAAGAAATAGACCCACAAACCAAAGAAATCGGGGCGCAAACACAAGAAATGGACCGAAAACAGAAGAAATGACGGTCGCAAACAGCGGAAATGGCCCAAAAA
>JAGKWZ010000029.1 GCA_021151605.1 Verrucomicrobiaceae bacterium
GGCCTGAGCGAGTTCGAGGCGGCCGCTGCCGATGGAAAAAGGCTTCTGCGGGCCGAAGAGGCTCAAAAACTGCCGCGGCACGGCTTCGGCCTTCGTCAGCGGATTGCCGCGGGTGAAGACGCGAGGTGTGACGGGCTGCGGACGGTCTTTTAAGATGCTGGCATGAACGGGCGCGGTGCTCGTTTTGATGAGAAAGCGATCCACCTCGCCCTGCGACTTCCACAGCTCGGTGGTGACGCCGGTGGGGAAATACATCTCGATGTTCGCGATGTGCTCGTCAGGCACAAAAGCAGGCGAATCGGGCTGCTGGAGCACCTTTTCGGTCAATTCGATGCCGGGATGCTTTTCGAGCCAGGCGACGAAGCGATGAACGATGAAGGGATTGAGGTCGTTCGCATCAAGGAGCTGCCCGAAGACTTCTTCGGGATACTTTTCGAGATCCTTGGTCGCTTTGAGGTAATCGGCGACGCGGTCGCGCGTGCGCTTCATCTGCTCCTCGCGGCGTTTCGTCATGAGATCGCGGTTCTTTTTCACCAGCGCATCGAGTTCGGCGTTTTCGCCGCTGGCGCAGGGAACGAGCGCTTCCGCGCAGCTTTGGAAGACGCCGTAGAGCGCGTAGTAGTCGCGTGTGGGGATGGGGTCGAATTTGTGATCGTGGCAGCGTGCGCACGACACGGTGAGCGCCTGCGTGCCGCGCATGACGGTGTCGATGCGGTCGTCGATGATGTCGTGTGTGACGCCGAGAAAGCGACGCCCAAGCGTGAGAAATCCCATCGCGGCGAGATCGGGTGAGTTTGGCGGCACGACCTGATCTGCGGCGATCTGCAGAAGCAAAAAGCGGTCGTAGGGCATGTCGCCGTTCAGCGCACGAACGACCCAATCACGGTAGGCAGAGGCGTGGACCCAGTTCTTTTCTTCGCGGGCATAGACGTAGCCTTTGGTGTCGGAGTAGCGGGCGATGTCCAGCCAGTGACGGGCCCATTGTTCGCCGTAGTGGGGACTGGCGAGGAGTGAGTCGATGAGACGGGCGTAAGCTTCATCCGACAGGTCAGACGTGTCGGACACGTCGGACGGTGGCAGGCCGGTTAGATCAAGGTGAGTGCGGCGGATCAGCGTGCGGGCATCAGCGCGAGTGGCCGGTGTTTGGAGGTAAGCATCGATGCTCTTTCCCTTGCCGGGCTTCAGCGGCTGAAAAGCCCAGTGATCCGCCGAGACTGAACTCGTGGCGAGAAGAAGGGCGGTGATTTGGAGAAGGCGTAAGGACATTCTATCAGTGATCAATTACGAGTCATAGCCATGAAGTCCTTCTAGAGGCAGAAGCAAACCAACCAAACATTCAGCCAGATGCGGGGCTGCGAAGCGCTCAGCTTTGCTAGAAAACTGGAGAGCCGCACGGCATCATCCCCGTATTCCAAGCCATGCGCCTCGCTTTCCATCTGTTCGCTTCCGCCTTGATCCTCCTAACCACGTTGGCAAATGGCCAGATTCTCCCTGGCACGCAGCCGCTGGAAGCTAATCCTGACTTCTCGGCGACGATGGTAGCCGGCATCGACAAGATGGCACTTAGGCTGATTGAACAGTCAAATGCAGGCCGCAAGCCAACAAGAGAGAAGCTCAAGGCCGCTCTCGGCATCGTGGATGATCGAAAAGCGATGACCGCACTCGAACTCGTCGGCAACACATCCGAACCAGCGCTGCTGCTGGAAAATGAGCACTGCCGCGTTTTCCGCGTGCGCTGGCCGGTTTTCGAAGGCGTGCATGGCGAGGGGATCTATGTGCAACCGAAGTCGAAACCGCATGCTCGTGTCATCTATCTGCCTGATGCCAGCAGCGCTCCAGAGAAGCTGGTGGACGAGTTCTTGCTCACCACAGGCTGCGAAGTTGTCATTCCAGCACTGGTAAGCCGGGATTCGGAGTTCAGCACGAATGACAAGTTCGGGGTGAAGACGAATGTCACACATCGTGAGTGGATTTACCGTCAGTCGTATGAGCTGGGTCGCCACATTATCGGCTATGAAGTGCAAAAGGCTCTCTCCGTGGTGGATTGGTTTAAATCACAGCCAGAGCAGGTCCCTGTGCTTATCGCGGGCGTTGGTGAAGGTGGTATGCTGGCCCTGCATGCCGCAGCTATCGACGAGCGAATCGACAGCGTGTATTCAATGGGTTACTTCGCGCCACGAGAGGGTGTGTGGTCGGAGCCGCTCTATCGCAATGTCTTCGGACTGTTGCGTGATTTTGGCGATGCAGAGATCGCCAGTCTCATCGCACCGCGACCGTTGGCGTTACAGCACTTGTTTTATCCAAAGCTAGCCGGACCGCCAGACGCGAAGCCGGGCGAGCGGGCAATCGCTGCGCCCGGAAAGCTTACCGAGCCAGATTTGCTGAGCTTCCAAGCTGAGATCGAGCGCACTAAGGTGCTCGCTCCAACCAGCCGCATTCAGAGCTGCACACAGGAAACCAGCAACGAGCAGATCATTCGTCACATCTTCCCCAAAGCGACTGCCGAGGCTGCTCTCAAGACGCTGAAAGTTACGGGAACCGTCTTCCATCTCAAACCCGATGCCACGCGCCAAAAACGCCTTGTTCGCGAGTTGGAGGCCTTCACGCAGCGATTGCTCGTGAGCACAGAAATGGAGCGTGATACCGAGTTTTGGAAAAAACTACCCATGGGGTCAGTGGCGGACTTTGAGAAGCATACCGCTGCTGAACGTGACCGATTCTGGAACGAAGTGATCGGCCGTCTGCCTGATCCAAATTTGCCGATGAATGCTAAGAGTCGCTTTGTCCGCGAAACTGACAAGGTCACCATCCACGAAGTGACTCTCGACGTGTGGCAGGATGTCTTCGCATGGGGTTGGCTGTGTGTGCCAAAGAAACTCAAATCCGGCGAAAAAAGACCAGTCGTGGTCTGCCAGCATGGTTTGGAAGGCATTCCCGAAGATACGGTCACCGATGATCCTACGAATCGTGCCGTGCAATACTACCACGCCTTCGCCCAACGCCTCGCCGAGCAAGGCTTTGTCACCTTCGCACCGCACAACCCTTATCGCGGCAAGGATTCTTTTCGAACGCTCCAGCGGAAGCTCAATCCGCTCGGCCTCACCCTTTACAGTGTGATCAATGGTCAGCATCAGCGCATTCTGGAATGGCTGAAGAGCCAGCCATTCACCCAGCAGGACAAGATCGCCTTCTACGGCCTTAGCTACGGCGGGAAGTCAGCCATGCGCACACCTGCTGTTCTGAAGGATTATTGTCTGAGCATCTGCAGCGGCGACTTCAACGAATGGGTGCGCAAATGTGTGAGCACCGACATGCCAATGAGCTACATCGCCACAGGCGAATATGAAATCTGGGAGTGGAACATGGGCCGCACTTTTAACTACGCCGAAATGGCCGCTTTGATCGCTCCGAGGCCTTTCATGGTCGAGCGCGGCCACAACGACGGCGTTGGCAATGACGAGTGGGTGAATTATGAATTCGCCAAAGTTCGTCGCCTCTACAATAAGCTAGGCATCGGCAGCAGCACCACTATCGAGCACTTCGACGGACCCCACACGATCCACGGCGTCGGCACTTTTGAGTTTCTGAAGGAGAAGCTGGGATGGAGGTAAAAACTTCTTCTCCCAAGATAGCCGTGCATTAAATCCGCAGAAACGCCCGCTGACGGTACAGCCAGAAGCAGAGCAGCCATAAGACGGCGAGAACACTGCACCTCTCAATCACGGGTCCCCAGGTCGAAGCAAACAGACCAGCCATGCCGTGCTTGGCGAGTTGCTGGCTGATCCAGCCTGCAGTGAGACTATGCATGACGTAGATGAAGATGCTGTTCATGCCCACGACCACGAAAGGGAAAACAAGTCGCCGCTGTCCTGCGACCTCAACGAGCCAGTAGAAGAAGGAAAGCAGCAGCAACACCCAGCCACCGCTGAAAATGGCCCAAGAGGGAGTCCAGATACGCTTCACCACAGGGCAGGCCACAAAACCGAGCACAGTCCCAATGAGCAGACAAACGATGCCGATAGCAATCAAGCGACCACATTTATGACCATGCGAAAACTTGCCATTTACTAGAAAATGCCCTGTGACAGCGCCTCCTAGCATCGTAGCCAGCGCAGGAACGAAGTTTAGTGTCTGGTAGCCACCCGCATTATAAACAAAAGTTTGGGCGCGAGGGAAAAGATTCAGCAACCAGCGGTCCAGCTCGGCAGCTGCATTGGTGTGTATGTTCCAATGGGCAAAAAAACCTTGCAAGATACCCTCCGCTGGAGGTTTGGCGCTTTGTATATCGGCAAGCTGCTCAGGAGTCGGCAATGGCTGCTGATAGAACCAAAGCCAGTCTCCTACCAGAATAAGAATGATCGCAGCCAGGCAGAATTCCCAACCCAACCCCGAAAGGACCACAAGGAAAACATACACCAGCCCGATCTGAGCGAGCACATTGGTAAAAACCCAATTCGTCATGGAATCCTTACTCTGAGTACTCAGAAGTACGGCAAGCAAAACCAGAAGAATCGCCCTGATCAGGGCATGCCAACTGAGCCTGAAAAAGCCTTGTCCCTCAGCGCGACGGCGCACCACTGAAAGGGGAACCGACACTCCGACCATAAACATAAAACTTGGCTGAATGAGATCCCAAAGAGCACATCCCTGCCAGGGAACATGAGAAACTTGATACTTTATCTGAGCCCACCACCACGAATCGGGATTGGCCGTGGCCATTTGGGCCAAGCCAAAGCCTGAAGATGCCATGAGCAGCATGACGAAGCCACGGAAAGCATCCAGAGAAATGAGACGTTGGTTGGGAGGCATCCGGTATCTACGCTCCGATCAAGGCTGGCTTTGCCTTTGGAGCATGAACTTGGGCATAAAAAAACCGTTCGGCCACCCCAGCCCGAACGGTTTGATGAATTCGCCTGATGGCTTGGATGCTATTTCTCCACCCAGCGCACTGCTTCCATAAGAAGTTCGCGAGCGGAATCCAGACCCAGTTTTTGACGAATGTTTGCCTTGTGAGCATCCACAGTTTTAGAGCTTAGAGACAGCTTCTCGGCGATGCCGTGGGAATCCATCCCACGTCCCACCATCTCGAAGATCTCGAGCTGGCGGTCACTTAGGAGGCGTCCTGGCTCACCACGAGCCGCAGTGCCGCGCAGGCTGCCTCCAGTAACTATGCTGGACAGCAGATTCGCGCTGAAAAAGAAGCCACCACTGAGAACCTGGCGGATAGCAAGAGCGATGCGGTTGCCCGGCTCGCTTTTCATCATATAACCCATGGCACCTGCTCGTAGGCAGCGCTCAGCGTAGGCATTTTCATCGTGCATGGAGAAGACCAAAAGCAGCACTCCAGGACATGCTTCTTTAATGCTTTTGATGCCATCAATTCCGTTTCTGTCCTTGATATTGAAGTCGAGGATGAGGACGGCAGGTTTAATTTTATTAATTTCTGCTATGGCAGCAGTCTCGTCGCCTGAGTAGCCGACGATTTCGATGTCATCGAGACCATCAAGGACTTTTTTTAGCCCCTCGATCACGACAGGGTGCTCGTCAAGGATGTAGATTTTATGTTTCACGGTAGGTATTTGGTGTTGTATTTTCTTGGTCTGGTTGGGGTGGAAATCTTTGGGATAAGCTGACACTTGTCCTCAATTACGTATCAAGCAAGCAAGTAGAGACAGGAAATGGTCTGTAGTGTTCATTTATATAATTAGGAAACAGACAATAGATAGCGGGGCATTCAGGCTGATTGATAGTGAGATTCGGATATGAGCGCGACAGCTTTTTTCATTTCGAATTATATATCCTATCCTTTTCTGGGATACAGGTAATTTAATTCCAGGGCACCCTCATTTTTGTCTCACGTGAATTACGACCCCTTGCATTTTTTAAGTCTACGAAATAGCGACATCTCATCACATCTGGATGCGATCGGAAGTCTCCGCCTGCGCGTCTTCCGAGAATACCCGTATTTATACGAAGGAACAGCCGATGAGGAGCGCCATTACCTCAACACTTATGTGCAGGCTCCCAGCAGTCTCGTAGTCCTGGCAGTGTCAGGAGAGGAAATTATCGGGGCCACAACCTGCGTCAGCATGAGTGAAGGCGATGCGTCGTTCCGGTCTTGCTTTGAAAAATCAGCCTTCCCCATCCAGAACATTTGTTACTTGGGCGAGTCAGTACTTCTGCCCAGCTATCGCGGCCGTGGCATAGGCAAAGTCTTCTGTCAGATGCGCCTGGATCATGCACGACAGATGGGGGCCAAAATCGCCGCATTTTGCGCGGTTGACCGACCGCTGAATCATCCACTGCGTCCTGCTGACTATCGCCCTCTGGATGGATTCTGGGAGTCCCTCGGCTTCCGAAAGCATCCTGAACTCCAGGCCAAGTTTACCTGGAAGGAAGTGGGTGAAGCCGTCGAAACACCTAAAACACTCACTTTCTGGCTAAAGTCTCTACATGAAGCTCAATAGAATGAGATCTCTGAAGCTCGACCTAATTACCTATGACCCAGGTTTGCCCGCAGCCAGCGCAAACGAGTTTGCGGATGAGGTCATCTCCAAGGTCGCTAAGTCCTGGGGCAGCGGCGCCGACTTGGTGGTATTGCCGGAGTTTATCTGGCTAGGTCTGTCCCCCCATCTTGCCTCCACCTCATCCGAGCCGTTGCGAGGTCTGGCGGATTTCTTTTGGAACGAATTGCTTCCCAAGCTTCGGGAACACTTCTCCATTTCAGGAAAAGCGGTCGTCTTAGGCACTGTGCCTTGCGTTTTGCCAGACAGCCAGATTCGCAATCGTTCGCTGATCTTTGCGGACGGCAGAATGTTTCACCAAGACAAACTACACCTGACTCCATGGGAAAATGCCTTCTCTCCTGGCGAGCAATTGCTCGTTTGGCAATTTCACGGATTCCGCATGGCTGTCGTCATCTGCCTGGATATCGAGATCCCGGAACTCTCTGCTCGACTACGCGATTGCGGCCTGGACCTCATCCTTTGTCCGAGCGCCACGGAAACCACCCTTGGAGTGGAAAGGGTAAACCGCTGCGCCTCTGCTCGCGCCGTAGAGCTCGGCTGCTACGTCGGCGTCAGTCATCTCATTGGTCGTGCCGACTGCGAACTCATCGATGAAAATGTAGGGCTGGCAGCCATTTACCGTCCTTCACAGTCAGCCTTTCGGCACCAGCCAAGGAACGAACAAACGGAAATTCACGCCAGTGGCTCGCAGACTTTGAGAGTCGTTTTGGAGCAAAAGCCGCTGGAAGCCATGCGCAGGATGATCAGTGAGACGAATCCTTCCCATCTTGGCAAAAAAATGGCTGGCATTGAGCGCTGCATTCAGATCGAATCGCTTGATCAAACTTAACCACCCTTAATCCATGCTCGACGAGTTCAAAAAATTTATCCTCAAAGGCAATGTCGTAGATCTCTCCACCGGTGTGATCATTGGAGCTGCCTTCGGCAACATTGTCACCGCCTTTACCAAAGGCATCGTCGAACCCATCCTCGGAATTTTTGGCGGTGGCCCTAATCCAGATCTGAAGCTCAAACTGGGCGAAAAAACCATTGATGTAGTCAAAAAAACCGCCAACGGCACTGAAGAGACGGTCAAAGAAATCGTCCCCATCCTCCAACTCGATATCGGAGCCATCGTCGGAGCTTTCATCGGCTTCCTCATCACCGCAGCGGTGATCTTTTTTGTCATCGTCAAACCAGCCAACAAACTTATTTCCCTGATGAAAAAAGAGGAAGCTGCAGCGCCGCCAGCGGCTCCTGCCGCAGACATTGTGCTGCTGACGGAAATCAGAGATCTGCTGAAAAAGTAACTCTCCTCGATTCTCAAGCGCCCGTGACCTTGGAGTCGCGGGCGCTTTTTCATGGCCTCAAGTCTGCGTCATCGCCGCCTGCATCAGCTTCTCTTGTGTCGCTTCAGCACGGGTAAAGGCACCACCGATGCGGCCCTCGTTCAGCATCAGGATGCGGTCACTCATGCCGATGAGTTCGGGCAGCTCGCTGGAGACCAGCAGCACGGCTTTGCCCTCCTCGGTCAGGCGATTGATCAGCTCGTAGATCTCCAGCTTGGCTCCCACATCGATGCCACGCGTCGGCTCATCCAGCATGACAATCTGTGGACTGGTCAGCAGCGCTTTGCCGATCACGACCTTCTGCTGATTGCCACCAGAGAGGCGGCCCACCACGGCTTCGAGACCTGTGGCCTTCACCCGCAGTTGATCGTAGATCGTGCGGTTGCGCTTCGTCTCCAGGCTGCGGTTCACCAGCCCATGACGGGTGATCTCCCCGAGGCTGGACAGGCTGAGATTAAAGCCGATCTCCTCTTCCAAAATGAGCCCGTAGCGGCGGCGATCCTCGCTCACGAGCGCCAGCCCGGCACGCAGAGTCCGCGCAGGGTCACTACCCGTCATCGTTTCACCTGAAAGCTTCACCACACCTCCAGAGCGGCGGCCCCAGGCTCCGTAGAGATGCATCAGCAGCTCCGTCCGGCCTGCGCCCATCAGCCCGCCGATGCCCAGGACTTCGCCAGCACGCAGTTCAAAGCTGACCTCATGCAGCCGCGCCTGCCCGCTCTCGTCCTGCACAGACAGCCGATCCACAGACATCAGCACCTGCCCTGGAGAGCTGGAGCGGCGGGGGAAAAGATCCCCCAGCTCGCGGCCGACCATCTTCGAGATCACCTCCGCCTTCGTCGTCTCGGCAGTCTTCAGCGTCGTGATGGAGAAGCCGTCACGCAGCACAGTGATGCGATCCGAGATGGAAAAGACCTCCTCCAGCTTGTGAGAGATGTAGATGCAGGCGATGCCACGGCGGCGGAGATCGCGCAGGATGTCCAGCAGCACGCGCACCTCATGCTCAGCCAGCGCCGCCGTCGGTTCATCGAGGATGAGGATCTTCGAGTTCTTCCCCAGCGCCTTCACGATCTCGACGAGCTGCTTTTGACCCACACCGAGATCACGCACCAGCGTTGCAGGATCCAGCTCCACCTTGAAGCGATCCAGCAGCGCCTTCGCCTCACGGAACATGCGCGGCCAGTCCACCAGACCACCCCAGCGGCGTGGCTCGCAGCCGAGGTAAATGTTTTCCGCCACCGACATCTCATCCACCAGCGCCAGCTCCTGATAAATCACCGAGATGCCCGCCCGAGCCGAATCGGCGATGCCAGCGAAGCGAGCCTCCGTGCCCTGGACATCAAAGCGCCCCTCATACGAGACGTGCGGATGGATGCCCGAGAGAAGCTTGATCAGCGTGCTCTTCCCTGCCCCGTTCTCACCGCACAGCGCATGGATCTCCCCCTCAGCGAGGTCGAAGGAGACCTCACTCAAAGCGGTGACGCCGGGGAACTTCTTCGTCAGTCGTTGGGCCTGGAGGATCATGGCGGGGCGGTGAAACGTTTCGCGTCAGGACTTGGCCAGCCCGAGGTAGGCCTTCGCATTCGCGTAGCAGATGTTCTTCACCATGCCGCCCACGTGGTCGTAGTCCGCTGGCAGCAGCCCGCCTTCGAGATCGTTGCCCAGCAGGTTGCAGAGGGTGCGCCGGAAGTATTCGTGGCGCGGGAAGGACATGAAACTGCGGCTGTCCGTGAGCATTCCGATGAAGCGGCTTAGCAGGCCCAGATTGCTCAGCGCATTGATCTGCCACTCCATGCCTTCTTTTTGATCCACAAACCACCAGCCGGAGCCGAACTGCACCTTCCCTGGCGTGGTGCCATCGGCAAAATTGCCCGCCATGGTGCCGAAGACGTAGTTGTCTGCTGGATTGACGTTGTAGAGCACGGTCTTCGGCAGAGCGTTCTCCGAGTCCAGCGCATTGAGGAAGGCGGAAAGCGTCTCCGCCTGGGAGTAGTCGCCGATGCTGTCGCAGCCGACATCCGCGCCGATCTCACGAGCGAGGCGGGCGTTGTTATTGCGGATCGGGCCGAGGTGGAGCTGCATCGTCCAGCCGCGCTTCGCATTCATCCGGCCCACATGCATCATGACCTGCGTGCCGAGGATTTCCAGATCGCCTGGCTGAGCCTGCGCTGTCGGAGAACCGCGATGTTTGTCAAAAACACGACGAGCAGCCTCTTCACCGGCAAAGTTGGCAAAGCAGGAGTTCAAGCCGTGGTCGCTGAGACGTCCGCCTACCGCGTGGAAGGCTTCATGACGCTTATCGAGAGCGAGAAGCAAGTTGTCGAAGCTGTTCACGTCCACACCCGCCTGCTTGCCGAGCTTATCGCACCAGGCATTCCAGGCAGCGGAGTCGCCGATCGAGTAGGCTTTGTCAGGCCGGAAGGTCGGATACACACCGATCTCGAAGCCATCCGCCGCGCACTTTTCATGATGGGCGAGGTCATCCGCCGGGTCATCCGTGGTGCAGAGCGCGCGGACCTTTTGCGTGCGCAGGATGTTTCGGGCGCTCATCTCCGGCTTTGCCAGCATGGCCTCCGTCTGCTCCCAGATCACGGGTGCGGTCTTCTCATTCAGCAACTCGTCGATGCCAAAGTAGCGCTTCAGCTCGATGTGGGTCCAGTGGTAGAGCGGATTGCGCAGCGTGTGCGGCACCGTCGCGGCCCAGGCCAGGAACTTCTCACGCGGAGTGGCATCGCCCGTGATCAGGCGCTCAGGCACGCCATTGCAGCGCATCGCGCGCCATTTGTAGTGATCACCCGCCAGCCAGATCTCGAAGATGTTTTTAAACTGCCGGTCATCGGCGATGTCCTTCGGCGGCAGATGATTGTGGTAATCAATCATCGGCTCATCCTTCGCGAACTCATGATACAGGCGGCGTGCGGCGGCGGTGGAGAGGAGGAAATCGTCGTGAATGAAGGACATGGTTTGGGAAACGCTGGGGATTGGTTTTGACAGGATGGGCAGGAATCCGAGGATGGGCAAGACTTCTCGCCCACCACTCATCAAAATGAACCCGCTCCACGCCTTCGTCGCCGCAGCCATGCTGACCGGGCTGTGCTCCTGCTCCACACTTCGCTTCTACACTCAGGCGGCGGGCGGGCAGATGGAGATGCTGCGCAGGGCCAAGCCGGTGGCCGAAGTGCTGGCGGACCCGAAGTCGAAACCGCTGCTCAAGCAGAAGCTCACGACCGTGGAGGACATCCTCGATTTCGCGGAAAAGGAACTGCATCTACCTGCGAAGGGGCAGTATCGCCGCTATGCGAATCTGGGCCGACGCCATGCCGTGTGGGTCGTCTTTGCGGCACCGGAATTTAGCGTGGAACCCAAGACCTGGAGCTATCCGCTGCTCGGGAAGCTGGCCTACCGAGGCTTCTTTGAGGAAAAGCTCGCCACAGCCGAGGCCGACAAACTCCGCGCCGAGGGCTACGATGTCTATGTCGCCGGAGTCGATGCCTACTCGACGCTCGGATTCTTCCGCGATCCGCTGCTGAACACCTTCATCGGCCGCAGCGATGCCGACCTCGCGGAACTCATCTTCCACGAGCTGACGCATCAGCGCCTCTACCTCAGCGGCGACACCGACTTCAACGAAGCCTTTGCCACCGCCGTGGGTCAAGAAGGTGCCCGGCGCTGGCTGCGTGCTCGTGGGCGACTAAAGGAGCTAACGCAGTATGAAAAAGAGATGCGAGTGGAGCGGGAGTTCATCAAACTGGTGCTAGAAACGCGGGAGGAGCTGAAGGGTATCTATCCATCAATGCAACCCAGCGAGGATATCCTCGAATACCTCAAGGTAACCCGGAAGCCTTTAAATAAATACATTTCCATTCCAGCAGGGCATGAACAGTGGGAACAGTTAAGGGATCAAAAACAGAGTACCCTCTCACGCCTCCGCCAGCGTGCCCTGGCCCTCGATGCCCGCCATGGCGGCAGCCTGAAGATCGAACGCTGGTTTGCGAAGCCCGTGAACAACGCCCGCCTCGCCACAGTGTCCTCGTATTACGAGATGCTGCCCGGCTTCGAGGCCCTGCTCAAACAAAACGGCGGCGATCTGGAGCACTTCATGGCCGACATCGGTGCCATGCGCAGCTTGAAGCACGATGACCGCCGCCAGCGCATCATTCAGGCGATCCCTTAGCCAATGAAGCGTATCGTCATCAGCCTAGCGATCCTCGCCTTGCTCATTGCAGCAGGGATCATGCTGAACTCACGCCCGAAACCGCTTCCGCCTGAGGTCAGTGCCGATGTGGCTGAGGAGTTCGACCTTTGGAAAAAGCAGTTTCACCTCGGCGACATCGACCGCGCCGAGCGTCTGACGCTCCAGCACCTCACGGAGCGCGACATGCGCCAGCGCATCCGTGAGGCACAGCTCGAAGAAGCTCAGATCGAAAAGCAAATGAAGCCCATCTCCGAAGCCGAGGCCCGCGCCTGGTATGCCGCTCATCGAGAAGAACTCCACCTCCCTGTGCTGCATCGTGTTTCCCACCTTTTCCTGACGCGGCATCAGCCAAAGAAGCCGGACCGCAGCGCCGAGATGCGGGCCATTCATCAGAAGCTGAAAAGCGGCACCGACTTCGCCATACTCGTGTCCAAGCATTCCGAAGATGCCCGCAGCAAGTCGCTCGGCGGTGACCTCGGCTGGCTGAGAGCCAAGCGGATGCCATCCGACTTCATGGCCCATGTCGAAAAGCTCCGTGTCGGCGAAATCAGCGCTCCTTTGGAAACCAAGCTCGGCTGGCATCTGCTGCGTGTCACGGAGCGCCGCGAAGCACGCCTGCCTAGCTTTGAGGAGGTGCGCCAAGAGATCGAAGCTCTGCTCGATCTCGCCGCACGCGAGCAGTTGCTGCCCAGGAAGTAGCACTACACCCCATGGTCGCATGGACTGAGATGAGGCCACTATGGACGCACGCAGCCTCACCCTTCGGTCGAGATGCACCACCCTCAGCCTAACCCATCATGAAAACCATCCTGCTCACCTTCCTCGCCCTATCCACACTTCTCATCGTAAGTTGCAACAAACAGAAAGCTGCCATCGACGCCCGCACTGACACAAAGGAGACAGCTATCGATCACGAGAAAGAGGCAGTGAACGCTGCTGCTAAGGAAGCGACCACACGCACCGATGCTGTTGCCGCCATCGACAAAGCCAATATTCAGGCCAACAAAGTGAGCACCCAGGCCGAGCTTGATGCCGAAAAGGTCAGAATTGCTGCCGAAGCCACCGCTGAGAAGGCACGCGTGGACGCTGAAAAGAAGTAGTCTTTGGAGAGATCAGCTACCCCAGAAACTTACCTGGATTCAAGATTCCCTTGGGATCGAGGGCAGCCTTCACAAGTAAGTGGGCGTGGTGAGTGGCATCCGGCACGGCCTCACGCCACCAGCGCTTCTTGGCGAGGCCGACGCCATGCTCGCCGGTAATGGCTCCATTCCAGGCAATGATCTGGCGGAAGAGCTGATCGAGAGCGACTTCGGCGCGCTCGCGGATCTGTGGGTCGTCCATGGTCGGCACCATGATGTTCACGTGGATGTTTCCATCCCCAGCATGGCCGAAGCAGGCGACGGGGAAGCCGTGCTCGCTTTGGAGCTTTTCGGCGAACTCGACGAGGTCCACCAGCTTGCTCCGGGGGACGACGATGTCTTCGTTGAGCTTGATGAGCCCGGTGTTGCGCAGGCTGTAGCTGAACTCTCGGCGCAACTTCCAGAAGCGCTCGCAGGCGGCCTCGCCCATGGCTTCTTCAAGCTCGATGCAGCCAAGCTCGCGCACGAGCTGGGCCAGCAGGGCGAGTTCGCCCTTCACGCTGGGCTCATGGCCATCGATCTCCACCAGCAGATGCGCGTCTCCCTGAGGAGTGACGCTTTCACCGAGGTACTCGCGGGCGGCGCGCAGGGTGAATTTATCTGCGATCTCCAGAGCACTGGGCAGGAAGCCGGAGTTCAGGATGCGCTGCACGGCATTCGCGGCCTCCGCAAACGAGCGGAAACCAGCAGAAAGCATGGCACGAGTGGGCGGATGCGGAATCAGGCGAAGGGTGGCTTGCGTGACGATGCCGAGCATCCCTTCACTGCCGACCATGAGGCCAACGAGGTCAAAGCCTGTCTTGTTCTTATGGCAGCGTCCGCCAGCTTTCACGATGCTGCCATCCGCCAGCACGGCCTCCAAACCGAGAACGTAATGCCGCGTCACGCCATATTTGAGACAGCGTGGACCACCCGCGTTTGTGGCGATGTTTCCCCCGAGGCTGCATTCCTTCAAGGAGGCTGGATCAGGCGGATAAAACCAGCCCAGCTCGCGCACGGCCTTTTGAAGCTCGCCTGTGATGACTCCAGGCTGCACGACTGCCACGCCATCGGCAGTGTTGATTTCCAGTATGCGGTTCATGCCGAATACGGAGAGCGCGATACCTCCGTGAGAGGGCACAGCCCCGCCGACATAGCCAACTCGCGCACCCTGCGCCGTGACGGGGATGCCATGCTCATTCGCGTACCGCAGGGTCTTTGAAACATCCTCTGAGGACTGGGCATGCACGACGACTTGGGGCAGTTTCGAGGCGAACCATTTGTCAGTGCTGTGTGTAGCCAGATCGGCATCCGTGACAGACACGCGATCCGGACCGAGCAGGGAGATGAGATCATCAACGAGTGAGGGCATAGGCTTTTCTAGCCGTGATATGCCCCAGGGCAAGGTGTCTCAGTAGGCGTATCTTGATCCGGCGCTCAGGGGCGGCGATTCACTGCCACTGCTTCAGTCGCTCTGGGAACGGGCACTGGGCGCAGGCACTGTCGTCTTCCAGACAGAAGTCTTCATACAATTGCAGTAAGCCCTGCTGCTGATGCAGCTTCTTTTGGAACTGTGCTCCGCGTGGCCCCTCGCCAAAGAGGCGTAGTGAGGCGCGGGTGACTTTTTGATTCTCCAACATGGAGGGCAGCTCCAGATACTCCGCCCAGAGGCGGGTGCGCTCTGGCATGAGAAGAGGGTAGGCCACGTTTGCCAGCATCTCCTGGACGCGAGTCTCTCCGATGAGTGCCTGCGGTCTGGCGGCTGGTTCCGCGAGAAGCGTGTAGTGAGAAGTCCAAAAATCATGCTTCAAGCCAAGCAGGCTCTCCTTCCATACGGCCTGGCTCCAGCGTGTAGCGTCCATCAATGGCGCAGAGACACGATCCCAGTGCGCCAGCATGGCAGTCAGCGCGCCAAGCCGACGCTGAGGGTGATTTCCCGGGCGTGTGGCGGCGAGCTTCCAGCGCGGGAGCTGGGAGGGCGAGAGCCAGCGGGCACAATCATCACGCAGCCGCCACCATTCCTCCCAGAGCTGGCGGAGGTAGCTACGAGTCTCAGGCTCTGTGTCCTCAAACTTCACACTTTCCAAAAAACCGCTCAGTCCGAAGAGCAGCGCCTCTCTCGCGGCGGCGGATGATCTGCGCAGTCGCTTCAGGGTGAGACGCTGGCTCAGCAGCAAAAACGGCGGCTGATTTTGGCGATAGCCTAGGGCCTGGGCGAGAGCCTGATAAATGGTCTGCTCTCTGCCCTGGGCGGTGATGCTGCGGTGAAGGCGGCGTGATTTTCTCTCCAGCCGATGCTGCGCTGCAGACTCCAGAAGATACTGAATGCGTGCCTCGTCCATCTCGCCCAGCGGAGTGGCGCAACGCCCGAGGCGTGCGGCGGCGAGACCCCGGTTTGGCCGAGCATCCTGCTCCATCATTCCCAGATTCAGGCATACCTGGGGGACTTCCCGGTGGTCCCGTGTGCGGGTGAAAAAGCGCTCCTCAGAGGTGCGCGTGAAGAGATGCAGGACGACGCGCGCATAGTCAGCGTTTGCTCCATGCCCATGGCGCTCCCAGTCACGGGCATCTGGGTCGAGTTCGATGTCACCGCAGTGTGTCCGACCGTCCAGGTCGATTACACATTCCGTAAAGTCTGGTCCCGCCCCAGAATTCCAGGTGCCGAAATCCACGATGCGCACGGCTCTGCCATCCACAGTGATGAAATCCCGGCCAAATGCCCCGGCAAACCAAAGGCTCTGGAGATCCAGCTCTCCCATCGGCTCAGCGAGGCCGGGCAGAAGTGTTGGAGGCTCCTCCAGCCCAGAATAAACGAAGTCACGAAACCGCGTGTAGCGTTCGGCAAGAGGCAGGGCGGTGAGGTTCATGGGTGGTTCGGATTGCCTGGATGAAACGGATGGCGGATGGATTTTAGCCCCCGGTTTCATGTTGGCAATCTCACCAAGTAGCCAGCTTCAATAGCTGCCATTTCGAAGCTTGCGGGACTTTTTACCCTACAGAACTGGGTGCTCCTCAGGGATGGGTGGGAGTCGTATCGGCTTCGGGCGTGGCGGCCTTCTCCGGCACGATCTCGACCGCACCTTTGAGTAAGCGGCAAAACTCCTTCTTCGTCGTGCGATGCACGGTGCCTACTTTGGATGCCGGGTTTTTCATCAGCTTGTACTCGATGGACATGCGCGCCCATTCGACGATGCGTATGTACTCATCGCCCTTTTTCCAGATCTGCCCCTGTTCGAGTTTCATGCTGCCTCACTAACGCCCGAAGTAGCTAAGTGCCATCAGATTCATGATCAGACTGTCAGGGCGCTTTCGCGGCTAGCTCAAAAAACATCATGTGCTGCCAGGGCAGTCCATCGAATTCACGGGCGAGCTTCAAGCCGTTGGCGTTCATCTCTTTGGTGACTTGGGCCTTGGTCATCTTATGCTCGGCCTTGATGGGCACAGTGTCGTCTTCAGCGCGGAACTCCACGAGGCAGATCTGACCGCCGGGCTTCAGGGCTTTTTTCATGCCATCGAGCATTGGCACCGGATGGGAAAACTCATGATACACATCAACGAGCACGATGAGGTCGCAGGAGTTCGGTGGAAGCTTTGGGTCGTGGTATTCGCCGATGATGGGCACGATGTTGGTAATGCCTTTTTCGTTCACGCGCTCGTTGAGCATGACGATCATCTCGGGCTGCACATCCACGGCATAGACCTTGCCAGTCGGGCCAACAGCTTCGGCAAAGGGGATGGTGTGGTAGCCATTGCCACTGCCCATGTCACAGACCGCCATCCCGGGCTTCAGATGCAGTTCTTCGCGCATCTTGGTAGTGCCCTCCTCACGCTCGCGCTTGTTGCGGATGAGCCAGTTCGCCCCCTGCCAGTGCATGGTCTGGGCGATGACGCGGCCCTGATATTCCGTCATCGCTGGCGGTGCCGCTGGCTGCTGACCAGTCGCCTGAGTGAGGCAAAGAAGAAGTAGGAAGGTGTGGCGTAGCATGGTGGTGGCATTAGAAACGATGCCACATGTGTGCTGCGATCAAAGATCAGCGTGATTCGCTAGATCAACGATATCCGTATGCCAGCGCCCAGTAGATGCCTTTTTCCTTCTTGGAGGTCACGGAAAAGACAATCGTGTACGTGCCGGTCTTCGGCGGATTCACCCTCATGCTGGCGAACATCTTGTCTGCCTTCGAGTCGATGGTGATCTCCTTATTTTTGTCATCATAGACCTTCAGCTCGAAGGTCACGTCTTCATTCGCACTGCCAAGCCAGAAAGCATATTCGTTACCCTTGAACATCTGGTGCTTGATCATGAGCTTCTGGCCGCTCTTGACCTCGCCATTCCAGTAGTCCTCACGGACAATGAAGCCCTGCTCCACGAAGGGCACCGCTGCCTCCATGGCAAAGCTGTGGGCATCATCCACCGTAGCGAATGCCGGTAGTGCGATGCTTGCCACAAGGGCAAGAGTGAAGGCGCGGGAACAGGAAAAGAGACGCATGGCGTTTGTAGGCGGAGGGTTTGCCGAAAAGGGCGGATTACTTCGCGGCTGTGATGCCAGACAGCAGCGTGTCACAGGTCTTGCCGATGTCGCGCACGGCATCCTTGGTGAAGCCATCGACGGCGCCTTCCATCTTGCCGAGAATGTCTTTGAGCCCCTTGGAGATGTCGGAGACATTGCCATGCTCCTTCACACTGGAGCCCATTTTGCCGATGGTAGAGATGAAGTGCTCGACGAGCATCGGTTGATTGAGCAGTTCGGCGCGGTCGGGGTTGAAGTTCTTCGAAACCACCGAGGTCACGCTGGCGGTGCCGCGCAGCCAGCCGCCCATGCTGACGCATTGGGAAAGATCGGCGTCCTTCATCTGCTCCATCGTGTCTCGCACAGTCTTTTGGGTCTGGTCGAATTCTTTGCGGATGGAGGCCCAGTCACCTTTGTCGGCGGCGTCCAGGATGGCCTGGGCGTGTGGACGAACGGATTTGATCAATCCAAGAGCGGTAGCGAGGTCGATCACATCGCGACCGATGTCTTTGACGGTTTCTTTGTCCTCGGCCTGCACGGCGACGAAGCCCTCAGCCACGGTCATGCCAAACTGAAGTGCCAGCTTGGTGCGGTCTCCCGTCTTCGGAAAGTCGATCTCGCGGAGTTCCTGCTGCCAGTTGGGTTCGCCGAGTTTGTCCAGCACGCTGAATACCTCACTGGGCACAGGCACGACGACGTCATCCACAACTTGGCCGGGGAAGGCCTGGGGATCGAATTCCTGCACACCAGCTTTGGCCGCCTGAGCTTGTGCTGTGTGGATGGAAACGAGACCGGAAGTGACCGTGAGCACCGTGAGGAGGTGAAAAAAGGAGCGTTTCATGTATGACTTAACAAAGCGTCGTTTACCTGGAGAGGCAACCGGTTTGACGGCAACGCAACATCCATCCATGTCGCAGCGTTGACCGACCGCTCATGCTCCCTGAACTCACCGATACCGACCGCTCCCTCTACGAATGGCAGATGTGGGTACCTGGAGTTGGTGAAGAGGGGCAGCGAAAACTCAAAGGCGCTTCGGTCCTTATTTCGCGAGCTGGTGGGTTGGGTGGGCTTGTGGCCTTGGAATTGGCCGCAGCGGGTGTCGGCAGGCTCGTGCTCGCCCATGGTGGGCGTTTGAAGCTGGCAGATCTGAACCGGCAGCTTTTGCAAACGCGCGACCATGTCGGCGAAGTGCGCATGGAGTCCATCAAGAAGCGGCTGAAGGATCTGAATCCCGACTGTGACATCGTCGGAGTGGCAGAAAACGCTTCCGTCGAGAATGCCGATGCCCTCGTGGCCCAGGCCGACCTCGTGGTGGATGCTGCGCCGCTCTTTCAGGAGCGTCTGGCACTGAATGCAGCCGCCCGCCGTGCTGGCAAACCCATGGTCGAATGCGCCATGCACACCCTGGAGGCCAGTGTGACCACCTTCATTCCCGGACGTACCGGCTGCCTGGCCTGCTATGTCCCGGAGGTGCCGGTGACCTGGACGCGCCAGTTCCCCGTCTTTGGGGCTGTATCTGGCACCGCTGCCTGCATCGGGGCCATGGAGGTGATCAAACTCATCACCGGCATCGGTGACCCGTTGGCGGGAGAAATGCTCTGCATGGATCTGGGTCGCATGGCCTTTCGACGGGTCAAACTCCCCCGCCGGGAGGACTGTGAGGTCTGCGGAACTTTCAGAGTCTGATGCGGCGGGTGAAAGTACGTCCATTCATTCCTTGAAGCTCGTATTTGACGGAGAAATCACACTGCGCGACTGGAAAGCCAGCCGGGGTGATCATTCACCACCCCACTTCCGCCACGAGACGATGACCGCCACGCCGCCACCCACCGCCAATGCTCCTGTGTTTCCTTTCGAGTTAATTCGCGAGGATCTACAGGCCGTAGAGGCCGCCATCCGCGATCAGGCCAAGGCCTTTGATCCCGCCGTCGAGGGATATGTGGCGTATGTCTGCCAGACGGCGGGAAAACGCATCCGCCCAGCGCTCGCCCTGATGGCTGGTGGAGCCACGGGTGGAAAAAATGCCCACCACACTCGCCTTTCGGTGATCTTGGAACTCGTCCACATCGCCTCCCTCGTTCATGACGACATTATGGACGGTGCCGCCACCCGGCGCGGGATGCCCACCGCTGCTGCAAAGTGGGGCCACTCGCTCAGCGTGTTGCTCGGTGACGCTCTCTTTGCCTACGCGCTGGAACTGGCCACCGATTTCGAGGATGTGGAGGTCTGCCGCCAGATCGCCAGGGCTTCGCGTGATGTTTGCAGCGGGGAGATCCTACAGACGCAGCGCCGCTTCGACCTGAATCTCTCGGTGCCGGACTACCTGAAGATGATCGAGATGAAAACAGCGGCACTCTTTGCCGCTGCCGCCGGACTCGGTGCCCGTCTCAATGGCGTGCCTCAAAACGTGCAAGATGCACTCCACGGCTTCGGCATGAAGCTCGGCACCGTGTATCAGATCTACGATGACTGCCTCGATCTCGTCGGTGACGAAAAGAAAGTTGGCAAGACCCTCCGCACCGACCTCATCAAAGGCAAGCTCACTCTGCCCATCCTTTATCTCCTCATGGATGCCACAGACGCGCAGAAGCAGAAGCTGAATAAAATGCTGCTCCAGGGTGAACCGATGGACACCTCGATCCTCGCCGGTATCGCCGATTACGAGGGAGCCATCGAACGCGCGGTGAAATTTGCCCAAGCAATGCTCGATGATGCTGTCGCGGACCTCGTCTGCCTGGCAGAATCACCTTACAAGACCGCGTTTGTTGAGATCGCCGCCTATCTTCGCGGCCTTCTCGCAAATTGCATCGTCCTTTCGCACTGATCACTCCCCAGCTTCAGGCAGAGGGCAGGGCTTCGATTCTTCTTCAAACTCACCCGCGCAGCAGGAGCCTCGGGCGATATAGCAGTCGTCGCAGATCTGCTGATCTGCGACGAGTGTCGCCTCAGGCGCACCGCAAAAATCACAGGGCTTCATCGCCGAGACGTTTGTCGCCAGTGAGGTAACCCTGCACGTAGTCACGAACGGCGTCGCTCAGGGTGAAAAGTGGTTCCGCATAGCCTGACTGACGCAGCCGGGCGATGTCCGCACAGGTGTAGTATTGATACTTCGCCTTCAGATGCTCGGGCATCGGCACGAACTCGATATTCGGCTCTTTGCCAATTGCGGCAAAGATGGCGGTGACGAGCTGCACCCAGGTATTTGCCTCGCCAGAGCCGAGATTGTACAAACCACCCACCTGCGGATCGGAGGCGAGGTGGAGGGTCATTTTGATGGCGTCCTTTACGTAAAGGAAGTCGCGCATCTGCTCGCCATCTTTGTAGTCGGGACGGTCGGACTTGAAGAGCTGCACCTTGCCGGTTTGCAGGATCTGGCCGTAGGCTTTGTGGACCACACTACGCATGTCCGCCTTGT
Source organism: Verrucomicrobiaceae bacterium (assembly GCA_021151605.1). Taxonomy (GTDB): domain Bacteria; phylum Verrucomicrobiota; class Verrucomicrobiia; order Verrucomicrobiales; family Verrucomicrobiaceae; genus Prosthecobacter. The sequence continues at coordinate 21,092 of JAGKWZ010000029.1, forward strand.
GGTCCTCGTTCGGGCCATAGACGTTGAAATACTTCATGCCAACGATGCGCTGCGCCATGCCCGTGCGCTTCGCATGCAGGTCAAAGAGGTGCTTCGAGTAGCCATACATGTTCAGTGGACGCAGACGGTGAAGGTCCGTCATCGTGTCGTCCATACCCAGGGAGCCATCCCCATAAGTGGCAGCGGAGGAGGCATAAACGAAGCGGCTGTCTTTGCTCAGCGACCACTCAGCGAGCACTTTCGTGAACTCGTAATTGTTCCGCATCAGGTAGTCGGCGTCCTTCTCCGTCGTGGCGGAGCAGGCACCGAGATGCAAAATGACATCAAATTTGCCCAGCGACTCCGGATTAGTGCGCACGCGCTGCTCCAGATCACCGCCATCAATGTAGTCATGAAACTTGAGAGGCACGAGGTTGCGCCACTTTTCATCCGTGCAAAGGCGGTCACTGACCACGATGTTCTCGCAACCACGGCGGTTGAGTTCCCACACGAGGGCGCTGCCGATGAATCCGGCACCGCCGGTGACGAGGATGCGGCTGTCTGTAGATCTGAGCATCCGTGCCGGTAGCGAGGCGGTGGAAAACGTCAAATCTCCACAAAGAATCATCATAAAGATGCCTTTCTCCTTGCACGATGCTTATTGCGCCCCAATATCCGGCCCGCTTCCAACCTTGGGAGCAGTTTCGGGGCGTAGCTCAGCCTGGTAGAGCGCTTGCTTTGGGAGCAAGAAGTCGTGAGTTCGAATCTCGCCGCCCCGACCACCATGAGACCAAAAATTGGTCAATGATCTGGTCTTGGTCGATACCAGTCCTCGGCTAGCCTCAAGGCACGAGCATTTCAGCCCCATGGAAGTGCTGAACTCCATCCTACCGCACAAAAAAGGCGCGGTTCAGGAGAACCGCGCCTCGGGTAAAGTATCTATTGCAGAGCTGAATCAGTCAGCACCATCACGACCGATGGCTTCCACTGGGCAACCAGTCAGAGCCTCTTCGCAGAGTTTGACCTCTTCATCGTTCTCAGGCTGCTTGTAGAGGTAGGAATGTCCTCCGTCGTCGTCACGCTTGAAATTGGCGGGGGCTGTTTCACGGCACAGATCGCAGTCGATGCATTGATCGTCCACGTAATAGGCACCATCCACGTTCTGGGAGTATTTGTTTGCTGCGTCAGCCATTGTCTTGATGAAGTCGGGGGTTCGGGGGGCCGCGATAGTAGTTCCCGGCCCTCCGGTTTCAATCTCTTTTTCCTGCCAGAGCGGTCGATACGCAAAGCTTATGGAGCACCCAAGAAATGAATTCCCGCCTGTCAGACATTGTGTAGGCTCTGCGCATGAATCCACCCAACCTCTCCCGCCGCCAGTTCGGAGGCCTTGCCAGTGTCAGTGCCATCGCAGCGATGTTGCAAACGCAGATCGTAGCAGCTGACAAGGCCGCTGGAGGCAAGGTCCGCCACTCTGCATGCAAATGGTGCTACAAAGAGGTCCCTCTGGAGGACTTCTGCCTAGCGGCTAAGGAGATCGGCCTGGAGTCTGTCGAGCTGCTCGACCCGAAAGATTTCGCCACGGTGAAAAAACATGGCCTGCACTGTGCCATGGTGAGCTTTCCCACCATCGAAGGTCCCGGCGGCATGAAGATAGGCCCGATCCCAAAAGGCTGGAATCGCGTCGAGCATCACGATCTGCTTATACAGGCCTACGAACCGCTTTTGAAGCAATCCGCCGAGGCCGGGTTCAAGCAAGTCATCTGCTTCAGTGGCAATCGAGAGGGCATGAGCGACGAGCAAGGCCTGGAAAACTGCGCCAAGGGCCTGCAGCGTCTGCTACCGCTATGCGAGAAGCTCGGCGTCACGCTGGTGATGGAGTTGCTCAACAGCAAAGTGAACCACCCTGACTACATGTGCGACCACAGTGCCTGGGGCGTCGCGTTGTGCAAAAAGCTCAGCTCACCACACTTCAAGCTGCTCTACGACATCTACCACATGCAGATCATGGAGGGCGATGTCATCGCCACGATCCGCCGTGATCATGAGTTCTTTGCCCACTATCACACCGGCGGAGTCCCCGGCCGTGCAGAGATCGATGAGACCCAGGAGCTGAACTACCCTGCCATCATAAAAGCCATCCAGGAAACAGGCTACACTGGCTACCTTGGTCAGGAATTCATCCCCAAGCGCCCAGACAAGCTAGCCTCGCTAAAGCAAGGAGTGCAGATCTGCACGGTGTCATAAGCTGGCACCTGTGGGCTTGTGCTGTCCTCGCGGCTTTGTTGGAATCTCGCTTCGGCGGCACTGCGCCATGGTGTGATGGCCGCAGTCGTTGGGTGGGGTTTCACCCCATGGATGGACCAGCAATGTAGGCCCACTCTCGCTGGAATATGAAAACCCAGCCCCCACCGGTAAATTCACCAGTGCCGCGCTTCAGTGTCGCTGAAGCACGTCAGCTCCTTGAGCTAGCGATCACCCAAGATAGGCCAACCTCCCAGGATTTCTCCATGCCCGAGACCTCGATCAAAACGGGGGAAGTGGACTTCATCCTGCCACTCCAGGAGATCGCCCCGATGCTGATCGAACTGACGAGATGAGAGTTGAAGCTTCACTCCGTGAATGTGAAGCCCGAAATCATGATCCAGAAGCCTGGGATCGGCAGTACTCCCGGGTTGTATGAACCAGCCAGCGCGTCATCTTTGACCACCATGATGATTTGTGAAGACACACTCTCCCGCCTCGGTGCCGAAGTCCCACTCCCAAAGATCGACCGCGCCCTGAAGGAAATCTGGGCTGGCGACAACGCGAAGACGCGCTCCTCGCTCATCAACTTTGCCATCTACTCGGAAAACCCGGAGTCTCTGGAGAGGAATAATGACTCCCTGGCGACGATCACGGCTGACCACTCCTGCCGGGCGCTACTGATCACCTGCCTGCCAAAGATGCACCCGCAGAGGGCGCGCGCCTGGATCAATGCACTCTGCCGCCCCTACCAGGGGAAGCAGGTGGTGTGCAGTGAGCAGATCAGCTTTCTACTGGAAGGTGGTGACGCAGCACAGGTGCAGAACATCGTCTTCGCCCATCTGGACTCGGATCTACCGCTCTTCGTGTGGTGGCAGGGTGCCCTGACACTGAATTTCGAGGAGCGTCTTTACTCCCGAATCCACACCCTCATCGTGGATAGCAGCGCCTGGGCACAGCCGCAGGTGGAGCTGGCGAGCCTGCTGGCGGCTAGGGCAGCGGCCAGCTTTGACGTGCGTGACCTGAGCTGGACGCGCAGCCACTTCCTGCGCACAGCGCTGGCGAGTTCATTTCAGGACGTGAAGGCTCGGGAGCATCTGACCATGATCGAGGCAGTGGAGATCACACATGCGGTAGGGCAGAAATGCTCTGCGCTGCTGTTGGCGGGCTGGATCGCCCAGCGGCTCAAAGCCGAGCTGGATGACTCAGTGCCGGGGCTTTCCTTCAAAAAGCCGGATGGAGCTGCATTGCGCGTGACTCTCGTCGAGTCGTCTGCCGAATGCGCCTTGTCGTCCCTGCGCATTTCCGCCCCATGCCTGGATCTCTCGATCACGCGTGAAGGCAGCTCTGCCTTTGTGCGTACCAGCGCCATCTGTGAGGGACACAGCCATGAGGAAATGCTCCCCGCCGATGTGGTGAGCGATGCGGAACTCATCGGCGAACAGCTCAGCCGCGCGGGTGGAAACACCCACTTCCGCGCCGTGCTACCTCTGCTGGGGCAGATGCTCGCGCGCTGATCACTGCAGCATTCCCCAAAGATAGTCCAGATCCTCGTTCGAGATGAGAGGGTCGATCGTCTCGCGAGCTATCTGGATGAAGATATCGTGGGCTTTGTTTGTCAGGTTCGTAAGTCGCACCCGGAAAGCATTGGGGGTGAGGCCAAGCTCGGCGGCCACTTCGATCTGACTGGGGCCATGATTCGGCCAGCCGTGAAGTAGATTTGGGCGCAGAGATTTGTAAAGGGCGGGGCGCCTTTGCACCTTGGCGTCATTATCTAGCTGCCGGAGCGTGGCCGCCCAGATGCCCTGCGCCAAAGCTAGGTCGCAGGACTGAGCGGCATCCATGCCTGCGTGGTAATGAAGACCGAACTCCTGCTCTGCACTGCTGAAGTCCCACTGAATGTGTTCCACCCTCCCGCCTCTTTTCACAGCAGTGCGATGCGCGTGACGATTCATCAGCCGTTTGTTAAAGGCGCCGATCATCCAGCTCCGTAGGCGGCCTTTTTCCTTCTGGATCGTCTTCAGCGCATCCTGACCGATCACATGGGCAAAGAAGTCCTGCACAGCGTCTTCCGCATCGTGCGGACTGTTGCCTGAAGCACGGGCATAATGGTAAAGCGCGGTGCGGTAGGCTTTACAGAGACTTGCCAAGGCGATCTCTGCACCGCGGTCATCAGCGGAGTGCAGCAGATGCACCATAGACCAATGGGTGGTGGGAAAAAGACTGGGAGAAGGTGCCACGGTGTGATGTGTTTTGATGCTTTACCGAAATTGCATAGTTTTGTTTCCAACAAAGCCAAAAGAAACGTTAAGACTTCAAGTTTAATCACGCATCCTCCAGGTTAACCCGTGTCTTTAATCCAAATGGATACCCTGCCGCCATCACCATCCTCCACACCGACAGTCCCAGACTGGCTGCGCGAGCTTGGTTGGGAGGAGGTCTATGAGGTACGCCGGCTCATCGCCCGAGGTGGTATGGGCCGCGTGTATGAGGGCTGGCACCGCGCGTTCGGCATCCCCGTGGCGCTGAAAATCATCGATCCACACCTGATCGGTGAAGATCACATCCGCGCACGGTTTGAAAAAGAGGCCATGACACTGGCGCGCCTCCAGGAGCCCGTATCGCACCCGAACATCGTCCGTATCATCGACTTCAAGCTGCTCGAAAACGTCGGCTGCATCGTCATGGCCTACATCAATGGCATGGATCTGCGCTCATGGTGTGTAAAGCGGGAACTGGAGACCAACGAGCGGGTGGGCCTGATCGAGCAGGTGGCGCGCGCGGCTGGCTACTTCCACAGCTTTGGCCTAGTGCACCGGGATCTCAAGCCGGCCAACGTCCTGGTGCGTGAAGGCTGCGGAGAACCGGTGATCGTGGACTTCGGCATCGTGCGTGGTCGTGAGGATGTGACCCTGACGCGGACCCAGCAGGCGCTTGGCACCGCCGCCTACATGGCCCCGGAAATGCTTGGGGTGAAGTGCCTAGATCACTACACCCGGTCCACGACGACAGACAGCGGCAGTGACCCAAAAGCGCCGGGTGAAATCAGTCCCACCGCCGATGTCTATGCGCTCGGCGTCATGCTCTACGAACTCCTGTGGGAGGAGGTGCCCTATGGCGCCACCTTGGCCGAGGTGCTGCCAAAACATCAAAAAGAGTCATCACCCAGCATCCTTTATACAGGGACTCGGCGGGTCCATCGCGATCTTGAGCGCGTGTGTCTCAAAGCCATCGCTCACCGGCCAGCCGAGCGTTATGCGAACGGCACCGCCTTGGCTGAAGATCTCGCCCGCTATCTGCGGGGAGAGCCTGTGCTGGCGCGCCCTATCTCAAAGATCCGCCATGCCGCTCGGCGGGCCAAACAAAAGCCACTCCTCTGCGTGGCAGCAGGAGTCGGCATCGTGCTGGCACTACTGGCGATCAACCGCCTCATCTGGGACAATGAGCAAGTCGAACTAGCCAAGCTGCGTGAGCAGATCGGCGCCAACATGCCGACCACGTCATGGTCATCAGAACAAGTGCTCAAGGCAGACCGCCTGATCGATGAACTCGCCATCCAAAATCCGAGCCAGGCGGATGTGTTCCATCGCAGCCTCATCCAAGGTTCGGTTCGCGAGATCGAAAATGAACTGAAGCAGCCGCGCATCACAGATGCGGCACATGCTGAGATCAAGAGTACCATAGCCTGGATCAAAGCTCATGACAAAGAGGCAGCGGCACGTTTACAAGCCCTCTTTGAAGAGCGGCTGGCGCGCTGGGCCACGGTGCTGGAAATCAAACCTCCGTTTGCCAACCTCCATGAGGTATTCCTAAAAAACTCCGTGCGTACGGATGGCGCGGTCATGCTCACGGCCAAAGGCTCCCCAAACGTGACCAAACTGGTCATTGAGCCTCAATTCCCAACGCCATTAGAGACAACAGTGACCTTCATGCCAGGAAAAGATGCCACTCAGATGATGGGTGTCCGAATGACACTGAACGGAGGCCGAACCTTTGATTTGCACTATTATCAGCCCGTCCCCACAAACTCGGTCAAAGTGGCTTTGGATTCACGCTTTCCTGGCAGGGAGCAGCCACCAGCGGTCCTTGTCATCAGTGATCGGTCAGCAGTTCTGGCTGTCGCCCCAGTGTCAGAGGTCGTGAAACCAGATCAGCCCGTGCACTTGAAGATCCAGTGCGAAGGCGCGCATCTGTTTATGCAGGTGAATAACCAGCCTGGACTTGATCACCGGCTCAAGTACCAGGCCGACGGCATGGCAAAGATCGCCCTACAACAAGCTCCAGCCATCCAAGTGCAAAACATCCGCTGGAATGCGGCAGGTCATCCGTCCAAGCCATCCCCACTGGAACTTGGCGATTCCCTCGCTGCCAAACAGGACTGGTCGGCTGCCGCCACCGCCTTTCTCGCCATCACGGGAGATGCCACCTTTGGAGCTGAAGCTCTTTACAAGGCGGGCGACTGCCAGCATCAAGCAGGTTTGGCAGATAAAGCGCGGACCACCTGGCTGCAGGTCATGGATGGACCGGACTCCGAATGGCGCAGATATGCCTGCCTACAACTCTGGATGCTTCATGCCAAAGCCGGCCGACTGGAAAAAGCCCGCATTTATCTGGATCAGCTCCCCAGCCGCCAAGACATGCCCGAAGGCTACTTCGACTGGATCACTGAGAGCAGGCAGATCTCGGACCGCTACCGAGCCCAGGCACGAGGACTCCACCTCCTGCATCCCGTGCCTGAAGTCGAAGATGCCATCCGAGTTCATCAGTTGTTAAATTTCCAGCCACCGGATCTGGCCTCCCGCTTTTCCCTGGCGCTACATTTTAACGGAGCCGACGAAGCGACTCGTGACCTCCTGCATGCAGGACTCAAGCTCCAAAAACCCAGTAAACTTAACGAGGCCCAAATCCAGACCCTGAACACCTGCCTGGAGCTTCGCACACTCACCGCCCTAAATCAGACAGAGCCCGAAATCATTCAAGAGATGGAACTATGGCGGAAGGCAACTCCCAAAGACCACTCCATCGCTCTCACCGTGCAGATCGAGCAGGCACGCCGCCATGCACGGAATGGGGAGAAGGCGAAGGCGCTGGAGCTGGCTCAGCAGGTGCTGGATTCAAAGGAATCCACCCTCATGGCATTCACAGGAGCCGCTCTTATGCTCAACGCCCTGGGTGCAGATCCAGAGCAGAAAGCCGTGCTCCATGCCATCGAGCGTGTGCCACTCGTCAGGAGACAGGTTCAGGAACTCACCCTCATGCATCGCCTGCTGCTCCATAGCGTTGCGAAAAATTGGACCTCACGAAGCATGGTGGAGATCCTGGCAAACTACCTCAGCCTCGGCTTCTCAGGTGAAGAGCACGACATCCTGCGTGGCCGCATCAGCCGATTCCTGCTGGATGACCAAGCCATGGTGAACTCTCTGAATCATCTATTGGATGGTCAAAACGGCCAGGAATTGCTTCTAGACATTGTCCTTCGCCGCAAGCCAATCAGAGATCTGGCCCAAGAGTTATTCTATGCCGTGCTGCGCAGACACGTCATCTTCTCCGTTTATGGTGAAAGCTCCACCACCCAGCAGATGAAAACAGCCGCCCACGCCGTCTATCTCTGGCTGAAGGCCTACTCCGAGCGCCAGATCACCGACGACGACTTTTTCATTCTTATGCAAAGCTGGCGTCATCCCGAGCCCGACATGACACTCAGACTCGCGCTTCCCCGCCTGCCAAAACCGCTGAAGGATGCTGTGCTGGAGGTCTTCAAGGATCGCAGCAGCTAGCGGCTACGCATCGTCTCCGTCTGCGCCAGCACATCGGCAAAGGGCACCTTGTCCAGCATCCCGAAGGCACCATTGCGTGTCAGTCGCTCGCGGGATGTCGCCGGGCTCGTGAGGCCGCACAGGAAACGGGCAAGCTGACGCGGCGTGCGCAGAGACGAGTGGCCCTCATCCATCAGAGACCGGATCGCCGCCACATCCTCCGTCGTGATCACCGGCACTGCCGACTGAGGCAAAGCGCGCGGCACTTCGTCCGTCACACCCTTCGCCCTCTCCAGACAGCTCGTGCAGGTGCCGCAGTCCTGCTCCATCTCCTCACCAAAGTAGTGCAGCAACCAGCGCGTCAGACAGCCACGATGTCCCGCCAGTTCAAGCACCTGACCGAGGCGCTCCACATCACGCGCCTCGCGTTTGGAAAAGAGCGCCTGCATCTGCTCACTGATTAGCGCAGGATCACGCTGCGCACGATCATCGCACAAACGATACCGCTGACGCGATCCACTAGGCTTCAGCTCGATCTCACCCGCCTCCTGAAGCCATGTCAGCGCACTCATGATCCTCTCACGCGGCTCCTCCATCTGCGTCGTCGCCTCATCAGGATTCAGTGTCGTCCATTTCGTGCCGCGTTTTCCCGCTGAAAAGAGCCGCCGCAGAAACGCCTGCCGCTCCGGTTTATGACCAGCCAGCACTCGCGCCTCCGGCTGGAGGAAGCGGAACTGGTAGCTCGAATAAAACGACCCCAAAGGCCGCACCACACCCCGCAGCTCCAGGTTGGTCAAAACCGTCTCGATCACCAGCGGGCGGATGTCCGTGGCCTGCGAAAGCTCATACAAAGAGAAGTCAAACTCCTGCCCCAGCCGCAACAAATGATCCACCAACTGCCTCAGAGCCTGCGGAGTTGGCGTATCGCCAAAAGTGAAGTTCTCCAGCACGATGCAGTCATCCACACAGGCCAGCAGCTCGCATACCGAAGGCTTCCCATCACGTCCCGCACGCCCAGTCTCCTGCATGTAGTTCTCCAGCGTCTTCGGCAGATTGTAGTGGTAGACCGCCCGGATGTCCGCCTTGTCGATCCCCATCCCAAAGGCAATCGTGGCCACGATCACATCCACCGAGCCATCCATGAAGGAATCCTGCGCCGCATGACGATGCTCGTCCGCCAGCCCCGCATGGTAGGCCAGCGCATTCACCCCATTGTGCTGCAAATGCGTCGCCACCTCCTCCGCCGTCTGTTGCAGTGTCACATACACGATGCTCGGCACCTTTCGTTTGAGCAGCACCTTCGTCAGATACTCCTTCCGCTTTTGCGCAGGGCATGGCGTGATGCGGTAATGCAGGTTCGCCCGATGAAACGATGTCTGTACATGGTCCTCATCCAACACGCCAAACGCCTTCCGAATATCCCGCGCCACATCCGGTGTCGCCGTCGCCGTCAGCGCCAGCACCGGGCTGATCCCCAGCTCCCTCGCCACCAGCGCCAGCCGCAGGTATTCGGGTCGGAAATTGTGTCCCCACTCCGAAATGCAGTGCGCCTCATCCACCGCCATCATCGCGATCTTGATCCGCTTCAGCCGGCCGATGAAGTTCTCGTTCATCAGCCGCTCCGGCGCGATGTAGAGAAGCTTTAAAACACCCGACTTCATGTCATCAAACACCTGCTGAGACTCCTGAAGCGACAGGGAGGAATCCAACCTTGCCGCCTTGATCCCCCGCGCCCGCAACGCCTCCACCTGATCCTTCATCAGCGCGATCAGCGGCGAGATCACCAGCGTCACACCATCCATCAGCAGCGCCGGAAGCTGATAGCAAAGACTCTTCCCCGCACTCGTTGGAAACAGCGCCAGCGCACTCCGCCCCGCCAACAGCGCCTCCATCACCCTCTCCTGCCCCGGCCGAAACGCCGCATGGCCAAAGTGCTTTTTCAGAGTGGCGTGGAGATCGTGCTGCATGACACAAGCTGGAGCAACCCTCGCGGCCAAGCACTTCATTTTGTGTCGAGACCCACAAAAGCTCACATTGAATACAAAATTGTATAAATACAGATTTGTATTTTGACAGGACCGTTAGGAGGCGCAAAACTCCTCATCATGAGAAACATCACCGGCTCCCCCGTCGAACATGACGACTTCTTTGACCGTCCCCGCGATCTCGCTCGCCTCCAGCGAGAACTTTCTAACGGGGCAAACATCCTCCTCACAGCTCCCCGCCGTGTCGGCAAAACATCGTTAGTTCTCAGACTCTGCGAACTAGAGAGGCAAGCTGGACGCTCCGCTGTTTTCATGAATGTAGAGGGCTGTCACGACGAACTCGCCTTTGCCGAAAAGCTGGTCGATGGCCTGAATGAGATCGGCCTGCACCCAGAAACACTCAGCCGAGTTTCTCTCGCGTTTCGGAAGGCTCGGCAGGCCTTTAGCGGCATGAAAGTCGGTGCGGCTGGGGTCGATATGGAAATGGGCTCCGCCGAAGATCCTGATCACAGCACGCTCGGGAGAGCCCTCGAAAGCATTTTCCGCAAAATCGAGAGCAGTGAAAAGCCGGTGCTGCTCGCCATCGATGAGATGCCTGAGTTGCTCCTCGCCCTAGGCAGGCAGGAACACGGCACCGAGCGCGTCAGCCGACTGCTCCACTGGCTGCGGGCACTGAGGCAGACTTATCGGAAGAACGTCCGCTGGATATTCCTCGGCTCCATCGGCCTCGACAGCTTTGTCGATGATCGCAACCTGCGAAAGACCATCAATGACCTTTCTAGCACCCACCTGGAAGCTTTGACGGTTGAGGAAGCGGACCTCTTTCTCGCGCGTCTCGGGGATGGTGCCGGGCTGCCGCTCGACGTGGCTCAGCGTGCTCTCATCATCCAGCGTGTCGGCTGGCCGCTTCCCCATCATTTGCAGATCGTCTTCCATGCACTGGTCGATTCTGGCTGCAAACAAGCTGACGCCACCGCTGTCGAGTCTGCGCTCACCCAGCTTCTTCAGCCATCGAATCTCAGCCAGTTCGACACCTGGCGGCAGCGCTTGGACGAACAGTTCGATCAGAGCGACGCAACAGCGGCAAAAGACGCTCTCCGCCATCTTTGCCAACATGCCAATGGTCGCAGCCGGGCTCAGGTCTTGAATGCCCTCATGTCCACGCGTTCTGCCGCCGATCCCGCTGTCATTGAGGATCAGCTTTCGCGGCTTCTCCTGATGCTTCAGCGGGATGGCTACCTTTTGGAAAACCAGGGCAGCTATGCCTTCCGCTCCTTTCTCCTCCGTGAATACTGGCACCGCCGCGAAGTCCGATGAACAAGACCACCTCCCCCATCCTCGCCCTGCACGAGATCTCCCTCTACAACACAGGGCGCATCTCGCCGGAAAAGATCATCGCGGCCTTTGCAGCGCGTGTGGAGCAGTTCCAGCGCATCGTTGCCGACCTCGTCGCTGAGAAGCCGAAGAGCCGGGCGCAGCATCACCTCATCGTCGGCCAACGCGGCATGGGAAAAACCATGCTCCTCGCCCGCATCGCTGCCGAGTTGCGAACGAAACCCGATCTGTCCCAGCGCTTCATCCCACTCGTTTTTGCCGAGGAACAATACGCCGTGGACCGCCTTTCCAAGTTCTGGCTCAACTGCCTCGACTCACTCGCCGATGCTCGGGAGGCGGCCAAGGATACCAAGGCAGTTGAGGAGATCGACGCCACCGTCTCCAGGCTGCAAGCCGCCAGCATCCGTGCCGTGAAAGACGATCAACCCTTCGCGGACGAGGTTTATGAAGCTTTCATCAAAGCAGCCCAAGTCACCGGCCAGCGCCCGGTCCTTTTGGTCGATAACCTCCAGCTTGTCTTCGAGCGCCTAGACAAAGGGCAGCAGCATAGCCTGCGCGAGCTGCTCATGCGCCAGGCCTGCCCGATCCTTGTCGGAGCCAGCCCCAGCCCGCCTCCCCAAAGCCAGGACTATGGAGCGGCGTTTTATGATCAGTTCAAAGTCCACTACCTCCGCCCGCTCGATGAGTCCTACAAGGCACGCTTTGAGGAACTCACCGCGCAGCAGCAGGTCATCACCAGTGCCATCGCCAATCACTGGGATCCCGTCACCGCAGCCAAACTCGCCATCACCACCGGCCTGCCCGCCGGCACCATCAGCGCCCAATTGGATCGGCTGGAGAAAACAGGTGTCATCGAGCGCACCGAGCTTTTTGGCGAGACCCGCACAGGCTACCTGTTGGCCGAGCGCTTCTTCAATATCTGGTTCCTCATGCGTAGTGCCTCCCGTCGCCAGCGCCGCGAGGTCGAGTTCCTCACCCGCTTCCTGGAGAACTTCTACGAACCCACCGACCGCTGCCGCATCGCCCAGCACCTCATGGGCGAGGACCACTTCAGCCCCGACCGCTACCTCTGGAGCCGCGCCGTGGCAGACAGCCTCAAGCACGAGCCGCAGACCGCTGAGGAACTCACTCGACACACCGAGTTGATGGCACTTCGTGAAGAAGCTCGCGAAGCCCGTGCCCGACTCCATGAACTCATCGACTTCAGCAGCCTCCCACAGGCCACACTCGCCTTTGATGAGCTGTGGAAAAAACTCATGTCCCTGGTGCCTGCCTCGGCCGAAATCTCTCCACAGGACTTCGCCAAAACCGTGCTTGGTGACCGCACGATGTTCATGAACGGTGAGCGACAGCAACTCGCCGCACGCCACGGCCTGCTAAGTGATGCCGAGCTGAAAAGCATCTTGGACTCCATTGCCAAATCACGCGAAGCAGATGTCGAAAGCTACGACGAAGACGCTGTCTCATGGTTTTCTCAACGGCTAGCTAGTGGCCAGATCCGCAGCCTCAATGACACCGCCGACTGGAACCGAGCTTTTCTTCAGGCCGAGGTGTCGACCTGTTTTCAGTTAATGGTGGACTCAATACCGAAAGGTTTCGGTCCTTGCATTAGTGATGCTGCTTGGGATCGCATTCGTGCCACCCTCCAGCCCACTGCTATAGACGCTCACTGGAAATGGTATAATTGGGGTTATGACCTTCACCTCAAACTCGTCCGTTACACCGAAGCTGAGGCAGCCTATCGTGAGGCCATCGCTCGCGACCCGAAGCATGCATATCCTTGGAACGGCTTGGGAAACCTCCTGAAAAATCATCTACAACGCTTTGACGAAGCTGAGACAGCCTATCGTGAAGCCATCGCCCTCGACCCGAAGTTTGCCCATCCTTGGCACAATTTGGGAAACCTCCTGCAAGATCATCTGCAACGCTTTGACGAAGCCGAGATAGCCTATCGCGAAACCATCGCCCGCGACCCGAAATTTGCGCATACTTGGCACAATTTGGGAAACCTTCTGCAAGATCATCTGCAACGCTTTGATGAAGCCGAGATAGCCTATCGCGAAGCCATCGCCCGCGACCCGAAGTTTACCGGCCCTTGGAACAGCTTGGGAAACCTCCTGCGAGATCATCTGCAACGCTTTGACGAAGCCGAGATAGCCTATCGCGAAGCCATCGCCCGCGATCCGAGCTTTGCCCATCCTTGGAACGGCTTGGGCAATCTTTATTGCGATTTATTAGACCGTCTGGATGATGCCAACGAGGCCTTTGCCCAAGCGATCTCTCTCGATCCTTCGAACATTGTTCCCTATCAGAATCGACTGTTCCTCAAACGTGATTTCATGGGTGAGGGGGCTGCGGTGCGCCCTCTCTTGGCTGAGTTTATGACTTTGCCCAAACAAGAGTTCCCCGATACAACCAAGCTCCATGAAGCTCTCTTTGCGGCTTATGATTCAAACTGGGGGCTCGCCTGCGAAGCTCTGGCTCAAGCCATCGAGCTGAGGATGGAAGGATTTTCACCTCACAACACCGATGACTGGCTCCGTGCCAGCGCCGTGCTCATCCACCTGAACTATGGAGCCGAGTTGCTTACCTTCCTCGATCAACTAGGCGATACCACCGCCCGCCTTCGCCCATGGGTGGAAGCCTTGCGAGCCTTGCAGATCGGCAGTCGCCAAGCCCTGCAAAACATTGCTCCAGAGATCCGCACTACCGCAGAGATTTTTTATGATGGCATCGAGCGCCGCCTGCTCAAGCTGCCAGAAAAGACCCGCCGCCGCCCAATCGCCAAGACAAAGGCGAAACGGCCAGCAAATAGGGGGTGAAGAACTGCGTGGAGCATTTAGACAATGACTCCACTCCATTGATTGTACACTGGGAGAGCCTCAGGAACTCACCTCTACGGCTTCCCGAGAACCTGCCCGATGACTTCATACGATTCGTAGCGCTCCTGGTCGGGGAAGTCGTGATCGCTGTCGGGATGGCGGATGGTGAGGTTTGCTTCGACGCCGTAGAGCTTGAAGACGGGGGCGGCGGCGGCGGCGATGCGGTCCACGCTGTCCCATCTGAAGTTCGCGTCTTTCATTGGCGCATTGGCGAAGACTCGGCGCGGGGCCAGGGCGGGGATGAGTTCGTAATAATCAAATGGCGCATCCTGTGGATGGCCGAGGTAGTCGCCCATTTTCAGCATGTAGCGCTCCTGCACCCAGCCTTTGATGTTTCCGCCGTAGTAGTCGAGGACGGAGTCGAAGCCGCAACTGGAGACGATGACCTTCAGGCGGGTGTCGAAGACGGCGGTGAAGATGCTGTTATGACCGCCGAGCGAGTGACCGATGGCGGCAAAGCCGACGTCTTTTTTCACTTCGGGCATGGTCGCCAGCAGATCGAGCCCGCGGATGTTGTCCCAGATGGCTTTCATGGTGCCGCTGCTAAAGCCGAGCGCTTTCAGGTCGGGCTGATACTTCGCCAGAAGGGGGTAGCTGGGAGCGAGGGTGATGTAGCCGCGCTCGGCCAGTTCGGAAGCGTATTGCCGGTGCGGTTTGCCACCGAGTCCGACAACGACTTTGTGGCCGATGTTGTTCTCCGTGGGGTGCAGGCACAGCACGGCGGGCACGGCTTTGCCTGCCAGCGCCTTTTTCGGAATGCAAAGGTAGGCTGGGACACGACCGCCGGGCGTGGATTGATAGGTAATGAGCCGCCGGACATAGCTACCGCAGTCGGCTTCCTCCTCCACCTTTAGGTCGAGCGGACAACGCTGATCTGCGCCAGGCAGCGGGCCGGAGACGCTTTGGAATCCGGCCAAGGCCTCGGCACGTCGCTGCTCCCAGTCGGAGACTTTTTCTGCATGGCGAATCTTCCCCGAAGCATCGCGATACTCCAGGAGGTCGGTGCGGCTGAGACCACGGAGCGGGGGGATGTCTGCTGCCGTGAGTAGGTGTGGGAAAAGCAGGGCGGCGTAGATAAGCTGGCGCATGTAGGACATACGGGGGCGTCAGGGATACTCTTGTCACCCACTCCCATGCTCTCGTCTCGTGATGCATGGGATGCCTTGCAATGCCGCCGCCACCGGGCCACACAGAAGGATGTCAGCCCCCCGAACCACCGACCGCAATGCCTACGACTTCCGTCGCGGGGCTCTGTGGATGCTGGGCTCGCTCGCCGGTTTCACCGGCATGGCGCTGCTGGTGATGCACCTCGGCAGCACGCGGGCGGTGAGCCCCTGGTGGGCGCTGCTTTTTCGCGCGCTGGTAGGGATTGTCGTCGTCGCGGTGATCTATGGGCCAGGTAAAAATGTAAGCTTCCGCAGGGCGGCGACAGGGCGACTGCTGGTGTCACGCGGCGTGCTCGGTGCGCTGGGCACGGCTGCCTATTACCTGACGCTGCCGAAGCTGGGCGCTGGAAAGGCGACTCTGATCGGGAATACCTGGACCATCTGGGCGGCCATCCTTGCCGTGCCGATGCTGGGGGAAAAGATGACGGCGCGAAAGGTGGTGGGACTGGTGTTGGCCATCGGCGGCATCGCCCTGATCACGGAGCTGGAGCGGGGAGACCTGAGCCAGTTTGGTCGATATGAGGTCATCGCGGTCGCGGGAGCGCTCATCGCGGCCTGTGTGGTCGTGGTGATTCGTCAACTGACACGCACGGAGACGAGCGGCACCATCTTTGCGAGCCAGTGCCTTTACTCCGCGCTGCTAGCCCTGCCCTTCTGCCTGATGCAAACGATGCCTGGGCTGATGGACTTTGCCCTGCTAACCCTCGCCGCCTTGTTGGCCGCAGTGGGGCAGATCGGCATGACAGAGGGTTTCCGCTTTCTACCTGTCAGTGTGGGTGGAGCCTTTCAGATGCTTTTGCCCCTGCTCATCACCGCCATGGGCTGCCTGCTCTTTGCGGAAACCTTCACGCTGATGCAGAGCCTCGGAGCTTCCTTCATCCTCGCGGGTTGCTACGGCGTAGTCTCCCAGCCAAAGATTGGTGCCAAAGAAAGTTAATCAGATGAACAAGTCCCTGGTCATAAAGCCCGTTTTTCAAGCTTCAGTGATGAGCGCCGAGGGGGCGAAATTATCAAAGTAGAGAGTATGGAGTCTAATTTATCAAAAAAGATCATGCTCAGGACTCAACTTACCATAATTTAGACCAAGTTTCAGGATCATGCCGACGCCAAACCACTTCAAACCAGATCATGTAATGATCGCCAGCCCTGGCCCGATCACGGGCAATATGCTGGATAGTCTGAAGGAACAGAAAGCCATCAGAGAGAGGAGCCTGCCTTCACTTCACCTTTGGGTTCTTGTCTCCATTTTGGGAGATCTCATCATGATCGTCTGCGCCGAGCATTTGGCGTATTGGCTGCGTTTTCAATCCTTCATCCGCGAGTTCGGCGTCACCTCGACCGTTGAACTCCGGCAATATTCCGGCCACATGGCGCTGGGCTCTCTCACGCTTCTCCTGGCGCTCGGCTGGCAGGGACTCTACCACCGAAACGTCCTGCTCAGGAATCGCTGGATCGCTTCTCGCATCGCGCGGGCGGTGCTGATCTGGACTTTGGGGTTCTTGTCCTTCTCTCTGGCGTTGAAATTGGAGCCATCCATCTCCCGCGTTTATGTGGCGCTGAATGGAGCGTGCTCCCTGCTGCTGTTGCTCGGATGGAGAGCTATTTTCGACAGCATCCTGCATGCCCCTAGTCGAATCCAGACTCTGCAACAAAGAACCTTGTTCGTCGGGTGGAATGAAGATGCCCAGCGACTCTGGCGGACACTGAGTGAAGATCGTGCCCACGCCTTCAATCTGGTGGGCTGGGTGGATGCCTCAAAGTGGCGGAATAATGATCCCATCCCAGATAATATTCCTTTTGTCGGCTACGTGGAAAACATCCATCGAGTCATCGCCCAGCATCAGGTAGACATGATTATCGTGGCGGATTTGCCTCGTGAGCAAATGGTGGAGTTGGCCAACCTTTGTGAGCGCGAGATGATCCAGTTCAAGCTCGCTCCTTCTGTTTTCCGCATCTTTGTCTCCGGCCTTTCGCTGGAAACCATCGCTGGCACCCCCGTGCTCGGCATCAATCGCCTGCCACTGGACAGCACCATGAATGTGATGCTGAAACGCAGCCTGGATGTCGTAGGCGCGATCATTGGGCTGATGATCAGCATACCTCTCGTCGCCATCTTTGGGGCGCTCGTTTACCTCGAATCTCGCGGACCCATCTTCTACCACCAGCGCCGCTGGGGCATGAACGGCATCCCCTTTGACATCATCAAGATCCGCTCCATGAAGCTCGATGCTGAAAGCGCAGGAGCACAATGGTGTAAGGAGGACGATCCGCGCCGACTGAAGGTGGGAGCCTTCATGCGGAAATATAACATCGACGAAGTGCCGCAGTTCTGGAATGTGCTCAAAGGAGAGATGAGCCTCGTCGGCCCGCGGCCTGAAAGGCCTGAATTAATCGCGAACTTCAAGCATGAGATCCCGCATTACAATGCGCGCCATGCCGCCAAGCCTGGCATGACCGGCTGGGCGCAAATCAAAGGTCTGCGTGGCGACACCGATCTGGCGGAGCGCATCAAGTGCGACCTCTGGTATCTGGAAAACTGGAGCCTCATGCTGGATCTCCAGATCATGTTCCTGACCTTCTTTAAAGGCGACAACGCCTACTGACCCGGTCCGATCAAAGGGCGCTTACACGAAGCGGCCCTCGTGGATCTTCATCACACGGTCCATCCGTGCGGCTTGCAGCGGATGATGGGTCACCAGCACGAGGCTGACGCCCGTCTTCTTTTGCAGGTCCACCAGGAGGGAGGTGAGTGATTCGGCATTCTTTTCATCCAGGGCACCTGTCGGTTCATCGGCCAGAATCAGCTTGGGCGAATTGATCAGCGCACGCACCACGGCGACCCGCTGCCGCTCGCCACCGGAAAGCTGGGAAGGTTTCCACATCAGTCGATCCTGGAGGCCCACTTCAGCCAGCAGGCTCTCCGCTCTCTGTTTGGCATCGCCCCGCGAGGAATCCGCCTTCAAAGCAAGGGTCGGCAAAAGCACGTTCTCCAGGACGCTGCACTGAGGCATCAGGTGATGGAGTTGAAAGATGAATCCGATCTTCTCGCTGCGTATTGCCGCAAGTCGTTCGGTGCTGCATCCGGCGATCACCTCACCATCGAGTTCATACCGGCCGGAGTCTGCGGAATCCAGCGTGCCTAAAATGTTGAGCAGGGTGCTCTTCCCACAGCCCGATGGCCCCACGATGGCCACGGATTCTCCCGCCTCGATGCTAAGTGAGATGTCTCGAAGAACGGGCACGACAAGATCGCTTCCTGGTTCGCGGTAGGATTTAGAAATCTGGGATAGAGTGACGAGGGACATGGAGCGAAAGGATAAATCAGCAATATCTCGGACTAAGCGCAGTATCAGACCCGCCGCCAGCGCTTAGCTTTGAACTCATGCCTGGGCAGGCTGCCTGCCTCGACGAGGTGCACCGGGATACGCAGGGAAAAGGTGTCACGCAGCTTTGTTTCGAGATGCTTTTGGAGATTCTTCGCCCCATCGCTCGGCGCTTCGATGAGCAGTTCGACCTCATCCATGGCATCCACCTTCTTCTGCTGGACCATGAACTCGACGATCTCTGGAAACTGGCGGACCACGGCCTCAATGGCACTGGGATAGACATTCACACCGCGCACCACGACCATGTCATCCACCCGACTCAGCACTCCGCCCGGCAGCATCAGTCTGCCATCCAGCATTCCTTTGCGCACCCAGTCGCCCGTGCGGTAGCGCAGCAGTGGGCAGGCTACCCGGTCCAGCGTGGTGAGCACCAGTTCTCCGCACTCACCCTCAGCCACTTCGTAGCCGGTTTGCGGGTCGATGATCTCGGCAAAGTAGGCCTCCTCCGCCACCACGAGCTGCCGCGCATGACGGGTGAGTTCATAACTGACCGGCCCCACTTCAGTCATCCCGTGGTGATCATAGACTCTGGCATTCCACAGGCTCTCAATGCGCGCCCTCACCTCCGGGATGCTGCCGCCAGGTTCACCCGCGACGACGATTTTGCTGATCCTCAGTGCTGACAGATCCACCCCGCTCGCCGCGCCGATCAATTCGCCGAGGCGCAGCGCATACGTCGGGGTGCAGCAGAGCACGGTGGCACCATATCGCGCCATCATTTCGAGCCGAGCCTGGCTGGAGAGCCCGCCTCCCGGCAAGACCATGTAATCACGGGCCGCAGCCTCAAACGCCGTCCAGAAGCCTAAAAAGGGACCAAAGGAAAAGGCGAAGAACACACGGTCCTGCCCCTTCACCAGGTCAGCCCCTTCGAAGACCCGCCTCCAGCAGGCCAGCATCGCCTCCCAGCTCTCTGGGGTATCCAGCCATGCCATCGGCTGCCCGCTGCTGGTCCCACTCGTCTGGCAAAACCTCGTGTAGCACTCCATGGGCTGGGTGAGATTCGTGCCAAAAGGGGGATGCTCCAGCCGGTCTGCCAGGAGTTCAGCTTTCGTGGTGAAAGGCACCCGCTGGGTGAAGTCATCAAGACTGCTCAAATCGGCTGTTCTGAGGCCGCTTTCGCGAAATTTGCGTGCGTAAAAGCCCTCCTTCGCGGCCAGATGCAGCACGATGGAGGTCAGCTTGCCCCATTGTGTGGCGCGCAGCCCCACACGGTCAAAGAACGGATGATCCGAAGACACGCCTTAGCGATGGCGAGCCGCTGAAGTGGGTCAAGAGCGACACTCGGGCCTCACCGGCAGCTGCATCAGTTCCTACCAGCCACTGCGGACATTCCACTTCTCCATGAGATCGGCGGAGAGCTCGGTGATGAAGCGGCTGGGCTTCATGAGGATGTCCCCATCCCGGGCCTGGTGATTCAGGACGGGATAGGTGAGGTAGAGTTCATCCTTCGCACGAGTGACGGTGACGTAGAAAAGGCGTCGCTCCTCTTCGAGGCCGAGGTCGCTCTCCTCCACGGCTCTAGCGTGGGGGAACATGCCATCCGCCATCCAGATGGCGAAGACCGTGTGCCATTCGAGGCCCTTGGCCTGGTGAGCCGTGGTGAGCGTCACGGCGTCACGCTCTTCCTGCTGGTCAGGTTTGTTTTCAGTATCGACTCCGCTGAGCAGGCTGAGATTGCTGAGGAACTCCAGCGGATCGGTGAAGCGGCTGGAGTAGTTGCTAAGCTGCTCCAAGTCCTGCTGGCGCTGCTCGGCGTTCTTGAACTTCGCCCGCATGTAGTCCTCATAGACGCCATCATAGATGCTGCGGATCATCTCGGGCGGAGTGGCAGGTTTGCCATCGACGATGAGTTCATCCAGCGTGTAGGCGAACTGATCCCAGGTCTCCCGTGCCTTCTTCGGCACGGTCATGGGGATGAGCAGGTCGCTGAATTTGCCCGTCATGACCTCGGCATTGGCGGCCTCGGTTTTCAGCCACTCGTTCCACACTTTGTTCGCGCTGGCACCGCCGATGCCGGGGATGAGCTTCACCATGCGCATGAAGCTGACTTCATCCCGCCGATTGATGGCGAACTTGATGAAGCAGGCCACGTCCTTCACATGCGCCTGCTCGAAGAAGCGCAGGCCGCTGGTGATTTTAAAAGGAATGCCACGGCTGGTCAGCTCCATCTGCAGCTCCATGCTGTGAAAGTGCGCCCGGTAGAGCACGGCGACCTCGTTCAGCTCCACGCCTTCGTCCTGCTGCTCCAGGATGCGCTGGCAAACAAACGATGCCTGCGCACTGCCACTGTCCAGCGGCACGAGGGCGGGCAGGGTGCCCTTCCCTTCCCTGGCGGGCTGGAGGTTTTTGCGGATCTGGGCTCGGTTGTTCGCGATGCTGGCATTCGCCAGCTCCAGCACCTCGGGCACGCTGCGGTAGTTCACCTCGATCTTGAAGACGCGGGCTCGCGGCCACTGCTCGTGGAAGTTCAGGATGTTCGTCACATCCGCACCACGCCAGGAGTAGATGCTCTGTGCGTCATCCCCCACGACCATGAGATTGCCGTCCTTGCCGGTGATCATCTCGATGAACTCGCACTGGAGGCGGTTCGTGTCCTGATATTCGTCCACCAGCACGAACTCAAACTGCCGCTGGTAGCGCTCGCGCAGGTCCTCATTCTCCTTCAGCAGGCGCACGGACTGGGTGAGCAGGTCATCGAAGTCCATGCAGTTCGTCTCCACTTTCTTCTTCTGGTAGAGCTTCCGCAGCTTCGTGATGTCATCGATCAGCTTGTCAAAGTAGGGATAACGCGTGGCGACGATCTCCTCGATGCTCTCGCAGGTGTTGTCGGCCATGGAGAAGATGTCTCCCAGCACTTCCGCCTTGGGAAAGCGGATGCCCTCGGTGTCGATGCCGCTGTTCGTCACCACGGTTTCGAGCAGATCCTTCTGGTCCTCGCGGTCCATAATGGAGAAGCCTTTGCGGTAGCCGAGGCGCTCCGAGTTCCAGCGGAGGAATTTGTTCCCGATGCTGTGAAACGTGCCGCTCCACAGCCGCTGGATATCCACCGGCACCAGCATGGTCACGCGCTCCAACATTTCGCGGGCGGCCTTGTTCGTGAAAGTCAGCAGGAGGATCTGCTCGGGAAGCACTCCATTGTCCAGGAGCCAGGCCACACGGTAGGTCAGCGTGCGTGTCTTCCCAGATCCAGCCCCCGCGATGACCAGCGTCTGCCCGGGCGGTGCCGTCACGGCGGCGTGCTGCTGCTCATTGAGCTCCGCTTTGTAATCAATGCGCGGAGTCGTGGGGGTGGTGGAGTGCAGCTTGTATTCGCGGGCCATGTGGGAAAATGAGGAGTCTTTGAGTTAAACCCGGATACCGAAATTAAAAGAGACATCGATTGGCGCTGAAGGCGTGGTTGCTTAGGAGTGCGAACAACCAAGCGCCCCACGATCATGCACCAACGCGATGCAGCGGACACTGCACCTCGTTTTTACTTCCCGCCAACTCCTTCTTGCCGCCACCGCCAAACCCGTCACGCCACTCGTCGAACTGGTCATCCTTATCATGTTCTTCAACACGTTGAAGCTCGGCAAGGTGCTCGGGTGGCTCCGTGCTGGCGGAGGCCACGCTGGTGTTGCATGGTTGGTTGCGCAGTGGCAAGGCGGGCTCATCGCGTGGCGTGGTGTCGTTTTTGCAGGAGGCGCCCGCTGCCTTACATCATCGTGGCGCTCTTGAAGCGCTCGCTCAAGCCGGCAGCGGCTTCGATCAAACAATGGACGCTACTGGATGCGCACTACAGCACAGCGAGCATCCATCTCCAACTACACGGCTGGAGCAATAACCGACGCTAGGTGTTCATCCGCGAGATGGAGCGGAAGGACAAGAGCGTCGTGGGCCGTCGGCTTTTCAAGGTGACTGGTTGTACCTACTGCAATTTTGTGACCAACCGCGACGAGTAGCCCGTGACGCTCTGGCGGGAATACAAGCAGCGCGCCTGCGTGGAGCAACGCATCAAAGAACTCAAAAACGACCTGGCTGCCGATGGATTTCGCATGAAGAAGTTCATCGCCACGGAGGCGGCGCGCTCTTCGCGTTCAACCTGCTGAGCCTTTATCAGCAAGGCGTCGGCACAGGCAGACAGAAGCGCTATCAAAGCCCCTCGACGCTTCGCAGCACGGTGTTCCTTGGCGGAGCGATCCTAGGCAATCTGGCACGTCAACAAGTGCTCTACATCGAGCAAAGCTGCGGCCGCCTCGAAGTTAATTCCGTTCGGCGTGAGGCGTGATCATGCACCATGTTTAGTTTTTAGCATTGCTTTCAAGCGGAACTGGCCAGCGCCCCTTCACTGGAGAGCCAGGCTACTTCTTAGCCTTAGCTCGGCGGTTCATTTCCATTCCGGAAAGCATTCCGGCGAGCATCAGCCAGTGCGAAAGGTTCTTGGTCTGCGTGAGAATCCGTTCGACAAGGCCGTGCGGATAACAAATAGCCAAGGCGACGAAAATACCGAAGGCGACATACCCAGACAGGCTTTTCCCTCCGAAACAAATGGCGCGGATGCCATACCAAAGAGTGGCACCTTCAAAAAGGATGAAGAAGGTCCAGCCAACCCAGCCGTTCTCAGCGAGGATGAGCCAGTAGAGGCTTTCCGTCAGCGGATTGGTCCAGTAGTTTTCATCAATGATGGTGAAGCCACGCTCGCGATCCCACTCTTCGAGAACCTCGCTGTATTTAAAGCCGCGCGGCCGGCTATTCGCAATGCCGTAATTGTTCCAACCAATGCCCAAAATGGGGTAGTCATTCAGCATTGCTTTGCACTGACGATTCAGCACCGGGCGCAGATCCTCCGCATTGATTTCTTTGCTGGCTTTGACTTCCTTGAGCCGTGAGTTCAGTGAGTCCATGGCGAACATCATGACCACCACCGCGCCGAGGGCTCCCATGAGTGTGGCCATGGCTGTCCTCATGCCCGGCCCGCGAATCCAAGCCATCAAGAGCACCACGCCCGCACCGACGGCATAAGCGGCCAGAGCTGCGCGTGAAACGGAGAGCAAGACGCACAATCCAGCGCCGCCAAAAGCTGCGAGGCAAAGCCATAGCAGCCAACCTTTGATCTCCTTGTGCATGGCCGCCGCAAAAACGACACAAGCGGTCATGTAGGCCCACATGGACATGGGATTCTGATGCTCAAACCAGCCCTTGATCTGGAAGTAGCCGTCGATGTAGCGCATTTTCAGACAGATGTAAGCCTGGACCACGAGGCTGGAAGCCAGGCCGATGATGGCTGCCCGCAGGTCCTTTTCATCCCGAAGAAAGAGTGCTGCTGCCACAAAGATGAGGGTGCTTTTAAAGACACGCACAAATGTCATGAGCACATAGGTCGGCTCCCAGGCATTCACGATGGAAAACAGGCCCACGAAAGCCCAGCAGAGGTAAATCAGTGTCCCCGGTGGCAGTTTGGCACGGCGTGGCATGAGAGTCTCGCGCGGCCCACTCAGTATCGAGATGATTAGAGCGAGGGAAAACATCTCGATGAAAGAGAACTCATAGCCCTTCACATGGCCACGGTAGGTGTCGATACTGCCCATCATGAAGGTGATGCGTCCAGGCTGCAGTGTGGGCATGAAGATCATCAGCCCAAACAGAGCCCTCTGCCACGAACGACGAGTAGCCATCATAGTGCCCAACAGCGGCGCTAGGCCGCCATAGAAGGCTAAGGCAATGATGAATTTGATCAGGTCTTTCAAGGTTCGGAACATGTCACCAAGCCAGATGAACACAATTCCCCACATCTGCGGGGATGGTTCATTGACAGCTCATAAACAAGCGTGAATCCCCATGAAAAAACTCCTCTATTTCATCACCTTTGCAGCACTCACTCAGGCCGCTCAAGCCAGTGTGATCATCACTTATGCAGAAGATCCATCCTCCAACCTTTCCTCGCTCTCGGGAACGCAGGTGTTCAACTTTAACACCACCGCGATCGGCAAAAGCTCCAATGTGAGCTGGAAAGGTGTAGGCACCTTCGATCAGCTCTACGTCAAGCCAGCCGATGCCTACGGCGGTGCCGCAGATGCGCTGAATCCCAAGGGCTCACTCTATTCCCTGCAAGGCGCAGGCTCTGGCGTGCTGGCCAGCACGCTGAAACTAGAGTCAGAGTCATCTTACTTCGGTATGTGGTGGTCTGCTGGTGACGCCAAGAACGTGCTGGAGTTTTACAACGGAGACACGCTGATGGGCCGTTTCACCACCGCCAGCCTCATGGACCCACTGCCTGCGAGCTACGACGGCAATCCGCTCAATCGATCGATCAACCGCGGTGAGCCCTACGGTTTCATCAACTTCTTCGGCGATGAGAAGACCTCCTGGGATCGCATCGTGCTGACCAACAATGGAAGCTCTGGCTTTGAATCTGACAATTACACCACACGAGTCGCCGCATGGAACCCGCTGGTCGATGGTGCACTGCCTGGCGTGCCAGTGGCCATCGTGGAAGGCGGTAAAACCACGAGCGTGACGACCGCCTCCCTCGAAGGCACACGCTGGAGTCTAAATGAGTCCTCCGTCGGGGCCATCCCTGGTGCACCCGTGCCACCATGGACGTTGCTTGCCGCCTTCGCTGCGGTGGTCGTCGCTCGCGGCTCGAAATTCATGCCAAAAATGTCCTAAATCTTGTAACCTCAATCAAACACAACATGAGCACCCCACGGCTTGACCCACAAATGCTGCGCACGGCAATCGCAGCAGTGATCATTGCCGTGGCGGTGCATTTCACGCAGTCACAAGATCTGTTGGTGGACTTCACCCGCCCAGTCGTGATGTCCTCACTGCGTTTAGTCGGAATCGATGCCGTAGATCGCGGTGAAGTTATGGCCGTAGGCAGTCTGCACGTTCCGTGGACGCGTGACTGTGCGGGGATCAATCTACTGCTAATCCTGCTTGCTCTTGCCGTCTGGGTAAACAGGCAGGAGCGACACGCTGGGCGCTTCTGGCTGCGTGTGATCAGCATGATCCCGGCGGCCTTGGTGGCGAACGTGCTCCGTGTACTCACGCTTATCGCCTACCGATCTCTGGCCTATCCTGGCGTGGAGAGCCCGCAAACGCATTACTTCATTGGTTTCGTCTGGCTGGTGCCCTTTGTGGCCTTCATCACGCCGAGAGACCATCGCCCAAAATCCTCAAGCATCATGGAAACCCTGCACGCTGCCGCCGTGGTTTCCCTGCTCGCACCCATGTCCGGCACGCCCAATGCCACACTCATCAGTCTAGCGGCGGTGATTTGTCTTTCCCTCTGCCGTGTGCGCGAGAGTTCCCGCACTATGCTCTATCTTTGGTTGGTAGGCGGTATCGCCATAGCCATCGTGAGCATGGAGTCCTTCTGGCTGCCTTGGTTGCTGCTATGTCCATTGGTCGTCGATCTACGAAAACTTCGTTTATTTCATTCGACCTGCCTGCTCTGCACACATTCTCTCATCGCCATGCAGCCATGGGCCTGGTGGCTCGCTATAGCTGGTGTCGTCGTATCTCAGCGATCCAAAGTCGGGATCGGTGGCTCCTTGCCGGCAAACAAAATCCAAGCCGGCGAAGAAGACCGGAAGATGATCGTCTCGTCTCTGGAAAAACAAGCTGCCTTTTTCGCATCCCTCGCTCTCCCTTTTACCGCTTCCACACTACTCTCACTCGGACAGGCAGCGTGGACACCACCAACCACCGTCGAAGCCCGTCCGATCAATCAAAGCGGCTATGAAATCCGCATGCGCGGACAGCCAGAGCACATCGGTCTCGCGTGCTATGCGGCAGCCAGTCGTGACCGACACCACACCGTAAAGGTCTGTCTCAAGTATCGAGGTATCGAGGTCGCAAGCGTCGAGAAAACTCCGCTCGTCTTCACCGAGGGCCGCCACTGGTTTCGAGAATTCTTCCTTCAAGACGGCCATCTTCTCACAGACTATGCTGCGTATGTGAAGAGCACCTTTCGCCCTTGGTCCGACCCCGGAGTACACCTCATCTTTGTCTCGCTGTGCGAAAAACAATCACCCGCTGAATTCAGCGCGGCCTGCGAGCAACTTGCTGATCAATTCCATCGGCAATGCAGCACTCAACCAAGCATCGCCTTGGAGTAGCCTCGCCCACCTTTCTAATAGTGCTGAGTTCGTATTCTTCCTGGTGATTTACACCGAGCACGGCGAACTGGGGACTTCGTTTACGGCGTGGTGTGAGAAATTCAGGCAAGATGGCCGCAGCAAGCGTACACCGCGCTGCCATTTAGCTCCGCATTCCATGCTTCTTTCTGGCCTCAATGTAGCCAGCAGTGAATGACTCGAAGCGGCAGCCCTTCGCAAAACATCTCGGCACTTTCAAAGGATTGCGGCTCGGCCATTCTGCGACTCTATTCATGCATCATCCACAGCGTGGATGATCGTGAGTGAGCGTTTGCCAATGAAAGCGACACAACTTTTTGCTTTGCCGTCGATGTGCTTATTCATGACATCGCCACATTTTTTCCATGGATCATGGCAAAGCATTTCCCCACATCTGCGGGGATGGTCAACCCTCATAGTTTCACGCATGGAGAAGTCCCCATGAACACCCCCCCCACAACTCGATCCCTCCTCTTATACACCGCTCTGATCGCCATCGCTGGTAGCGCTCAAGCACAAATCTCCACCCGTCTTTCTGACACTGTCAGCAAGGGCCGTGGCACCATCAATCTGCTGAAAAATATCACCGCAGAACAGTTCCAAAAACAGGTCAGCAGCAGCGGCAATCTATTCTTCGCGATGGATGTCAATGAAGCCATGTCAGGCAATGAAAACCGTGACTGTGCAGGCGTAGCACTCGAAAGAGTCGAGCTCGTCGTGAAGACCACCAAGGGAGACTACAAGTTTACCAACTTCTCCACCAAGACGAGCACAATGCTTGGCGGCAGTGACGACAATGAAGGAGGTAAGGATGCCAAGTCCTATTACACCCTGTTTGGGAAGGCTGGATCCAACGATATCACGAGTTCAACGAAATCATTCGACCTAAAATCTTTCGACGATGTTCTCTCACTGAAGAACGTTAAATTCGAAGGTGAGGTGCTGAGTGCACAAATGGATGTGCGCCTGCTGGAAATCGGTGATGGCCGCGGCGCTAACAGCTCTTTCTTCGACTTCTCTGGAGGCTTTGAAGACATGGCCCTTCTGTCTCCTGAGGACGCGCAGATTCTTGAGAAGGCCAACATAGGACTGTCCGCCGTCCCGATAACAGTCACCTTTGCACAAGAGACCCCAGTGGTGCCTTCTGCTGATATCGTGACCGTTCAGACGCCACCTCCAGCCGTTGATCTAACTCCAATCATACCCGCGCCCCCTACGGTAGATCCAACGCCTCCCGTTGATCAGACGCCTGCCACAGACACAGCTGCCAATAACATTACACCAGCAGCCCCTCCAGCCGCTCCACTGCCTCCACTATCAGTGTTTGTCATTCTCGTCGCCGGCCTCGTTGCCTTTAACGCAATCCGGAAAGGCACTGACTACCAAACTTCCCGTGAATGAAATCAGCAGCCACCAGCTTGGTAGGAGTATCGCAAAATAGATGGCGTTTCATGGCGGCCCTCACGGTCGCCATGGGATTCGCCCTCTGGCCAGAGCCAGGAGCCTGGCTCGGAGCCGGAGTGCTGCATATCGCAGTCACGCTTTTGGCGATGTTCGGAGCACCGATTCAGTTCACGGAGCATACCCTCGTGGTGAGCACGCTCCGGGTACCCTGGTCGGATGATTGCGCGGGCGTAGCCTTTTTTGCGATCCTGCCACTGGTGGCTTGTTGGAGTTCCTGGACAGCCGGAGGCAAGACGGGCCTTTGGCGAATACTTGGCATGCCGCTGGTTCTGGCATGCTTGATCAATCTGCTCCGCGTCGCAAGTATCGTGCTTTGTCGCTGGTGGTTGCTGCCAGAGGTAGAGAGCCAGCAGCTTCACTTTTTTCTCGGCTTTGTCTGGCTCTTGCCTGCGCTATGGCTGCTGTTACCAGCGGCCATAGTGAAGCAGACCTGGCTCAAGGCCCTGAATCTCTCCGCCATACTTGCGATGTTCACACCTCACCTCCAGGCACCTGGAGGTGCTTTGATTGCAGTTGCGACGTCTCTCGTCCTTTGCCTCCGCCTTTCGGCCCCGGCAGGAAACCAGCAATCCACGCCGGGCTGGACTGCCCACACCTTGTGGCTTCTTGCAGCCGGCTGGATCATCCTCAGCCGCATGGAATCACTGTGGTTGCCATGGCTGCTGATGTGGCCAGGATTAAGCCCTCATAGACCCACACTTTTGATCTGGCTTTTGCTGCCAGCTACACTCCCGCTCGCGGCGATGCACGGCTTATGGTCCTTGCTGGTCTTTGGCCCCATCTGCCTCCTGGCGGGGAGATCTCTCGGTCGCCAGTTGTACATCAAGATGCCATCAACCCCGTCCATACAACGCTCATGGCAGACCCAGGTGCTCTGGACATGCGCCTTGCTTCTGCCGTTTGTCATCCTCAATCTCGGTTCTGAAAAAGAGCAGCCTATGGATCAACCGCCATACGTTATTCGTTCCGAAAGAATCGCCGAAGGTCGGCATCTGCTGCACCTCAGTCAGCAGCCAAAAGCCATGCGCGTGGACTGGATTTCCCCTCAGCAAGGCGGCCGCCACCATACACTAAGCGTCTGCATGGCCTATCGGGGCGAGCATCTTCACCACACTGAAGAAGCTCCTACAGTCTTCACCGATGGTCGTGTTTGGCGCAGAGAATACTTCCTGGTGAAGGGGCATCTGCTGGAAACTTACCGGGCCTATCTTCTTCACTCCTTCCTCCCTGGTAGCGGAGCTGGCGTACATCTCATCTTTTCTGTCAATGCAGGCGCCATGCCAGTGCGCGATTTTGAGTCTCAAGCCCGGTTGCTAGCCCATCAAGTCCATCAGCAGCAACAACAGGCCCTGGCCTTCCATCAATAATCTAACGTGCCTCGAATGACCCTCGGCATCCTAATCCGCTTTGCAAACTCGGCAGCCACGCTTCCCGACGTTCTATCTGCGGTCCGATCTCAGAGTTTGCAGCCTGATGTCATCCTTGGCATCGATTCCGGCAGCAGTGATCATTCCAAACAACTCATCCGCAGTGCGGGCGGGCAGGTCATCGAATGGACGAATCGATACGAACACTCCAAAGTGCTCAATTTTGGTCTCAAACACCTCCAGACAGATCTCGTTCTCGTGCTCAGCTCCCATACTGTACTCAAAGATCCCGAGACGCTTTCACGAATGGTCGAAGCGATGCATGATCCGCGTGCTGCCTGCGTCAGCCTCAAGTGGGATGCGGATCCCTTTTACAGTGATAACATCGACTGCCATGAACTAAGGTCCAAGGGTCTCAAATTTGGCTCCATATACAGCAACAGCATGGGCATGATTCGCCGCAGCCTTTGGGAAGAGCAGCCCTTCGATGAATCCCTAGAAACCGCCGAGGACTACGCCTGGGCTATTCATCAACTGCACCTCGGCAACGTATGCCGACGTCTCGCACTGCCCTTTCGCTATCGCCGCAGTGGTGATAACCGCGACTATGAGTTTGCGCTGATCGTCTTCCGCCTTGCTCGGAAAAATGGCCTCAAAGTCACCTGGCTCGGCCTCCGCACCACCTTCACAGCCTGGCTTACAGCCATCTTCCGTCGTCAATCAGACGCAGCTCAGCATCGCGCCCGCTTAGCAGCCTACTGTCGGGCCCTTCTCACATAGTCAGAGAGAGTGACACTCAGGTTAACAAACATGCAGCGTCATCGGCTTGCTCACTTCTTTTTTACCTTCGGCGATACAGCACCAAGCTCTGGCCCATTAT
Source organism: Verrucomicrobiaceae bacterium (assembly GCA_021151605.1). Classification (GTDB taxonomy): domain Bacteria; phylum Verrucomicrobiota; class Verrucomicrobiia; order Verrucomicrobiales; family Verrucomicrobiaceae; genus Prosthecobacter. Next base: position 51,653 of record JAGKWZ010000029.1, read on the forward strand.
CGAGAGGCATGGACAAATGCCAGGCGAGGAGTTGTTTCATCATGAGGGCAATAACTTCAGGCTGCTGCGGGGCCAAATTCGTAGCTTCACCACGGTCCTTGGTGAGATCGTAAAGCTGCGGTTTTGTACCATCGTAGTCGCAGAGCAGCTTCCAACGGCCATCGCGCATGGCGAGGTCAGGAAGTCGCTCAGCAAGTGCGGCAGACGCAGTTTTACGATCAGGCGGACGCCGCCAGAAGATCGGGGCAACGCGAGAAGCTTCATTATGGCCTAGCAATGCTGGTGAGATGTTTTCGCCATCGAAGGCGATGTCTTTGACCTCAATCTTCGCGATGGAAAGCAGCGAAGGAGCGAGATCGAAGGCGGCGAAGATAGAATTCTTGTTCACGGAGCCTGCTTTCGTTTTGTCGATCAAGCCAGGGCCCCAGACGATGAGCGGCGAGCGAGTACCGCCTTCGTAAAGAGTCGTCTTGCTGCCGCGAAACGGGCCTGCGCTACCAGCGCCTGGTTCGGGGCCGTTGTCGGAACAAATGAGCAAAAGGGTGTTGTCGCGGAGTTCGGGGTTGGAACGCAGGTGATCAAAGAGTTTACCGAATTGGCGGTCCATTTCTTCGAGCACGGAGAGATAAAGTCCCCGTTTGCCCTTGGCCCATTTGTAGGTCGGCGGCCACCAGGGACCGTGGACGTCATCGGGCCAGAGATTGACGAAGAAGGGCTTTTTGGCTGCGGTGGCTTTGTCGATGAAGGGAATCGCGGCGTCGATGAAGCCGCTGGTGATCTTGCTGCGCTGCATCCAGGTGACGGGCTTACCGAGACGCTCGGCATCTGCCCAAATTTTGCCAGGCTCGGCATCGCCAGGCTTCAAGGTAAGTGGCAGAAGCTTCGGGCCCATGCCTTCAAAGTTAGTGAGTGATTCGTCGAAACCATAAGCACTGATGGGCGGCGCATCATCGACATCACGCTGACCACCAAGATGCCATTTACCGAAGTGACCGGTGGCGTAGCCGTTTTGCTGGAGCAAGCGAGCGAGCGTCGGAGCTTTCGGATCGAGCCATTGCGCACAACCACGACGCTCGTTGTCAGCGCGGTTGTTCAGGAAGGAGTGGATGCGCCAGCGCTGCGGATACTGGCCGGTGGTCAGCGCACAGCGCGATGGCGAGCAGATGGGCGAGTTCACATAAAACTGCTCGAAGCGAATGCCCTCACCAGCGATGCGGTCAATGTTCGGCGTTTGGGCGTCCTTGTTGCCGAAGCATGAGAAGTCTCCCCAGCCCATGTCGTCGATGAAGACCATGACAATGTTGGGCTTCTGAGCAGCAGAGGATGCACCACAGAGGGCACCGAGGATCACAGTGATGAGGAAGAGACGGCTCATGGTTGTTTCTTCTTTTTCGCCTTAGCTTTCTTTGCAGCGGCGGGGTCGATCAAAGTTGCGGTTTCGCCTTGGAGTAGAGGTTTACCAAAGACGGTTTGGGGCTGCGGCGGCGGGGTCGTTTTCGGCGGCGGTGAGCCAAGTTTTCCAATACAAGAGGCCACTGGGGCCGGAGGAGCGTGAAATGTGGCTGTGATGCTGAAACTCGGGATGCAGGTTGCGGATGTATTTCCAGTCCTGCGTGCGGACGGAGCGGATGGGATAGACGTTGAAGTCGCCATCGCCGCTGTGCGTGGCGAAGATCCGGTCGCGATGCGTGGTGGCAGTCCCGCACAGGATTCCGGCGAAGGATTTGCCGTCGATGCCTTCAGGGACTTTCCCGCCGCCGAGTTCGATGAAAGTGGGGAGCAAATCCGGCCAGCAAACCATCGCATTGCTGGTGGTGGCGGGTTTCAGCGTGCCAGGCCATGAAACAATGAGCGGGATGCGGATGCCGGCGTCGTAAAGGTTCCACTTACCAAAGGGCCACTGGCCACCGTGATCGGCGGTGTAGATGAAGAGTGTGTCGCCAGCGATTTTCTCGCGAGCAAGAGCACGGACTTCGCCGAGTAGCGTGTCGGACTTGGTGATGTCGGTGAGGTAGCTGGCACGCTGTTCGCGCGTGACGGCGGTGTCCACATGCGTGGGCGGGATCGTGACCTTGGCCGGATCGTAGCTGCGTTCGTCACTCCAAGGCACATGCGGATGCCGTGTGCCGACGAAAAGGCAGAGCGGCTTCTTCGAGGTGCGCTCGCTGAGGAACTTCGCTACTTCGGCCGTGTCCGAGATTCCCACGGATGGCCCGAGCACCGTATCGAAGTCATAGAACTTGGCCCAGTCGCCATGCGCGACCTTGCCGATGATCGCCATTTCGTAGCCGAGACTGCGGAGCACCGTCGGCAGAGATGGAACCTCGGGTTTTTTGGCGTTGTGATTGGCCTCCGCTCCATTTCGAGCCGACCAAAGGCCCGTGAGCAGCGCCGTCCGGCTGGGCCCACACGCTGGCGAGGCGACAAAGGCGTGCGTGAACTTCAGCCCCTCCTCCGCGAGTCGTTTCATGTTTGGCGTGCGGACTTCCGTGGAGCCATAGGCCTGCGAATCGAGCTGACTGTGATCATCCGAGATGAAAACGACGATGTTGGGCTGGGCCGCGAAAGCGGAGAGCAACGGGCAAAGGGCGAGGAG
>JAGKWZ010000258.1 GCA_021151605.1 Verrucomicrobiaceae bacterium
ATCATGACATCACGGAGAGCAAACGCGCCGCCGAGGCGCTAATGGAGATCAATCAACTTCTCGAAAAGCGAGTGGAGGAACGCACCTCCGAACTGCAAAAGACGCAGATCGAGCTGCAACGCGCGCTCGATCAGGAACGCGAACTGGGCGAGCTGAAGTCACGCTTCGTCACCATGGTCAGCCATGAGTTCCGCACACCGCTGGGCATCATCATGAGTGCTGTCGAGCTGCTCCAGCACTACTCCGACCGCCTGCCGGAAGATGAAAAGCAGCGCCAGCTTCAGGAGATCCAGTCCAGCACGAAACACATGGGCGGCCTCATGGAGCAGGTGCTGCTGCTTGGCCGCGCGGAGGCTGGCAAACTCACCTGCAAGCCACTCCCACTCGACCTCGCCTGCTTCGCCGAGCGCATCATCGACGAGACCCAATCCATCTCGAATCGCAAATGCCCCATCATCCTGCAAACCGAGGGTGACATCGCCAATGTCTGCGCAGACGAGTCCCTGCTCCGCCACATTCTCGGCAACCTCATCGCCAACGCCGTCAAATACTCGCCAGCGGGCAGTGATGTCGTGCTGCGCATTCGCCGCGCTGGCAGCGAGGTTGTTTTCGATGTCATCGACCATGGCATCGGCATCCCAGAAAAAGATCGCGCTCGGCTCTTCGAGGCCTTTTATCGCTGCTCGAATGTCGGTGACACGCCCGGCACCGGTCTGGGTCTCGTCATTGTAAAACGCTGCATCGATCTCCACGGCGGCACCATGGACATCGAGAGTGAACCCGGCAGTGGCACTACTTTCACCGTTCACCTGCCCTTCTTTCACTGACACACCACCATGTCCCACAAGATCCTTATCATCGAAGACCAGGCCACCATGCGCCGAAATGTAGCACTCATGCTTCAGCTCGAAGGTTATAACGCCCTCACCGCCGCCAACGGTGTCGAAGGCATGGGAATCACACGTCGCGAGCGCCCCGATCTCATCCTGTGTGATGTGATGATGCCCGAGATGGATGGTCACGCCTTCCTCCGCGCCCTGCGAGAGGACCAAGTGCTCAGCCATACGCCCTTCGTTTTCCTCACCGCAAAGGGCGACAAAAATGATGTGCGCGAAGGCTGCGACCTCGGAGCCAATGCCTACCTCACCAAGCCAGTGATTCGTGAAGACCTTCTCGCCGCAGTAAATGCCTGCCTCAAAGGAACCCATGACGATTTGAAGTAGTCACACGCCTTCCTCTCACCTTTATGATCTTACCTCTCACACGCCTCATCATCTGCTGCGGGCTTCTGCTCTCTGCAGTGAGACTGCACGGCCAGGAGGCGGAGACAAAGCCACTGAACACGATTGAGGAGGTGCTGGCCTATGACATTGCCAAAGTGGCGACCCATCCGCGTGCCTTGCAGGTAAAGGGAGTCGTGGTGGGTGTCAGTAGCCTGTTCAATTACTTCCACATGCACGATGGCCGCCGCGGAATCGCCGTTCGCTACCCACGAATGCTGACACCGCCGAAGCAGGGAGATCAACCACCGTGAGTAGGCACGAAGGTCTCCAGATCATGCGGATCCTCGCACAGGATTTCACCATCACCGGCACCGCAGAGCTGCCGCAGGCGGAGCCTTCCGAGCGAGAATATCTCCTCTCTGCACCCGCGATGGATCAATGGCTCTCCTGCGAAGCTCGGATCAGCAAGTGGCGATTCAACGCACCCGACCTGCTGCTGCGTCTGGTACTACGGGATGGTGTCTATGATGCCTTTGTCTCGCTGCCAGCAGCCGCTGCACCACCTGACCACCTCTTCGGCGCACGCGTGCGCCTCACCGGCATCGTCACATTCACTCCGGCGCTAGGTCGTGTTATGTTCGTGCCAGATGTGAAGCAGTTTAAGTTGCTGGAGCCGGGCACTGAAAACGTGTTCGACACACCGCTCGTAACCATTTCACAGGTCAGGCAGCAGCAGATCAAAGTCGGCCAATGCGTGCGCGTGCGCGGCAACGTTTTGGGCAGCACGACTGAGAATGTGCTGCATCTGCGTGAAGGAAGTGCTGCGATACGAATCCAGACGCAGCTGCCGTGGAAAAACACTGACAAGCCGCATGTCGCGGTCTCCACCGGAGATGTGATTGAGGTCGTGGGCTTTCAGATAGCGCACGATGGCTCCCTGATGTCCGGCTTTGATCTCGAGGAATGCCATCTCCGCGTCACCGGAAAGGCGGAGGTGCCACAGCCCGTGACCTCCGCGCTGAAGGACATCGCCTCTGGAAACTACACGGCTGAACTCGTGGAGACGCGCGGCCGATTGATCACCCTGCAACAGGTGCAGCTGGAGCACGGTGAATGGCGCACCACCATGCTCCTCGAGTCTGAAGGCTCAAAGCTGCCCGTCGCTCTGCACACGCAGGGTCGCCCAGCCCTGGACACGATCAAAACAGATGACGACATGCTCGTGCGCGGCCTCGTAGAGCCCGGCAATGCAGTCGATCTGCGTCAGATCCGCCTGCTAGGCGCGGACGCCGTAAAGTCACTCGGACTCTCTTCCACAGTGCGCGCACGGCAGCTCTGGCTGTGGGTGGCTTCGATCCTCGCCGTCGTGCTCATTTTCAGCGGCTGGATCGTCGCTCTGCAGAAGTCCAACCGGATCAAGACCGAGGTAGCAGCCCAGCTCGAAGAGCGCGTGACCGAACGCACGGCGGCGCTTAGTCAGGCCCAGACCGAGCTGACCCGAGCACTCGATCAGGAGCGAGAACTAAGCGAGCTGAAGTCACGCTTCGTCACCATGGTCAGCCATGAGTTCCGCACGCCGCTGGGCATCATCATGAGCGCTGTCGAGCTGCTCCAGCACTACTCAGATCGACTGCCTGATGACGAAAAGCAGCGGCAGCTTCAGGAAATCCAATCCAGCACCAAACACATGGGCAGCCTCATGGAGCAGGTCCTTGTGCTCGGGCGTGTAGAGGCTGGTAAACTCACCTGTAAGCCAGTGCCACTCGCCATCGCCTACTTCGCAGAGCGTATCATCGACGAGATCCAGTCCATCACCAACCGCAAATGCCCCATCACGCTGCAAACCGAAGGTGAAATCACCAACGCCAATGCCGATGAGTCCCTGCTGCGGCACATCCTCGGAAACCTCGTCACCAACGCCGTCAAATACTCTCCAATCGGAAGTGCGGTCGTCCTGCGCATCCACTGCAGCGGCGGCCAGATTGTCTTTGACGTCATCGACCATGGCATCGGCATCCCAAAAAAAGATCGCGCACGACTCTTTGAGGCCTTCCACCGTTGCTCAAATGTCGGAGACACACCCGGCACGGGACTGGGGCTCGTCATCGTGAAACGCTGCGTCGATCTGCATGGCGGCACGCTGGAAGTCAGGAGCGAGGCTGACCATGGAAGCACCTTCACCGTAAGCCTGCCCATTGGTTCTTGAACCGGCTCAAGCGGTCAAACAGCAAAAACAGAAACCCTGATCGGAGCGAATCCGATCAGGGTGTGCGTGAAACAAAGATGGATCAAGGAGTGAACCGCCCCTGCTCACCATAAGCTCCGCCGAGGAAGTCTACACCGTCGCCGCTGGTGAAGACTGTGCTGCGTGCAGCATTGAAAAGCACTGCATTTCCAGCAGCCTCACTCTGCACGAAGAGCGAAGGCGTAAGGGTGAAGGCACCGGATGGCATGATGGTGATCAGCGAAGCCTGTTGGCCGGTGCTCATAGGATCGTAGTGGATGCCAGTGCCATAAACGCGGTTCGTAAAGCTGCCTGCATTACCCACAGCGAGGTCGAGCACTTGTTCATGGCCGCCCGCACCATAGAGCACGCTGGCCCAAGCTGCGGATGGCAGCACCAGGCCACCCGCGTTTTCGAAATGGACCACGACGCCACCAGCGGCTTCATCGCTCGCCACATAGATGTGATCCCGTCCACCCGTAAAGAGAGCCTCAATGTCATTCGAGTAACTGGTGGCAGGGCCAAAGGTCGGAAGCCCACCGATGGCAGCGCCACCCACCGTGCGGCCCCAAACAAAGACGGTGTCAGCCACACCATCATTCGAGTCACCCACAATGTAGATGCCGTTCGTGCCGACCGTCGCTCCCTTCACCAGTTCATGCTTTACACCGTTGGTGAAGGTGTTCGCCCAGTTCACCACACCCGTAGCCTGCGAGTAACTGTTCGTCTGCGCGTCCTGACCAGAGCCCGTGCCGAAGTCGATGCTGCCGCAAAGGATCACATTGCTTCCCTGGATCTCCACAAAGGTCTGCGAGATTTTGCCATAGATGCCATCCGTGTTCCCCGGTGCCGGATGTTGCGGCACCAGCACTCCTGGAGTGTAGCGCACACCAGCAGGCTGCGGTCCTGCGATCGGCCAGGTAGGGCTGCGCAATCCGCTCGCTGTCTCTACTTTGATCATCACCACAGCGGCGTCCGTGTTTCCAGAAATGTAAATCCCGTTCGAAGTCACCGCGACACGGCCACCATACGAATTCTGATCTGCAGCACGACCCAACACGGTAGGCGGAAAGTAGCGTGCAGCAGTCCAGCCCGTGATGGGAGCCAGAGTGACGGCATTCAGACGCTGAGCGAACCACTCGGAGCGTCCCGTTGAAGCGTTGAGATGCGTGCCCGTGACGACGAGCGTGGCTGCTGCGGCATCCACTGAGACGCCGGTGTACCAATAAGAATCACCTGCGATGGGGTGGAACATGCCAGTGGCGACAAGAGCACCCGCGAGATTGCGTTTAAAGATGATGGCTTCAGCACCTCCGGCAGCGCCGAGGTTGTTGTAGCCGATGGCATAGGTGTTCCCCGCGCTGTCAGTGGCGAGTCCTTCTTTGGCGAACTCACACCAAGTGCCAGGTGTGGCTGGAATTTGGAAGTCCCAATTCACCGCCGAGCGGGCAGGAGTGATGGCGAGACTAGAGCAGAGTGCCGTAAGAGCGAACAGGAGGGTGGTCTTTTTCATAATGAGGTAGGGTTTGTTTTTTGTTTTGGCTTTGTTCGATGCATTTGCATCTGCCGGGAAAAGATCGGTTCCTGAAAAGTTGTTACCGATCTCTCCAAAAAAAATTCTACAGGCTTCCTAGACTTGGTTCCCTCAGGCATCTTTTCCACCAGACAGCACATCACCGCCATCCGACCAAAGTCGGATGGTGCAGTTTGAGTCCACGCAAAATCAAGGGCTGGAGCGCGGCGTATCCGACGAAGGTCCTAGAACCATCGTCCAATAACGAGGCTCGGGGAAGTGATGCAGGATCAGGGCATGAGTTCGGAAAGGATCGAACTCGATCCTCAACAACTTCACCCGATCACCATCTATGAAACCAAACATGCTCCTCCCGACCGCGCTCTTTGCGCTCATCACTCCATGCGCGCTCCATGCCCAGGGCAGCCTCACTCCACCGCCCGGACCACCCGCGCCAGTCATGAAAACACTCGAACAGATCTATGACATGGCCGAGAGCACCGACACTCGCGCCGAGGCCATCGGAGTGCTCGTCACCCAACAGGGCTTCCAGGTCACAGAAATCGAAACAAAAGTGGGCCAGATGCACACCCGCACGCCAATAAGCACCTTGCCCGGCAGCGGCACTGCGATGCACGTTATCAGCACCCCTGGTCATTACTACCTCACGGGCGACCTTACCGGAGTGAGCGGCAAATCCGGCATCCGCGTAGACGCACAAAACGTCGTCATCGACCTCAATGGATTCAGCCTGCGCGGTGTCGGCGGCTGCACGAAGGGCATCGAAGTCTATGCCACCGGCCCCGTGGTGATTCGCAATGGAACACTGCGCTTCTGGCCTCAGCAGGGCATCTACCTTCAGAACTCCCCCGAATTCCTCCTGCAAGACCTCGCTATCCTGAACTCCCAGGGCAGAGGTGTGGACATCAACGGCAGTGGCAGCATCCAACGCGTCGTGGTGAAAAACGCTGTCGAGGTTGGCATTTACTGCAACGGCAGCACTCCCTCCACCATCAGCGACTGCCGAGTCGAGAGCATCATCAGCACAGGGACGACTGCGAAGGGCATCTTCGCCCCCCTTTCAGTCGTCAGCCGTTGCACAGTGACCAACATCACCGGCTCATCATCGAGCACGAGTGTCAGCGAGGCCGTCTGCGGCATCTCAGCGAGCGGTGGAAGAGTGGAGTCCTGCGCCATTCGTGGCCTCACACAGCTCGGCGGCGGGAAGCTGCTGGGCATTGACCGCGCGACCCACATCAGCGGCACCACCATCACCCAGCTATCAGGCGCAGGCGCGCTCGTAGCCGGCATTGATGCAGCGAAGGCCAATATCTCCAATTGCGCCGTCTCCACCCTCAGCGGATCGGGCGCTGAAACCATCGGCATCCAGGCGGACCAGGGCGAGGTGCTGGGAGTGACCATCGACCAGATCACCACCACGGCAGGGAACGCCATCGGCATCGCCAAAGCAGCGACTGTGGCAGATGCAACAATCACGAACGTCACCAGCTCAGGCGTTACCGGGGCCACCACGCGTGGAGTCTCCAGCGCTAAGCACGTACGCGACTGCACCCTCACTGGCATTCAGAACAGTCAGTTCTGTGTGGTGATTGAGGCTGATCTTGTCACCGACTGCGCGCTCCGCGACTGCGGCGCTGGCTCCTCCACTTGCTTTGGCATCCTGGCCACCACCGTGAGCCAATCTACCCTCACTAACGTGGCAGACATCGGCATTCAAGTCACTGGCGAGGCAAGCAACAACCGGATCACAGGAGCCGATACTGGCATCAAATGCCAGGGCAACGTCCAAGTGAATGGCAATACCATCGAAGGCTGCCAAGAATGGGGCATCCACGCTGGGCCAGGATATAGCACGATCTCGCGGAACAACATCCGTGGTATTGGAGAGTATGGCAACGACCTGGCCGGAGGCGGCATCCTCTGCGCTGACAGCAGCGCCTATGTCGAAGACAATCACGTGGGGGCCTGCCTCGATGGATTCAAGTTCACCAGCACATATATGGGCATCGGTGTGGCCCCAATCACTGCTTTCATGAGGAATGTGGCTTCCGCTTGCGGCTTCCCTTTCAGCAGCGGCATTGCCGTCGCAGGCTACGGCACCGTCAGTACCAATCCGCACATCAACTTCCAGAAGTAAATGTTTCCAAACCAAGAGCTTCTCAAACTCGTCCTCGCCATGAGACCTACCTTTCTCCTCCTCGCACTTCTCGTCCTCACGCCATTCGCCAGCGCCCAGCATTCCACCCTCGGCGAGGGCGACAGCTACGCATGGGCTCCCAATCTCGGCTGGCTCGAACTCATCCCTCATCGCCCTGCCTACAATGATGGTGTCCGCGTCACCGACACCCACCTCAGTGGCTTCGCCTGGAGTGACAGCACCGGCTGGATCAACTTTGGTGACGGTTCACCCACCAACGGCCTGCGCTACAGCAATACCGATGGTGCCGACTCGGGCGTGAATCACGACGGCCTGGGCAATCTCAGCGGCCTCGCCTGGTCCGCCAATCTCGGCTGGATCAACTTCGGCTGGGCCACGGCCAGCGATCCCAATCGTCCCCGCTTTGACCTATACTCCGGCGGCTTCACCGGTCTCGTCTGGAGCAGCAACACAGGCTGGATCAATCTAGGCACCGGCATCCTGAAAACCGACACCATGGTCGTCGCCGACAGCGACAACGACGGTATCTCCGACACCTGGGAATACGAAATGAGCAGTGCCAGTCTCCGGCGCCCCTCGCTTGCCCTCATGACAGCCACCAGCGACTCCGATAACGATGGCCATACCGACCTCGAGGAATACGAAGCCGACACCAATCCCTTTGATCCGAATGAAGGCTTCCGCGTCACCGGCCTGAATACTCAGCCTAGCGCCGGAGAGCAGAAACCAAGCCTCATGACCACCGTGAGCTGGGTCAGCAGCCCGCGCCGACATTACAAGATTCACTACAGCAGCAACCTGACGACCTGGATGGACTCCGCCAGCCTCATCCTGCCCGCCTCTGGCACGGAAACCGCCACCTCAGTCACCTATCCAGCCACAGATCATCGCTTTTTTCGCGTGGAGAGTCTGCTCCCGCTCCAGCCGTGATCATGACATCCACTTGATGATCCCTCCGCGCGGATTCTGGCAACGGAGTCCGCGCTCTTTGTTTAAAGTCGGCGGTCATTCACGCTCTCAGCCTCATGAGGTATTCTGAGTTTGAACATCCATGTGTTCGGACATCCTCAGTCAAAGAGTGAAACTCTCGGACTTCAAGTAAACGGAGACCCTATCCCCGTCATCCGACCAAAGTCGGATGGCGCATTCCGAATCAACGCACAATCAAGGGCTGGAGGGAGGCGTATCCGACGAAAGTTCCTAGGTCGTGTTTGAAAACCTGTCGATTGGCAAAACGGCTGTGATGGAGTAGAGGGTGGAGTCGATGAGAACACAACGTTTTACATGGTGGGGGCCG
>JAGKWZ010000508.1 GCA_021151605.1 Verrucomicrobiaceae bacterium
GCGAGCGGTGATGGTGACGGGCACGGTCGTCTGGCGGCTTTGCATGAGCCGTGCGGCGATGGTGCGCCGCATGGGCGTGAGCGGCACCTGTTTCATGCCTGTGGTCGAGATGGAAGTGGCTGCGGCGAGGACATCGCGCTCGCGGATGCGGCCGCCTTTGCCGGTGGGTTCGAGTGCGGCGAGATCAACGCGGTGCTCTTTGGCGGCTCGGCGGGCGCGGGGACTGGCGGGTGATTGGGTTTGATCACCCACAGATTCATGGAGGCCCACAGATTGGGGTTTGGGATTCCCACAGATTCGGGATTCCACAGATTCGGCTTTGAGATCCGGTTCAGGAACAAAATCTGTGGGCCTTCCTGAATCTGTGGGAGGAATCAGGGATGCTGTGGGAGCGGTCTCACCTTCGGCAAGCAAGTAGCCGAGCACGTGCCCGACTTTGATAACGTCGCCAGACTTGGGACCGTTGGGTGCGATGTGCAAAAGGCCGCTGTCGATGGCTTCGACTTCTTGCGCGGCTTTGTCGCTTTCGAGCGTGAAGAGAGGATCACCTTCTTTGATGAAGTCACCGTTCTTCTTCAGCCAGGAGAGGAACTTGCCTTCCTCCATGGACCAGCCGAGCCGGGGTAATGTGATGTTGATGGGCATGGCTTTGGTCTATTCAGCGCAAAGGTTGCGAATGGCTTGGGCGATGGATTCGACATTCGGCACTACTGCAGCCTCAAGTGTGGGGCTGTAGGGTGTGGGTGAGGGTTTGCCATTGAGACGGCGGATGGGCGCATCGAGTTCGTCAAAGCCGCGGTCGGCGAGTTGCGCGGCGATCTCGGCTCCGATGCCGCAATGGGCAAAGTCTTCATCCACGATGATGAGGCGGCCAGTTTTTGCGACGGACTGAATGATGGTTTCCACATCAAGCGGTGCGACAGTGCGTGGGTCGATGAGTTCGACGTTGATGCCTTCTTTGGCGAGTGTCTCACACGCGGCGAGTGTCTTGTGAACCATGAGTGCGAGCGCGACAACGGTGATGTCGCTGCCTTCGCGCAGGATGGCGGCTTTGCCGAAGTCGATGAAGTATTCTTCCTCCGGCACGGGGCCTTTCACGGTCATTAGCTCGCGATGTTCAAGGAAGAGCACAGGATCATCACAAGTGAGGGCGGTTTTGAGCAGGCCTTTCGCATCGCGCGGGGATGAGGGAACCACAACACGCAGGCCTGGGAAGTGCGCATACATCGAGTAATAGCTGCCGCTGTGATGGGTGGCTGCGTTGTGACCAATGCCGATGCAACCGCGCATTAGCACGGGCATCTTCAATCGCCCGCTGCTCATGTATTGCATCTTGGCGATTTGATTGATGATCTCACCAACGGAATCGAGCACAAAGTCGGCGAACATGAAGTCCACCACGGGTCGCGTGCCGGTCATCGCTGCGCCACCCGCGAGTCCTACAAAGCCGCGCTCGCAAATCGGAGTATCGCGCAATCGTTCGGGGCCATGGATGGCAAACAAGCCACTGGTGGTGGCGAAGTTGCCGCCGCGCACGCCGATGCCTTCACCCATGACGAAGATCTTCGGATTGTGTGCCATCTCTTCGGTCAGCGCTTCGAGCGTGGCCTTCATGAAGGTCAACTCGCGAGTGCTGGCGATTGAGGCAGGCACATCACGCAGAGGTCCACTGCGTGGGGCTGCATAGACGTGCGTGGTGGCGCTCTCGGCGGTTGGGTAGGCGCTCTTTTCCGCAAACTCATGCGCTGACTCCGTGAGCGTGGCGACATCCTGCTCGATGGCGCTCAGTTCAGCATCGCTGGCGATTTTTTGATCAAGCAAATGCTTCTTCAGTCGAGCAATCGGGCAACGTTTTTTCCACTGCTCCACGTCTTCACGCGTGCGGTAAGTGAAGTCGCCCATGCCTTCGGCGTGCGCTTGCCACGTTGGGGTTGCCCGCGACTGTCGAAAACGGAACCTCGGTGGCGAACTGATTGTTCTCACACACGAACAGCACAGGAAGCTTCCAGATGGTCGCCATGTTCAGGCCTTCGTGAAACGCGCCGTTGTTCGCCGCGCCATCGCCGAAGAAGGCGACACCGACGTTGCCTGTCTTCATGATCAATGAGCTGTAGCCAGCGCCGGTGGCTTGCAGGATGCAGGGTCCGACGATGCCGCTGGTGCCCATCATGCCGATCTCCGGTGCAAACAGATGCATGGAGCCGCCACGACCGCGCGAGCATCCTGTCTCGCGACCATAGAGTTCTGCCATGAGTTGGCGTGGCTCCATGCCTTTGGCGAGGGCGTGACCGTGACCGCGATGTGTGCTGAAGACAGCATCCGCTTCATGCAAATGCGCGCACACACCCGTGGCGATGGCTTCCTCGCCGACATAGGTGTGGCAGGCTCCGGGGATGAGCCCGCGCTGATGCGATTTTGCCAGGCGCTCCTCCACCAGGCGAATGGTGAGCATCGTTCGGTAGAGTTGAAGGGGAGATGATTGGGTCATGATGGAACTCATGCTGTTTTAGGTTTGAGACGCAGAAAGCTGATGATGATGCCGCCGACGATGAAGCAGGCGGCAAGGAAGTGGAGGCACTGCATTTCGCCGTAGCCGTGCGTGCGCAGCCAGCCGGTGACGTGATTCCCGAGATAACCGGCGAGGTTCGCACCCATGTTGATCAGACCGGTGGCCACTGCAGCGGCGGAAGCGGTGAGCGTCAACGATGGCAGTGTCCAAAACGGTGCAATCCAGAAGAACGCGCCCAAGGCGGTGAGACAAAGCCAGATCATCTGCGTGCCAAAGCCTTGCCCCGGTATCGTGCTGCACAGGAGGAAGATGCCGGTGGCGATCATGCCGCCAGCCGCGTGCCATTTGCGATCTCCCGTTCTATCAGCAGTCTGGCCAGAGATGAGCACGCTGAGGATACCGCAACTGTAGTAGAGACCGCTGTAGAGCAGCGTCATCTGATCAGAGCCGCCGGAAAGATTTTTCACTGTGGTTGGCAACCAAAAACTGAGCGCGTAGCCGCCACTGTTGCCCACCAGCACCCCGATCACGAGCAGCCACACCGCAGGCAATCGCAGCGCCTGCCAGACGGAGATCTTTCCCGTCGCTTCCTTTGCCGCCGCCTCGGCAGCGAGCACGCCTTCCAGATGATCACGCTCGGCTTGAGTGAGCCATGTTGCATTTCGTGGACGATCCGTGAGGCACGCGAGAACGACAAAGCCCAGCACCACCGCAGGCAGCCCCTCCACGATGAAAAGCCACTGCCAGCCATCGAGGCCGAACCACTTCACATCCAGCAGCATCGAGGACACCGGAGC
>JAGKWZ010000259.1 GCA_021151605.1 Verrucomicrobiaceae bacterium
CCGTGCGGATCCACAGCGCCCTGGGCTTCATATCCCCTGTGGCCTTCGAAAACTCCATCCAAAATAACTAACCCAATTTTTCGCGTCCACGTTTTCGAAAAAAGATCACCAGTTCGAAACCCAAGCCCATAACCAAACCCTAAATTAAGGGACTCTTTGGTCCAATATTCCGTTGCACCTCAGTCGGGTCCCTTGCGCCATTCTCAACTCTCACGGTGAAAGCGTGGAGGCAGGTATTTGATCCTTGATGTGTCACCCCACTCTTTCTTAATAAGAGGATGAACCGCACCTTCTTCTTGATGTTTTTCTGGCTGGGCCTGGGTCTTTCCTGCGGCACGCTGGTTTCCGCTCAGTCGCTGGGTGGGATCAAGGTCGCGGCCAGGGCAGCGAAGATCAGCAGCCAGGGAAAAGGTGAAGATGAGGCCCAGATCTGGGCCTACCAGCTCAGCTTTGAAAATGGGACGTCTCTGGAGGTGACAGGGGCCAAGGCGACCTGCCGTATCTTTTTGTTCCGTGAACTGAGTCCGAGTGGGAACGGCAGGGTGAAGGCGGATAGAAAGCTGGACTCTTTCGAGGAAGTCCACCCGCTGCCAGTACTGAAGCCGCGTGGAAAGGTGGCGATCACGACGAAGGAGCTGCCCTTTGAGTTGGGTGGGATGAGGGTGAATCCAGGGAGAGACATCCTGCAGGGGATCGCGGTGCGTGTGACGGACGCGAGTGGCAAGGAGATCGGTCTTTTGGTGCAGCCGCCGTCCCTGGCCAAACATCTGAAACCCATCCCAAGCACTACGCCGACGAAGTTTAGAAAACTGAGCCAACGGGCATGACGTGTGCAGGATTCCAGCTCACTGTCTGCGGCAGGTGCCCGTAACGCGGAGGAAGCTCCTGCCGCAGGCTGGGTCAAGCCCCCGGCAAGGAAACCGATGGCGAACAGCCAGGCTGCGATTCCAGCGCCCAAGAGCACCTGCCCAGCTTCAAAACCATGAATGTGGATGTGCCGCCATGCGCCGAGTAGCAGCATCGTGCCCACACGGCTAGACTCCCCCCACGGATGGCCAAAGCGCAGAAACCGAAGCCGAGATGGCTGAAAAAACTCCTCCTGACCCTGCTCATGGGCAGCGTGGTGGTGTGGGTGTTTGGGGAGGTTTACTTCAATCTGGGCAGCAATGCTGTGGCGCTGGCGGTGAGGAACAGCACGCAGCCGCTGCAGGTGCGCACGAAGCGCGGTGAATGGCGGAAGGCGGTGGCCATGACGCCGGGAGATCTGAACCAGGCGCTGATCCTGCGCCACGCGGAGCCGGGGATGCGCTGGAGCACGCTGAAAGTCCGGCGCAGTGCGGGCATGGTGGGAAATGTGGTGCAGAAGCTCTGCGGTGCGGAGCTGCATGTGGTGGTGATCATGCCGGAGACCTTTGAATTCATGACGAGCTTCCGGCCGAAGTTTGCCGTGACGACGGCGGTGGAGCGGATGAAGGCGGACAAACTGGACTTCGCCATCACGGCGAACTTTCGTGATCCGAAGGGGAAGCCGCTCGGCTATGTGTATCACGAAAGCCGCCAGCTGAATGCCGCCTTTAAGGAGTGGAGCGGCAGCTTCTTTGTGAAGGGTGGTCGGCCTTACTTCGGGCCGAAATCACTGCTCGATGAGGTGCCTGGGGTGATCGAGGAGGCCACTCAGGGCTACCCGGCGGTGATGAAAAACCACACGGTGTTCTCTTACATTGATCAGAAGCCGGACACGTACTTTGATGGATCGAAGATCACGTATCGCGCGCTGGCCGGGATGCGGCGGGACGGGGCCATCGTCTTTGTCCTCTCAGGTGATGGCGGGGTGATGAACATCAGCGAGACCGCCGAGCTGGCGCGCAAGCTGGACATCCAGCACGCGACGCTGCTGGATGGTGGCAGGGCGCTGCAATACAGCATCGTCACGGAAGATGGACCGTGGCATTTCGCGGCCTTAAATACAAAGCTGGATCTGCCCTGGTATCCGCTAGATCCGCAGCGCTCTCCGGTTTTCATCGGTGTACGCAGGCGGGCGCCGCAGATCATCACGGTCGGCCAATCTCCATGATGGGTTTGAATTCGCGCTTGCCTCAGGCAGGAGGCGCGGGATGGATGCGGCCCGTTTTTTCCCATGCCATCCTCGCCCGCCATCTCCGTCGTCGTGCCGCTCTACAATGAGGAGGACAACATCGTCGAGCTGCAGCGGGAGATCGCCAACGCCCTGGAAGGACTGGATTATGAACTGGTGCTGGTGGATGACGGCAGCACGGATGCCACGGTGAGCCGTGTGCAGCGCGGAGATCGTGTGCGGCTGCTGGAGTTCGAGAAAAACGCCGGCCAGAGCGCGGCGATGCACGCCGGGATCAATGGAGCGCGTGGTGATGTGATCGTGACCCTGGATGGAGATCTGCAAAATGACCCCGCTGACATCCGCCCGCTGATCGCGAAGCTGGATGAAGGCTTCGATCTTGTCTGCGGTTACCGTGCGAAGCGCAAAGACACGGCCTTCAAGCGCCTGCAGAGCAAGATAGCCAACGCAGTGCGGTCGCGCTTTGTCGGAGACAATGTGCGTGACACTGGCTGCACGCTGAAGGTGATGCGCCGCGAATGTCGGGAAGCGCTGCTGCTCTTCCACGGTATGCATCGTTTCATCCCCGCATTGATCGGCGGCATGGGCTGGCGGGTGACGGAACTGCCGGTGAATCATCGCCCACGCATCCATGGCGTGAGCAAGTATGGCTTTGGCAATCGTGCTGTGCGCGCCACGATGGATATGTTTGGTGTGCGCTGGCTGAACAGCCGCCGCCGGACTTATCGGATCAAAAAGAGTCCGTAAAAGTTTCCGTCTTGACCATGATGGCCCGTCTCCTGCATGGTGCTTATTTACTGAATAGCCGCCACTGCTGGCATGAACTTACGCGAACAACTTCGACACATCCTTCCCGAGATCCTTCCCCAGGACCCCGAGGAAGCCATCAAGGGCACGGAGTTGATCCGTCTTGTACGTTTGCGTCTGGGTGATGACTACAGCGATGCCACGCTGAGGTATCATTTCTCCATCCTCAGCTATGACTCCACGTCGCCGATTGCCAAGGTGGATCAGGGGCAGGGCTATTATCAGCGCATCAAGAAGTCGGGTGTTTCCGCGGGTTCATCACGGCTGCTCTTTGGCAGTGGTGAGGTGGATGAAGACGAGATTCAGATGCGCTTTCAGCGTGTGCTAGCCATTTATGAGCGGCTCAGTCTGCTGCGCTCCAATTACCCTTTTCAACTCAATGGCTATCAAGGCGAGCTGCCGGAAGTGAAGGGACTGTGGGACATCCCAGACCTGGTGGCTGCCGAATGGGATCTGGAGACGGGCAGTGATGAAGTCACGCGCTTTGATGCCGGAATGATCGAGCTCCGTCGTCATCTCGGTGGCCCTGAAACAAGCCTCACTGGGGTGCAGATCAAGCTAGGTCTGACGCTCGACAACTGCGCCGCAGAATTCTTCCAAGCTGTGAGTGCCACACGCTGGACACTGCTGAGTGAACTCGTGATCGCCGAGCCTCTGAATGACGAGGCACTCGTGGAGGAACTCCGCAGCCTGGGGCACCAGTTTGGTGTCGGCATCAGCACTCTCGGGCTACAGGTGGATCAGCTGGATGAGCTGCCTTCTGCCAAAGAACTGCGGGCCATGAGCATGGATCAGTTTGAGAAAGTGCAGGAAAAGATGCGCCCCCAGCGCATCACCATCGCCGCACCACGCCAGCGGATCGACTGGACGGCGTTGTCTGCACTGCGGAAGAAACATGAGTCCGTGGCTGACATGGTCCGCTGGCTGCGTGAGTGTCTGGCGAAGATGCAGCCGCGCAGTTCGGGAATGTGAGAGACCTTCAGTCGCTCCATGAGCAGCTTTGTTGGCATCGGACTGCACGAAATCGAGGCGTGAAGTGATCATCTTCGACCTTGCCCCTGATCTTGGCTTCCGATATGCTCCCGCCATTCAGGGGAGACCTGCATCCGCCTTTGCTCTTTGACATCCCTTTCGCAGCAGCCGGGACTTTCATCCCGACTGTTGTTCATTTTCCTGCAGTGTTCGTCCTCAGACTGTTGTGGCCCGGCCCGTTTTTATGACCTCGGGCGCTTGTGACCTGGACTGACTTGTCATGCCTTCACTGGAAGACAGCACCCTTGTTCACGGGCACCCACCTCGTCTCCTTGGGATACGAGGCCCCCAGATCGAACGGCACAGGTGGGAATCCAAAGCGCTCCGGCATTTGTCGGAGCGCTTTCTTTTTGTCAGGTCAGCATGGCGAGCCGCTCGGCCAGCAAGGCTGGTTTATCCGCCGGACCGCTAATCTCCATCTCCCAGGGTTTGGCGGAAAGATCAGCTTCATCAAACACACGCACCGCCATGTAAAGTTGGCCGTTGGCAAGCCATGTGTGTGCCCCAACCGGTGTCTGGCAGCCTGCACCGAGGAGCCGGAGATATTCGCGCTCGGCAGTGACACGAATCTCGGTGTCTGCATGATTAATCGCACGGAGAGTACTGCGGGTGCTGTCATCTCCCGAACGGCATTCGATGGCGATGGCCCCCTGCCCTGCGGCGGGCAAGAACTTCACGGGATCAAGGGTGAGGCCATGGACGGTATGGCCGTCAATCTCGATCAGGCCGTCTTTCAGCAAACCGAGCCTGATGAGTCCAGCGGCTGCTAGCAATACGGCATCCAGTGGTTGTTCACCGAGGACCTTTTTCACACGGGTCGGCACATTGCCACGCACCTCCACCATCTCCAGATCAGGGCGGAGCCACTTCATCTGCGCTGCACGGCGGACGCTGCTGGTTCCGACTCTCGCGCCATGAGGCAGGCTTTCCAAAGTGCAGGCTTCCCGAGTGATCAGCACATCCTCGATAGGCGCACGCGGCATGACCGAGGCGATCTGGAATCCGGCAGCGAGTTCGCTGGGCACATCTTTCAGGCTGTGAACCGCCGCGTCGATCTCACCGTTTTCCAAAGCGATCTCGAGTTCCTTGATGAAGATGCCTTTATCCACCTGAGCCACATCGGCGAACTCGGAGAAGCGCAGATCCTGGCGTTTGTCGCCACTGGTCTGGATGATCTTCCGCTCTATGATGAGCCCTGGGTGAGCAGCTTGCAGCACGGCGGTGACCATTTCGGTCTGTTTAAGCGCAAGCTCGCTGCCGCGAGTGCCGAGGATGAGTGGACGAGATGACATGAGCCGGGAGGTTTTGCCGCAAAGACGCCCAGACGCAAAGGAATGATGCAAAACTCTGCTGGCCATCACCTCCTGGCAGAAGCCAAAGGCCCCTCACCGAGTTTGGAGCGGGTGATGGGAATCGAACCCACGTATCAAGCTTGGGAAGCTCGTGTTCTACCATTGAACTACACCCGCGTCACTTGTCGTGTGGCGAGATTTGGCACGGGCGGCAGGGATGTCAATCCTGCGGCACGTTTACTTCCGGCCGCCGGGGATCTCAGTGCTGGCACCGGCACCGAGGAGTTCGCCATCGACAATGTCGTATCCGACGACCTCGACCTCTCCTCGGCGAATCTTTTTCTGAGCCATGGCGATGGAGATCCAACGGAACTCTTCGTTGTTGTCGAGCAGCACCTTGATGACCATGGTGAGCGGCACAGCCAGGAACATCCCGAGCGGTCCCCAGAGCCAGCCCCAGAAGATGACTGACAGAACGACAACGAGGGCCGAGATGCCGAAGCGATTTCCGAGAAGCTGCGGCTGCACGAAGTTATCTAGGCTGAAATTAACGAGGCCATACCCAATAGCGACCCCAATGGCGGCACCACTGCCATGCTGTACGAGAGCTTCGACGATGGCGGGGATGCTGGCGGCGCTCGATCCTACGGCAGGGATGTAATTGAAGACAAAAGCGAGAATGGCCCAGAGCAGAGGATACTGGAGATCCAGAAACCAGCACCAAGCTCCAGCTAGGATGCCGGTGAGCGCGCTGATGAGCGTCTTCACTCCAAGATATTTCTGGATGTCCGTGGCACTGCGCATCAGGCCGCTAAGATCGGGGCCGCCCGCCTGACGGACAGCCAACAGGCGGCGTTCGGTGCCCTGGGCTTCCATGAGGACAAACATCATCAAAATGAGCACCATGATGAGACCGGTGAGAAAGACTGCCACGGTGCCAAAGGTGCTGCCGAGCATGGAACCAATTGAAGTCATGACATCCTGGCTGGTGGCGTAGGAGATGAATTGATTCCAGTCAAAGAGGCTATCGATCGCTGCTTTGGCATCGGTCACACCTTTGTCTTGAAGCCATCCAGCAAACTCGTTCATATGAGTTTGCAGGCCGCGGAGATAGCGAGGCAGATCCTTATTAAAACTCATCAGCAGCCGCACAGCGAGAGTGATGATGCCTGCCAGAACGCCCAAATTCACCAACATAGTCAACCCCAGGGCGATCGTCGAAGGGATGCGCTTTTTCACCAGCCAGCGGAGGAGTGGGAAGCTCAATACGGCAAGAAAGAAGGCATAGACGATGGGCACCAGAACCCCTGCGGCCTGCTTCATGCCTGCAAGGACGACGAATAAACAGGCCAGCGAAATGAGCATCCGTGTGCCTTTCTGGCCCCAGTTGGCGTGCTTTTCGTTGTTGTCTTGTTCAGTGTTCATTTTTAGGTCGAAAGCTCCCTGACAATACGAAACGGCACAACAGAAAAGACCTGCTTTCGTCATGGTAAGTTCGCTTGAAGTGCTCTCACCGAGGTTGCGCGGCGTAGAAGAGTCCGTATTCTCGCACTCCATGTTCGCCCCTTCCCGCCGCTCATCCTCCCTTCTCTGGTTGCCGCTCTGCTTCATCGCCGCCGCACTCGCGCTCCGCTGGCTGAAGCTGACTTCGCCTGGGATGAATCTGCTGCCGAACTTCTCCCCCTGGATGGCTCTGGCCTTCACGGGAACTCTCGTGATGCCGCGTGCACTTCCTTGGTTCGTCTGGCCGCTCGCGATGCTCGGCATTAATCTCGTCGCCCTCGGTGCCAGTTCGGCCTTTGATGTCGAAAGCCTGGCCATCTATGCGATGTATGCCTTTGCCGCCTTTGCAGCTTCACGTCTGCGCGGAGAAGTCAGCGTGCTGAAGTCACTCCTCGGAGTCGTGCTTTGCAGCGTGATTTTTTATATCGTGACGAACACCGCTGCCTGGTTTGCTGTGCCTGCTTATGCAAAGACCTTCGAGGGTTGGGTCCAGGCGATGACCGTTGGTATCCAGCCATATCCCGAGACCTGGAAATTTTTTGTCAGCACCTTGGCGAGCGATCTCAGCTTCAGCACTCTGCTGCTCGTGGCCTTTAATGCCGAAGCCCGCCTTCGTGCCTCGGTCACGATGCCCTGGATATCACGCTCGGCTGCTTGAACTAAGCCGCCATGGACACACCGCCCCTACCGGGAGTCCGCCCTCATGGGCGAGGAGCGGCGGTGAATACGGAGCAGCGCTTCTCCGAACTCCAGGTGCAGTATGATCCGGGTGAAGAGCCACCCAAGGTCGCCACGAAGATCTTCCGGGACCACTCCAGCTCCATCATCTCACGGCATAGCAGCCCCGATCTGCCCTTCGCCGCCGGTTTGAATCCGTATCGCGGCTGCGAGCATGGCTGCGCCTACTGCTACGCTCGGCCCACGCATGAATGGCTTGGCTTCTCTGCGGGGGTGGACTTCGAAAGCAGGATCGTGATCAAAGAAAACGCGCCCGATCTCCTACGAACTGAGCTGGCGAACGAAAAATACCTACCCGAGAGCCTCTCCCTCAGCGGTGTCACAGATCCCTACCAGCCTTTGGAAAAGAGGCTGCAAATCACACGTGGCTGCCTTGCCGTGCTTGCGGAGTGCAGACACCCCGTCGTCTTGATCACAAAGAATCATCTCATCACAAGAGACATCGACCACCTGGCCGAACTCGCACGCTTTCAGGCCACTGCGGCCTACATCTCCATCACCACGCTGGATGCCGATCTCGCCCGAAAGATGGAGCCGCGTGCGTCATCACCAAAGATGCGTCTGGAGGCCATCCGAAAGCTGCACGATGCCGGGATCTCCGTCGGTGTCTCCATTGCCCCCATCATCCCAGGGCTGAACGACAGCGAGATCCCTGCCATCATGCAGGCAGCAAAGGAAGCCGGCGCGCAATTCGCCGGCTACACCGTCGTGCGCCTCCCCTTCAGTGTGAAGGAGGTTTTCGCCCTCTGGCTAGAGGAGCATTTCCCCGGCATGAAAGACAAAGTGCTCGGCCGCATCGAAGAAACCCAGGGCCATACACTCTCTCATGGCGACTTCGGCAAGCGCCTGAAAGGCGTTGGTGTCTGGGCAGATCAAGTCGCACAGATGTTCAAAGTCTCGCTCAAACGCGCCGGGATGCTACATCGCCGCCCTGAAGTCAGCTCCACACATTTCCGCCGTCCTAGGCTCGGCGGCCAGATGGAACTGCAGCTTTGAGCCTCCAGGCACGGTCACCGATATAAGGGTTCTAACTCTTCACACTTCATCCCAGCGACTGCTGAGTTACCTCGCGCCGCCTCACCCCAGTCCTCTCCCCGAAATAAAATCTAGGAGGACAAGAGATTCTCCACCGGGGCGAGAGAGCCAGAAGTCGCCCGCACCTCGAAAAGAAAAGCCGCACCTGAGACCAGATGCGGCTTGGGAATTGAGTTGGCGGGGTTAGCCACCGCTTCAAAGAGAATGAACTCAGGCGTCCTTCTTCTTTTTCTTTGGGGCAGCGGTGAACTCTTCTTTGGAGATCTTACCGTCCTTGTCCTTGTCCTTACCGCCGAAAGCCTTTTCAGCCTTGGCTGCGTCTTTCTTGGCCTGTGGGCTGGCCATGAACTCTTCCTTGCTGAGGGAACCGTCGCTGTTGGTGTCCAGCTTGGCGAAGGCCTTGGCTGGGTCCATCTTTGGCTTTTCCTTCTTGGCGTCGCCTTCGGCGGCGTTCACAAAGCTGGCGAGAGCCAGGACGGAGAGGATCGTGGTGATAACTTTCATATCGATGATGTTGGGGTGTGGTTTGGTTTGGGCCTGGGGGCGTTGGCTGAAACCAATCCCTTGCGCGCCCCCTGAAACGCAGAGGCTTCCAGACAGTTTCACAAAATTTTCGCGATCCATCCTGCCGCGATTGGTCGGCGATCAGACTTTACCGTGGATTTACAACGAACGCCCCAAGCCCGAGTCTTGTCTCCCGTCCTGCCTTCTGGTAAACCCACCTC
>JAGKWZ010000260.1 GCA_021151605.1 Verrucomicrobiaceae bacterium
ATCCAGAACCGAGCGTGAAAAGCAGATGGCCGAACAAAAAGCGGCCATGGCAGCCAGCCAGGAAGAACTCGCCCGCAGGCAGGCCGAAGCAGCCGCTATGCAGAAGCAGATGGCAGAGAAGGCCCAGCAAGCAGCCCTGATGCGTGAAAAGCAGGCCTCGGAGATGAGTGCTAAAGAAGCCTCTGCCTTGAAGGAAAAGCAGGAAGCCGAGATGGCCGCCCAGCAGCAGGAACTCGCCCGCAAGCAAGCCGAGGCAGCCGCCATGCAGGAACAGCTCGCCGCCCAGGAAAAGAAAGCCCAGACCATGCGCGAAGAGCAGGCCGCCCTCATGAAGCAGCGCGAAGCCGAAGCCCAGCAGGCCAAAGAAGCAGCCATGGCAGCCCAGCAGGCTCAGGCCGAGGCGGAAAAACAGCGTGAGATGCAGTCTGCGATTCAGCAGGCGGAGTCACGCAAGCAAGCTCAGGTAGAGGCTATCCAAGCCCGCGAGGCAGCCATGGCTCAGCAGCAGACCGCCAAGGAGGAACTCTTACGCCGCCAGCAGGAACTCATGCAGCAGCGTGAGCAGCAGGAAGCCATGAAAGCCCAGGTCGAAGCCGCCGAGAAGCAGCGCGCCGCCCTCATGGAACGCCAGCAGCAGGAGGCCACCATGCGCGCGCAACAAGAGATGGCCGCCAAGGCTCAGCAACTCGAACAACAAGCTGCGATGAAAGCAGCCCAGGAAGCCGCAGAACGTCAGCGCGAAGCCGCCATGCAGGCTCAGCAGGAAGCCGCAGAACGTCAGCGCCAGATCGAGATGCAGCGCCAGCAGCAGGTAGCTGCCATGAAGGCCGCTCAAGAGGCCGCCGAACGCCAGCGTCAGATTGAAATGCAGCGTCAGCAGCAAGAAGCTGCGATGAAGGCAGCCCAGGAAGCCGCTGAGCGCCAACGCGAAGCCATGCGCCAACAGCAGGAGGAAGCCCGCCGTCAGGCCGAAGAAGCCGCGCGTCGTGCTCAGGAGGAAACCGCACGTCGCGCCGCCGAAGAAGCTGCTCGTCAGAGAGAGCAGAACCAGCCACCACCCGGGCAATGACTTGCCAATGCGAGCCAGCATTGCAGCAAGACCGTGATTGTCGCGGAGGAAAGTCGCAGTAGCATCTCACCAACCATATTGCCTTCATGATCCGCACCCTCCTCCTCATCACGCTCACCTCTGCGCTGATTGGCTGTTCCTCGTCCGAGTCCGAAAGCGAGACACGGCTGCCGGGTCGTAACATCCTCGATGCCAGCGTGCTAAAGGCCGCCCAGACTGGCAAAGTCAGCTTCACCTCTCATGTGAAGCCCGTGCTCGAAGCCAAGTGCGCCATGTGCCACAACAAAGTCGCCCAGCCTGGGCGCCTAAGTCTCGCCAGTCAGGCGGAGGCCATGCAAACCGGCACTCTGGGTGTCTTCATCATCCCAGGGCAGCCGGATAAAAGCCGCTTTATCACCCATCTCGGCAGCGCTCATGCATCAGTGAAGGCCATGCCTCCTGTGGGGGAAACACTGACTCCAGAGGAAGCCGCACTGATCCGCCGCTGGATCGCCCAAGGTGCCGAATGGCCCGCAGGCGCTGCCGGTAAACTCGTCACGGAACGCTGACTTTCTTCACTCCGTGTCTCTGCGTCTCCGCGTCATCGCGTCTGTCCTTTGTTCGTTCGGCATCGCCGCATGTTCACCTGACCGACCCCGCGCTGAACTCGTCTTCATCCAAAGCGCCGAGCCTGAGACCATCGACCCAGCTCTGGCTTCTGATCAGGTATCCATGCGCATTGCCACCTCGCTTTTCGAGGGTCTGTGCCGTGTGAACTCCGCTGGCAAACCCGAGCCCGGCATGGCTGAGCGCTGGGACATCTCCGAGGACAAGAAGACCTACACCTTTCATCTCCGCGCAGGCACCACTTGGACGAATGGCACTCCTGTCATCGCAGAGGACTTCGTCAGATCCTGGCATCGCGCATTGCTTCCCGAGACAGGCTCCGACTACGCCAACCTCATGTTCATCATCCGAGGTGCCCGTGCGTTTTCCGAGGAGACAGACAAAGACTTTACCCATGTCGGTGTGAAGGCGCTCGATGACCGCACGCTGCAAGTCGAGCTGGAAAATCCCACGCCTTACTTCATCGACCTCTGCTCCTTCGTCACGCTCGCGCCCGTGCCGGTGGACACCATCCGCACGCACGACACCGCCTGGATCAAGCCGCAGAATATCGTCACCAACGGAGCCTACCTGCTGGAAGACTGGCGGCTCGATGACCACATCCGCCTGAAAAAGAACCCTCAGTACTGGGACGCGGCGAACGTGAAGCTCAGCACCGTCGAGGTGAAGCCCGTGCAGGATGCCAACACCGCCCTCAGTTACTTCCACACCGGCCAGTGCGACCTCATGATGGACAAAGGCATGGTTCCTCCATCGCTCACTCAGCGGTTGAAGCAGGAACCCTGGTTCCACACCGGCCCCTTTCTCGGCACCTGGTTCATCCGCATCAATGTCACCCGCCCGCCCTTCAATGATGCGAGAGTTCGTCAGGCCTTCGCACTCGCCTTGGATAAGAAGCGCATCGTCGAAAAGATCACCCAGCTCGGCGAACCCATCGCCAGTGGTATCGTGCCGCCGGGAACAGGCGCGAACTATCAGCCACCAGCGGGCCTCGATCTGAATGTTCAGCGTGCCCGTGAACTCCTCGCCCAGGCAGGTTTTCCCGGCGGCAAAGGTTTCCCTCGCGTCGAGTACCTCTACATTCCGCTGCCCATCGAGCGCAGCATCGCCATCGAGCTGCAAAGTATGTGGCAGCAGGCGCTCGGCGTGACGGTGAACCTCACGAAGCAGGAGCAGAAAGTCTGGCTAAAGTCCATGCGCGAGCTCGACTACCACCTCTGCCGCTCAAGCTGGGTGGGCGACTACAATGACCCGAGCACCTTCATGGATCTCTTCACCAGCACGAACGGCCAGAACCGCACCGGATTCAAAAGCCCAACCTACGATGCCCACATCGCCGCCGCTTCTGCCGAAGCTGACATCCCCCGCCGCAATAACATCTTCCAGCAGGCCGAGATGCTGCTCATCAGCACGGAGGCAGCGGTCATTCCGGTATACCACTACGTCGGCGTTCAGTTCTACCATCAGGAGCGGCTCAGCGGCGTGCAGGCAAACTTGATCGACGATCATCCCTTCCGCTGCATGAGCTGGAAGTGAAGCTTTCGCTCATTTCCACTCCAGCAGGCCCTGCATATTGCTGCGATACTTCACCTCCACCGCTTTCTCAGGATGCTTCGGCCCATCTGGCAACAGTTTGCCAGAGGCATCGAAGAAGTGCGTGCGCCCCGCCTGATACCGCACCCAGCCAAGCAGTGCTCCGCTGGTTTCATCGTAGCGGAAAACATCACGCCAGGGCTTCGGTGTCGTGAGTCTCGGGTCCACCCAGGCAGGAGCGGCAGCGCGCTCCAAAGCCTCCGGGAAAAGCGCCTGACTCATCACCGTGAGATTCAGGCTGCGCAGGTAATGCTGATCCGCAGCCGTAAGCTTCTCCGGCGCTGAAACGGTGGACAATGTGCCGCTCGCCTGCTCGATCAGCACCCCCAGATCAATCAGTCTCTGAACCTCACGACGGAGATCTTCCACTGCCGTTTTTTTGGATGAAGCTGACGCAAGCTTGTCGATCTCCTTACGGAAGGACAGATAGAGATCCGTGAAGCTGGCGGCTCGGCTGAAAACGATCTCCAGCGCCATCTTCAGACTGATCTGATCCTTGCTGGACAGCGGTTTTGCGAGCGCCATAGCAAGATCTTTCTCCAGAGCAGTCTTGGCTGCTTCATCAGGCTTCACTCCAGGTGCTGAGAGGGCTTGGTAGCGCCTGTCCAGTGGCATCCATGCAGTCTGGATGACTTTGCGCTGCTCCTCGTTCAGCAGCTTCTCCATCAATCGGCTGCGCAGGCCATCTCCAGATAGTGTGGCAGCCAGCATCACCCGCAGCCAGCGGAGATCACGATCACTCGCAGGCAGGCCGATGTCAGGATTCGGTGCCCGATAGTCGATCTCCGCCAGCCTTCCTCGCTCGTTGTAAAAGCGCCGCTCGTTCGGCAGCATGTAGAAGCTGATGATGGCAGGAGCGCTGATGCTGGTGCCGCTCGAGGCAAAGACGCCGATGTCCACACGATGACTCCGAATGCCCGTGCGGGTGATGATGGGGGGCTGCCAGCGAACTCGCAGCCTCATGTAGGAGCCGCTTCCGCTGCGGTCGATCCGCACCAGTCGGGGATCACCTTGCAGCACCTGCACGGTCGTCTTCACCGTCCGCCCCATGATGTCAGCACTTTTACCCAGGTCGATCACCATCCCATATTCGTCCATCGAACCACGAAAGACTCGGGCGATGGAGACACGCGAATCCACCAGCCTATGAGACACCAGATTCGGAGCTTCGAATATCTGGCTCCCAGCCTTTGGATCACTTTCCTCCACCACCTCAACCTGCACGAGCGGCGGGATGAGGTCAGGCGTCA
This sequence comes from Verrucomicrobiaceae bacterium, assembly GCA_021151605.1. Lineage (GTDB taxonomy): Bacteria > Verrucomicrobiota > Verrucomicrobiia > Verrucomicrobiales > Verrucomicrobiaceae > Prosthecobacter. The sequence continues at coordinate 4,519 of JAGKWZ010000260.1, forward strand.
TGCCCTGCGCCATCTTCACCATCGCCTCTTCATTCAGCATGGCGGAATCAAACACCACCGGATGAGCTGCCCCCGTCAGGTAATCCGCAGGCTTCGTCAATGAACGACTATTCTGGCGGAGGATGGACTGCACCGTGGGCATCAGCAGGCGCTTTTGGATTAGCACCCGCTGTGTCTCACGCGGAAACGCGGCAATGGTGGACAGCACGGCCTGCACGAAGGGTTGATCACTATACGACGATCCCTGTGAAATTAGGCAGCAGGGCGTGTTCACCGGATACAGATCCCCATAGCCGCCCACGCCATTCGCCCCAATGTCATGATCCTGATGCTCGGGATAAACGAAGAGGTTATTTGCCAGATACTGCATCATCAGGAAATTCCCACCACCAGAGCCCATCATGTACACCCTGGGCAAGCTACCGCCAGCAGTGGCGGGCGATGCCATGGAGCAATTCCCCACTGTCGGCCCCAGACGCAGTTGCGCGGCGGGTCCCGTCGCATTCCCGCTGGTGCTGCTGTGTTCGAAGACCTGGATCTGCGGGTACAAGCTCGTATTCAGCGGCGAGTGCTGACCATCCCGGTTCTCGTAGGTAATGCTCGCCAGTCCTGCCGCCGTGCCATCACGATACCATTCATTCAGCAGTCGGCCCACCGCATCATCACGCTTTGAGATCTGAGCCTGCCCATCTACCGTGGCGCCCAGCACACACAGCCCGAAGATGGCGGGAAGGGCAAAGTTCAGGTGATCGTGCAGGCGTGACACGGGCGGAGACTCCGTGCTGAGACCGTGGTGTCAATGGTTCTGAGCGCTTGCCTATCCTCAATCACGGCCTAGTCTCGCCCTCCCCTTCCCCCAGAACACTTTCACATGCGATTCCGTAACCTCACCCGCCGCCGCGAGATCGGTGCCAATTCCTATCTCCTCGAACGCGGTGAAGACCGTGTCGTGATGGACGCGGGCATGCATCCAAAGGGCGTCGGATTTGATGCTCTGCCCGACTTCGGGCCTCTTCCGCATGATACAGCTGACGGGGTCATCATCACCCACGCCCATCATGATCACATCGGTGCCCTGCCCGTGCTCATGCGTAAACAGCCCGCGACTCCTGTCTTCATGACCGAGCAGACGGGCGAGATCATGAGCGGAATGCTGCACAACTCGGTCAACGTCATGACCTCCCAGCGCATGGAGCAGGGCATCGCCGAATACCCACTCTTCACGCACAAAGAGCTGGATGAAAATCGCGCCCAGTACATCTACCGCGACCTAGAGCGCCCCTTTGAGATCCCCGACACCGACTGGAAAGTCAGTCTCTATGATGCCGGGCACATCCTCGGCTCCACCGGCGTCATGGTGAAGGAGGCAGGTAGCACCCTTTTCTACACAGGCGATGTAAACTTCGAGGCGCAGACCATCTCCATGGCGGCGGATTTCCCCACGGAGGACATCGACGTCCTCATCATCGAGACCACACGTGGCACCTACGAGCGCCCCGCCGACTACACCCGCAAAGCCGAAAAAGAGCGCCTCGCCGCCCTTATTCGAGACACCTTTGATGCCAATGGCTCCGTGCTCATCCCCGTCTTCGCCCTCGGCAAGACCCAGGAAGTCATGCTCATGCTGCATGAACTGCACGAAGAAGGCCTCATCCCCGAGATGCCCCTCCAGATCGGCGGTCTCGGCACCAAAATCACCGTCCTCTACGATCACTACACCGACCGCTCCCGCCGGAACTATCGTGGCTTCCGCCTGCTCGAAGATGTGAAGATGCTCGTCCAGCCCGAGAAGCGTGGACGCCGCAGCGGGCCAAGGCAGTTCAACTACCAGCCACGCACCATCTACTGCCTCTCCAGCGGCATGATGACCGAGGGCACCACCTCGAACCAATTCGCCTGGCGCTTCCTCGACAATCCGCGCAACGCTGTCGCCTTCGTCGGCTACACCGACCCCGAGTCCCCCGGCTACAAAGTCCGCCACGCCAAGTCTGGTGAAAAGATCAAGCTCGCCGCCAACCTCCCACCTGTGGAGGCCAATGCCCGCATCGAAAGCTTCGACCTCAGCGCCCACGCCACCCGCGAGCAAATCGCCGACTACGTCGAGAAAGTGAAGCCCAAAAAGCTCCTCCTCGTCCATGGCGAAGTCGAGTCCCAGGCCTGGTTCACCACCCGCTTCACCGAGACCCTCAGCAGCACAGAGATCATCCTGCCAGACACCCACCAGCCGATTGATCTCTGGTAAGCCAGCGCAGGTAAAATCAGCGCACGGTTCAGACGCAACACTTCACCGACGGCGGTCGTTCAGTGCAGATGTCCCTGAAGCATCTCCTCGCACTCCTCTTCGTCTCCCCTGCCCTCGCCTTCGCGCTGGATGCAGCCAAGCTGTCCACCATTCCCCTTGCGATGGAGCAGGCCGTGGCCGCAAAACAGGCGGCAGGTGTGGTCACTCTGGTGATGGACAAAGGCAAAGTCGTCCATCACGAGGCAACAGGAATGGCAGATATCGCCAAGGGGCGGAAGATGGAGAAGGATGCGCTGTTTTGGATCGCATCCATGACGAAGTCCGTGAATGCCACGGCAGTGATGCTGCTGGTGGATGAGGGCAAGCTGGCACTGGATGAACCGGCCTCGAAGTGGCTGCCTGAACTCGGTCAGGTGAAAGTAGTCGGTGGCATTACCCCGCAGAAGCCCATCACACTTCGCATGCTGCTGAGTCACACGGCGGGCATCGCTTTTCCACCGCGCAAGCCGACAGACGGAGCGATCTCGCTGAAGAGCTATGTAGCCACTCTGATCAAGGCACCTTTGGCCTTTCAGCCAGGCAGCGCCTACGAGTACGGTTTTGGCCCCACTGTGGCTGGGCGCATCATCGAGATCGTCAGCGGCATGAAGTATGATGAATTTCTCACGAAGCGCCTGTTTCTGCCGCTGGGCATGAAGGACACGCAGTTTAATCCTGACGAAGCGCACCGGGCCAGGATCGCCCGAACCTACAAAATGGATGAGGACACCCATGAACTCGTTCCCGGCTACAATCCCTTTGTCACTAGTGATGTCACCGTGACACACATGCCGGAGCCCGCTGGCGGCCTTTTCTCCACAGCTGCTGACATGGGCCGCTTCTACTCAATGATCGCCGCTGGTGGTGAACTCGAAGGCATTCGCTTCCTCTCCGAAAAAGCGGTGAAGGATATGACCACCCCTGTGGTGGCCGATGGCAAATCGCTCAACTACGCCTGCGGCTGGCAGGTAAACACAGAGACGCAGCGTGTGTGCAGCGCCATGCCCGTCGGCAGTTTCGGTCACGGCGGTGCCTTTGCCACGAATGGCTGGATCGACCCCGCCTCCAGGATCATCACAGTCTTCCTCGTGCAAAACGTGCTCGTGCCAGACAGCGGCAAACCCAAGGACACCTTTCAAAAGCTAGTCATGGAAGCCGCAGGCATCCAGGTGAAGCCCGCAGCAGCAGCGAAGAAGGCCGGGAAAAAATAGACCGGTTCTAAAAAGGCATGTCTAAAATGACCGCCAAGCACAGCGGAGATGAGCATCTCATGGCCGTGTGACTCTGAGCCGAACAAAGCGCCTGCCATTCTCTCCGGCAATCACGCTGACTTTAACCTGCTGCGTTACGCCGTTGTCGCTGAGGATGGTTGGGGCGCTGACGCCGCTTGTGCTCCAGTCGTTTCCTAGAGTGTCGCTCCACTCGACGATGAAGCTCACGTCGGTGACGGATTTGTTCTTGGTGTAGATGAAGTCGAGGGGCGAGATCGATTTCGTGACGGACGCGGGGACGGCATCGCTCGCGGTGGGATTCATCAAGGTGGCGCGTTCGAGAAGATTGGGAATGCCATCGT
>JAGKWZ010000261.1 GCA_021151605.1 Verrucomicrobiaceae bacterium
GATAAACTTGCCTCCCACTACCTCGCTCTCATTCAATTTGCGTCCGTCATCGATTGGCTTCGCTATGGCTGTTGAGGGTTTTCAAACACGACCTAGAACCATCGTCCAATACCGGGCCTCGGGGAAGTGATGCAGGATCAGTGCATGAGTTCGGCAAGGATCGAACTCGACTACAACAAATCCATTCGATCACCAGTTATGAAATCAAGCATCTTCATCTCCTCGGCGCTTTTCGCGCTCTCCGTCATCATCACTCCATGTGCGCTTCATGCGCAGGGCAGCCTGACACCACCGCCCGGGCCACCGGCACCGGTCATGAAGACACTCGATCAAGTCGAGGCGCGCACGCCGCTCAATGCCGGCCAGCCCGGCGTCAGCATCAACAACGCCACAGGCACGATCACCATCAGCCAGGCAGCTACTACCTGACAGGTAATATCACCGTCAGCACTGTCGGCGCGCACGGCATCGTCATCTCAGCTCCTCGTGTGACGCTGGATCTGAATGGCTTCAGCCTCCGCTGCACGACGGTGAATGGCGGCGATGCCATCAGCTATGGTGCAAGCAAAGGCACCCGCATCATCAATGGCATCATCGCAGGTGCGGCGACGCAGACGGCGGGTGTGTTCAGCGGATTCGGTTGGAATCGTGGTATCGTCGGCACGGGCGGCAGCACGCGCGTGACCAATGTCATCGTGCGCGCAGTGCGCAGCGCGGGCATTGAGGCATCGCCAGCCAATGCGGCACTAAGCCAGGTGGATCGCTGCCTGGTGGAGACGGTCGGTGGCAACGGCATTCATACGGCAGGCTCGGTAAAAGATTCGCAGGCACTCAACACCGGTGGCACGGGCATCTTCCTGCCGAATGAATCTCTGGGTGTCTTCAACAGTGTGGCCCAAAGCGTGGGCACTAACGGCGGCGGCATTGTGGCAGTTTCAGGCGTGGTTTCCAACAGCCGAGGCGTCTGCAACGGTGGCTTTGGAGTGCAGGCATTGAATGCGATGAATGTGTATGGCACCAGCACCTCCGGCGTGGGAGTGCAGGCAGAGAACACGACGAACTGCGTCGGTGCTAGCACTTCAGGCATCGGGCTGCGTGCGATCTACAATGCCAAGAACTGCCGGGGTGCAAGCACCTCAAACATCGGGATCTCCGCGGTGAATGCGGCGAACTGCAACGCCTACAGCGCCAGCGGCCCCTATGGTATGCAGCTGACGGGCACGGCCAGCTTCTGCACCTCCCAACGGCCAGCCGGTGTTGCCATCTCCGCACCGATCGCGATCGGCTGCTATATCGTTACCGCCGATGGAACGGTGAGTTCCTCGCGCAAGTTCCTTGGCACGCCATGAGCCAGTCTTCGTTCACGACATTTTCGACATTCACGATCATGAAGGCTTCATTCATCGCACTTTTCCCGCTGCTGCTCGTGCAGACAGCCTTTGCCCAACTGGGCAGTATCACAGCCCCACCAGACTCCCCCGCGCCACAGCGGCTCACGCTTGCCGAGTTGCAGCCGCGCATTCCGCTCATCGTCGGGCAGCCTGGGGTGACATTTGAGTTTGATGAATTCAAGATCAACCAGCCAGGGAATTACTACCTCACAGCTGATGTCACTATGGCGATCAACATTCGGGCAAATGATGTCGTCATTGACCTCAATGGCTTCACGATCCTCTTCGCCCCCAACTCAGCTACCAGGGGAATCTATGCGAACTCAACCAGGCAAGGTGTTCAGGTCCGCAATGGTAACTTATCAAACTGCGGAATCGAACTTTTAGGCCCCGATCCAGTGGTCACAGACTGTCTCGTCGAAAATGCGTCTGGCACCGGGATCGATGCCCCGTTGGGGCGTGTGGAGCGCTGTTTGGTCGATGGCACCGGAATGGGGAATAATGGTCTTCCTCTGTCAGGAGCAGGCATCAGTGCCACTATCGTCGAGGACTGCATCGCTCAAAAAACCTGGCTGGCTGGCATCATGGTCACAGTGACAGAGTTCGTCAACTCACCCAATGGAGCTATCTATCATCACCAGGGTGCCGATGGCGGGGTGCGGCGCTGCTACGGCCAATGCATCGGCCAAGATCCAGACGGAAAATCAGGAGAAGTGAGCGGCATCTTCGCCGACAAGGCCACGGTCGAGGACTCAGCAGGCATCTCATCGGAGGGTAGCCTGGGTGGGACATGGAATGCTCCCACCGCCGTGATTCGCGGGGCAACAGTGCAGAACTGCAAGGGCAGCAGCGAGGGCGGTATCGGCATCAGCGGCGGTTCGGTTCAGAACTGCACTGGCACATGCGGAAATACTGATTCGGGTGTGGGTGTCGGTGCCAACAGCGCCAGTGAATGTGCGGGTATCAGCATCACTACGACAACCGCTAGCGGGCAGCGGTCCTATGGCATCAGAGGCAATCATATCATTAACTGCGTGGGCAGCGGAACCTCAACTGGCATCTATTGCACAGGCATCACCACCTATTGCCAGGCCACACGCGCCGGAGGCGGAATTGCTATCCAAGGAATTATCGTGACTGGCTGCACCACGCTGCAAGGCGGCACGGTGGGCCAGATTGACCCCGGATACTACGACGGCGTCAACCTCACAGCCCCCCCGCTTCAGAAGTTCCTTGGCACTCTGTGATCCTGCTTTTCACCTTCAATCCAAACTTTTTTCGATCATGAAATCTCTCCTTTCGCAGATGCTCGTGTGCCTCAGTCTGGCCACAGCACTCCAGGCTCAGAGCAGCCTCACTCCACCCTCTGGTCCACCCACGGCCAGCATGAAAACGCTGCAACAGGTACAGCCGCGCGTCCCGCTGCTAGCAGGTCAGCTTGGTGTCTCCATCAATGCCGCAGGCACCATCACCATCAGCCTTCCAGGTAGCTACTACCTGACGGCGAACGTGACCCTCACAGCTCTAGCAGCCAGCGGTGTGATCATAGCCAGTGACAATGTCACACTGGATCTGAATGGCTTCTCCATCGCTAAGACCACATCCACAGGCGGTGCCGGAGTCTTCTTTGGCAGCAGCAAAGGCATACGCATTCACAGCGGCAACATCCTGGGCACCACCACCGCCAGTGGCAGCAGCTTCACCACGGGCGGCTTTGCCCAGGGGATCATCGGTGATGGCATCGGCGCACGAGTCAGCGACTGTCTCGTGGAAGGCGTCGCTACCACAGGCATCCAGGCAACTTCGGGTGTGGTGGAAGGCTGCATCGTGGATGTCTGCGCAGGCGTGGGCATCCAGGCCACGACCGTGCTGAACTGCCTCGTCACCACCTCGGGTGACACGGCCATTAAGCTGCCTGCGAGTTCCAAGCTTGGTGTTATCAACCAAAGCAGCGGCCAGTGCGCAGGCACCGGTGGCAGTGGCATTGATGCCAGATTCGGCGTCGTGAAAGACAGCCGTGGCCTGAATCGCGGCAGCTCCGTTCCAGTGGATGAGAGCGCGGGCATCTTTGCCAAAACAGTCACCAACTGCCTCGGCACCAGCATCGCTGGCTCTGGCATCTCCGCTGAAGTCGGCAGCAATCTGCGTGGCATCAGCAGCACGGGACCTGGACTGTATGTCTATGTCCTCGCCGACAGTCGTGGAGCCAGCACCGACGGGCGCGGCCTCTGGTCCAACCAAGTGGACAACTGCGTCGGCCACAGCAGCACCGCCATCGGCGTGTTTGCCTGGAAGACCGCCTCTTTTACCCAGGGCGTCCGCACCAATGGTGTGGCCATCGAGGCTCCAGTCGCCACCGGCTGCACGAGCGCAAGCGGCACCAACAACGTGAACCAGAAATTCTTCGGCACCCTTTAATCCATCACCTCAATTCTTTTCAACTCGCACCCTTATTTTCAACGTGAAACTTCATTTCCTCCTCATCCCGCTGCTCCTGCTCACGCAGGCCCTCAGCGCACAAACATCCAACTTCGCCGAAGGCGAAAGCTATGCCTGGGCGAGCAACCTCGGCTGGCTAGATCTCAAACCGCAACGACCCAATGACAACGACGGCGTGCACATCGATGCCACCTTTCTCTCCGGCCATGCCTGGAGTGACACCACCGGATGGATCTACTTTGGCGATGGCACACCGGCTAACGGCCAGACCTACGACAACACCGACGGCAGCGACGCTGGTGTCAATCGTGACAGCAACGGCAACCTCAGCGGCCTCGCTTGGTCGCCGAATGTCGGCTGGATCAACTTCGGTTGGGCCGCCCCCGAAGATGCCAACCGCCCGCGGTTCAGCATCTACAGCGGCGAGTTCAGCGGCTTCGCCTGGAGCAGCAGCGCTGGCTGGATCAATCTCGCTACCGGACGACTGCGCATCACCGACGTGGTCGCTGCCAATGCTGATCTCGCCAGTCTGACCTCCAGCATCGGAACTCTCGAACCCACCGACGCAGGCTTCGTCTGCAATGTCCCCAGCGGCACCACATTCATCTCCTTTACTCCCACGGCAGCCCATGCGGGGTCAATCATCCGGGTCAATGACGTCGTCGTCCCCTCCGGCACCGAGAGTGATGTCATCGCGCTGAATCCAGGCGGCACTGTGGTGAACATCCTGGTAAGAGCAGAAGATCTCATCACCACAAGAGCCTACACAGTGCTGGTGAATGTCTTGAGCGAAACCAATGCCGATCTTGCCGGGATAAGCTTCAACACGGGAGGCCTCATCTCGCCCTTCAATCCTGCTAGCACGAGTTACTTTGCCTCCTTCCCAGGCAGCGCCAGCTCCATTCTTGTGACCCCTATTGCCTCCAGCCCTACGGCCAGCATCACCGTCAATGGCAGCGCCGTGGCTTCGGGCAGCGCCAGTGCTCCCATTACGTTCAGTAGCGGACTCTTGCCCATCATCATCGTGGTCACCGCAGCCGATGGCACGACCACGAAGTCCTACACCATCACGCCGATGTTCCCGAATGAAGGCCAGCTCGCCCTCGCCAGCAATGTCTTCACCGTCCTCAGCGGCAGCTCCGCTACGACGGCGGACATCGTCGTCAAACGCATTGGCAGCTTCTCCGGAACCATCGGTTGCGGACTCAACACAGCTAATGGCAGCGCCACGGCACCCGACCATTACACCGCGCAGACAGGCACTCGGATCACCATGACTCACAACGTGAGCCAGCAGCATGTGCTCATCCCCATCCCTGCGAATGCCACCACGACGACCAAGTCCTTCACGGTCTCCCTGTTTAACACTGGCGAAGTCGGCAGCAATCTTGTCACTCCAACTACTGCCACCGTCATCATCCTGCCCCCCAGCGCCGCCACGGATACTGTAAAGCCCGTGGCCGCCATCAGCCTGCCGGCAAACAACGCCTCTATCGTGGACACAACGCCTGTCACCATCATGGGCACGGCCACAGACAACATCGGTGTGGTCAAAGTGCAGGTCTCCGTCAACAACGGCAGCTTCGCTGATGCAGCTCTCACCATCCCCGGTGGCACCACCACGGGCTACGCCATCAACGTCCAGCCCCAGCCTGGAGTGAACAACATCGTGGTCCGCGCCCTCGACTTCAAAGGCAATGCCTCCACATTCGCCACACGCAGCTTCACCCATCTGCGCACCTTGGCAGTCAGCATCAATGGTCCGGTCAACTCTGGCACCCTCAGCAATGGATTTGTGCCCACCTCAGGCCGTCAGGTCGGCAAGAGTTACAGCATCACCGCCACACCAAAACCCGGCTTTGTCTTCGATGGCTGGACCGCTAACAGTACCATCGGCACAGGCATCACCACCGCCACTGCCGAGCTGCCCACGCTCGCCTTCTTCATGCAGCCAAATTTGACGCTCAGCGCCAAATTCATCGCCAATCCATTCACAGCAGCGGTGACCGGTGACTTCAGCGGACTCATCATGCCTTCGACTTCACAGCCCGCAGGCGGCACCGTGGCGACGAATACCACCGTCGGTTTCTGCTCTGCTAAAATCACGACCACAGGCTCCATGACTGGTGTCATGAAGATCGACGGCCTGACATTGCCTTTCACCGCGCAATGCGACAATACCGGCGTCGTGCGCTTCGCCCCAGCACGAGCTACCACGCTGACACTTCAGCGCCCAGGTAAGTCCAGCCTCACGCTCGCATTGAAACTCGATCTCACCGGGTTGACCAAACAGCTCAACGGCACGCTTACAGACAACTTCCGTGGCAACAGGGTCGCCGAATCCATCATCACCGCCAACCGCCACGCCTACAATAGCACGGCCGCCAGCGTGCCTTCGCAGTATGTCAAAAGCTACACCGCACGTCTGAAGTCGCGCACCTCACAGGGTGCGGGCTTCACCTCACAAGACTACCCGCAGGGCGACGGCTACCTTACCATTAATGTCAAAGCAGACGGCACTGTCGTCATGTCAGGCAAGCTCGCCGATGACACCACGATAACCAGTGTTGCCAATCTATCACAGTCCAATCAATGGCCCATCTATCAGGCGCTCTACACAGACAAAGGCAGCGTCGCCGCCACCGCACAACTGGATGACACCCAGAGCGATACAGACGCCACTGCCATGGACATGATGTGGTTCCGCCCGGCTCAAAACAGCCAATGGTATCCCTACGGCTGGGATGAGGGCATCCTCGTCGACATGCTCGCCAGCAAATACACGCCGCCGCCAGCCGCAGTCTTCACAGGACTCGCCGCCATCCATCCTACCCTCGGCAATACCAACCTCACCTTCACCAAAGGACTGCTCACCAGCACCCTCACGAAGTATGTGAACCTCACCTCCGCCAACGTGTTCACCAAAGCACCGACCACGGACAGCAGCTTCACCTTCATGCCAACCTTCGGAACCGGCGTGCTCAACGGCACCTTCACCCACAGCGACGGCACCAAGCCCAAGTGGCAGGGCGTGCTCATGCAGAAGGGCGCAAATAAAGGCGGCCACGGCTACTTCATGACCACCCAACCCACCGTGCTGAACTACCTTGGCGAAAGCGGCAAAGTGAGCTGGCTCGCAAAATAGTTCCAATGGTGTGAATCGCTCTCCGGATCAAAAGGAGAGGAGAAACTGATACGGCGCGGACTCTGGCAACGGAGTCCGCGCTATAATTTGGTGCTCAATAGTACATCCGACCAAAGTCGTAGAACCTTCGTCCGATACTCACATTCTACAGCGGCATCCATGATGTGGGTATCACTCACATCCACTTCGTCCTCATGCATACCAGCAACACCCAGGCCACCATTTTCAGTAGGCTCCTCCTCGCTTTCGTATCAATCTCCTGCCTCTTTTGAGGCCAACCTAGCCCTCGCCAACTAACTTTCCTTTTGGTCCAATTATACGTGGCATCTCAATACAGAGAAGGATGGATTTTGGGATCGTTTTCATTATCTGAGTTTGCTTTATTCGATTCAGTCTGACTCAAATGCCACGGTATTATTTGAGTCATTTTACACTTCATCGATAAGTAGTGAATGCCACGGCTTTTTATCCAGGGCATGAGTCAAAAGGTCAAGCCTTCTGACGTAGCCACTTTTTTCGAGTGGAAACAATTCAGGGGGACTGGGACAAAACCGCTTACTTTGGCAGCATGGTGAAATACTGAGCTTCCATCTGCTTCACCTTGGCGCGGAGGGGATCGAGCTGGGGCTGCATCTTGGCTAGCTCAGCGTTGATCTCGGCGAGGTTTTTGTCGCGGACAGGATTGTCCTTGGTAGCAGCTGCGATGGCAGCCTCCGCGCTGGCTTTCTTGGCTTTGGTGCCTTCGAGAGCTTCGGTGGCTTTGGCGACTTCGGCTTTCTTGGCATCGACCACTTTGATATCTGCCTCAAGCTTGGCACGGGCATCGGCAAAGGCTTTCTCAAGCGGAGGAAGCGCGGCTTTGATCTGGGCGATCTGTTCACTGACAGGTTTCGACTTGGTAGCAAACTCGGCGGCGAGGGCGGCTGGGACGGCGTTTTTGTCGGCACGGGCCTTGTCCTGAGCGGCGATCTCCTTACTCAAGCTATCATGCTGACCACGCAGCGGAGCGGCGAGTTTGTTGGCAGCGTCGAGCTCGGCTTTGGACTTGGCCAGCAAAGCTTCCATCTGTTTGGCTGAGTTGGTAGCATTGTTGAGATCGTTCTTGGTCTTGTTGGCGGTTTGCTTGGCTGAGCCAACTGCCTTCGTTGCGGCAACGACCGCAGCACGATGACCAACGCCACCGTCGCCAAGGTGGCCAGTGGCGCGGCGGAGACCGTGCCGTACTTCATGGTGACCAACCTGGCGCGAACGCTGGGCGAACTCAAGGAACGCAATATCTGGTGCATTGGCACCAGTGGTGACGCGCCCAAGACCCTTTATCAGGTCGATCTGAAAGGCCCGACCGCCCTGGTGCTCGGTGCCGAAGGTGACGGCATGCGCCAACTCACC